>JAGQXQ010000058.1 GCA_020436535.1 Phaeodactylibacter sp.
ATTTGGCGGCGCCTTTAGGGCCGGTAACCCGCCAGTTGGTGCGTTCCAGTGCCTTGATGATGTGTTCGCGTTGAATATCTTCAAACGATTTAAAGAATCCATCGTTATCGTGTACGCCTTTGCGTCCTTTAGGTAAGCTGTCCTCCAGGTTGAGCGTATTTCCAGGACTGAGAATAACCGCTCGTTCGATAATATTTTCCAGTTCCCGGATATTTCCAGGGAATTCGTATTCCATTAGCCGGCCGATGCCGGCTTTGGAAATGTGGCCGATCGCTTTACCCGATTTATCGCTGTATTTTTTAGTAAAATGCTGTACCAGCAGCGGGATATCTTCGCGGCGCTCCCTCAGCGGAATATTGCTGATAGGAAACACATTGAGCCGGTAGAACAAGTCTTCCCTGAACTGCCCCTCATCTACCATTTGTTCGAGCTTGCGGTTGGTGGCGGCGATGACGCGGGCGTCCACTCTGATCGTTTTGTTGCCGCCTACCCGTTCAAACTCACCTTCCTGAAGGACACGCAGGAGCTTGGATTGGAGGCTCAGCGGCATTTCTCCGATTTCATCCAGGAAGATCGTACCCCTGTGAGCCAGTTCAAACCGCCCTTTTTTTTGTTGATAAGCCCCGGTGAAAGCCCCTTTCTCATGGCCAAACAATTCGCTTTCGATCAGGTCCTTAGGCAGGCCGGCACAGTTGACTTTTATCAGCGGGTAGTCGTCCCGTTTGCTAAGCTTATGGGTGGCCCGGGCCAGCAGTTCTTTGCCGGTGCCCGTTTCGCCGACGATCAGCACGGTGGCATCGGTGCCGGCTACCTGCTCTACCTGTTGCAATATTTTTTTGTAGGCTTTGGACTGGCTAATAATATTGTTGAAGTTGTAATTGAGATTGATCTCCTCCTTGAGTAAACTGTTCTCTTCCTGCAGGCGCTCGGATAACTCCCGGACTTTTTCCAGGGCTTCGTTCAGTTTTCTCTCTTGCTGCTTTTTTTTACTCCAGTCCCTGGCGAATATACAGTTGATCTCCCGCCCTTTAAAGCGGATGAAATTCATGGAGCAGTATATGGGAATGAGGCGGCCATCTTTTGTTCTGAGGGTGATCTCCCGCTCGGATTCTCCTTGCTCGCGCAGGATATTCCAGGCGTCGTTTCGTTCTTCATCCGAATACTCGTGTACAATGTCCCGAACGGTAAGGCCGAGGAGTTCCTCCTGGGAATACCCCAGTTTTTCGGCCGCTGCAACATTTGCATAAGAGAAAGAACCATCACCTTTTTCCCAAAAGATCATTTCCCTGGCATGGTCCAGTGTAAACTGGGTCAGGTAGAGGTCTTCATTTTTGCCGGTGAGCAAAGAGGTGGGTAATTGTTGGTGTTGGGGAGGAAAATCCATAGTATGGCTTTTTCGATTGTATATTGATGACTGGATCCGGCGCTTTCTTCATAAGCTTGTTAAGTTAGGGAGACGGACAGCGTCCTTATCCTATTCGTAAAAAAAATAACATCAATATACGAAAAGGGTTGAAAATAACTCCCTAAAACATGGATGGCCGGATTCGAAATTGTGAAAGTGGCGCCAACAGGGAGTTTAAAAAATAGAAGCATCTTTCTTCCGGCGTTCCAGCTCCTCTATGATGATTTTTTCTATGCGATCGGCTTTTCTTATGGAACGGAACTTCTGATTGATGTAAACAGAACCTATGGAGAAAGCAAGAATTGACATGGGTATCATGGTAATCGTCAAATAGATGCCAGGGTAAAAATTCAGGCTTTGACACAGGAAACAAAGAGCGATCCATAGTGTGATAGTGCCTCCAACTATAAACAGCAGGCGCCGGTAGTAGGCATGGCGCCCCGCTTGCTGATCAAGTTCGTACAACAACTGATGCAATTCTTTGGTTGGATAGCAATGGGCCCCGAAAGACAGAATCTGCAGGAAGTCATCATTGGCTTCCCTTTCAATTCGACGCAACTGTCGATTGAGGAAGAAATTTTTCATCCAGGTATACACTTTTGAAATTAACAATACCCGTTTTGCAGACAAATTTATGGATTTAAGACTTTATATGCTTGTTGTATCTGGATTGTTAACATCCTTTTTAATACATTTTTATCAACGCTTTACTTTTTTACCATATTTTTTGGTTACCATTTTTTCTTGCGCCGAGGGGCTCACCGAACAAGCCCTTTCTTTTGCCCGTTTCAGAAGAGCACCAATTTTCTATATTAAATGGCCATACTTGGAAGTATTGTAAAGTCAGCAATTGATATCAAGCATACGCTGACTCCTGAAAGGGAAGATTACCAAAATATCCAGATCGAACAACTCAGAAAGCTGTTATCGAAAGCGAATGCTACGGCCTTTGGCCTGTACTACCAGTTTGAAGCATTGCTTCGCGCCGATGATCCGGTTAAAGCTTTCCAGAAATCCATTCCCATTGTCGATTACGACACCTTGAACAGCCGATGGTGGCGACAACAACAAATCGCTCCGGACATCACCTGGCCGGGCAAGCCGGATTATTTTGCGCTTAGCTCAGGTACAACGGGCAAGGACAGTAAACGCATACCGGTAAGCCAGGAGATGTTGGAGTCTATTCGTTCAGTTGGCATTTCCCAGGCGGAAAGCCTGGCAAAATATGACCTGCCTCCAGGCTTATTCGAAAAAGATATCCTTATGCTGGGGAGCTCCGCCCAATTACAGCGCCACCCGAACGGGCACCTGGAGGGAGAAATTAGTGGCATCAGCACCAACAACATTCCCGGCTGGTTCAGTGGCTTTTATAAACCCGGCTTGGAAATTGCCAGCATTGAAGACTGGGACGAGCGCGTGCTGGCTATTGCCCGGCAGGCGCCGGATTGGGATGTGGGCGCCATTGCTGGTATTCCTTCCTGGGTACAGATGATGCTGAAGTACGTCATTGAATACCATCACGTGGACAATATTCACCAAATATGGCCTGCTCTAAGCATTTATGTGTCCGGTGGCATTGCTTTTGAGCCTTATCGCCCAAGCCTGGAAAAGCTGATGGCCCGCCCGCTGATCTATATGGATACCTACCTGGCCTCGGAAGGCTTCTTTGCCCATACCGCCCGCCCGGGGACGATGGCCATGAAACTTGCCCTGGAGCATGGCATTTTCTACGAATTCATCCCCTTCGATGAGCGGGGCTTTGACGGGGCGGGCAACTTGTTGCCCGAGCCCGAAACCTTTACGGTTGGTGAAGTGAAGGAAGGGCAGGACTATGCTCTGATCGTTTCTACACCTGCCGGCGCCTGGCGTTATATGATCGGCGATACCGTAAAGTTCACCAATTTACAGGAAATGGAGATTGTGATCAGCGGGCGAACCAAATATTTTCTTAACGTAGTGGGTGCTCAACTGTCCGAAGAAAAAATGAACGCCGCCATACAAGCGTTGAGCCAAAAGCTGGATATAACCATTAATGAGTTTGCTGTTGCCGCCATCAAAGATAAGCAAGGAGATTTTTACCACCATTGGGTTGTCAGTGCAGATGAGGATTTTGATGAGCAGGAGGCTGCCCAACAATTAGACCATCTCCTGCAGGGATTGAATAAAAATTACGGCGTTGCTCGCCGCAAGGCGCTCAGAGGAGTAGAGCTAAAAGCTGTGCCTACTCAAACATTCTACCGCTGGCTGGAAACCAATAAGAAAAAAGGGGGGCAGGTAAAGGTACCCAAAGTTATGGATGAAGATAAAATGAAGGCTTTTCTGGCATTCGCCAGTCAGTTGAATTGAAATTCAAATCAGCGTGTCCATCCTGAGCTGTTCTTTTTCCTGCTTCTGCACCAATAGCACCACTTCATCGGCAGACATATAATACCGCTCAATCCGGCTTTTATAGCGGTTTGGCAGGTTGGACTTTTCCAAGATGTATTTCTTGGTTGCGATCACGAAATCGGCAAAGCCGTGGGCGATCGCGTATATATCCGCTTTGCGTTCGGCGCCAATGCGGAAGTTCGGGTGCATCAGGTAACCTATGCCGAATTTCAACAAACCGAGGGCAGTGCGTGGAAGATAATCGATGACGTGGCCTAATTCGTGAGCGAACCAACCGATGAGTACCTCTTCCGGCAATTCATGCACCCGGACTTGTTCCCGAAGGTGAATGTTGTCGCTCAACCTAATGATGTAATGCCGTTTTCTCTGTCGAAAAAAAGCAAGGTTAACAACTGGCTGAGCCTGCATCGTCGTAGTTCGCATTGGTTGCTGCTGAACAATCAGCCGGTGGCGGTGTAGCTCCGGGAACCCTTCATAAGCTTTCAGAAAACAGTTCCGGATGTGTTGGGATGAAATATTTTGAAATTCTACGTTCATAACTGATTGTAAAACGGCTTATCCCAAGGGATGTTCTGATAAAACGGCCTAATGCGAACAAGCTCTGCAAGGCCTATCTAACTTTTTTCCGGTTTGGAGGGCCTGCGCCGTTGCTTTTTATAAAGGATCTTCAGATTGCGTTTTCTTCGGATACTCTTTAACCAGTTGACGATGTATTTCTTCTTTCGCTTCTTTCGTAGCAGGGCGGTTTCCATGATAGGTGAGCTTTTGCTTTAAGGTAAAATAAGATTGATGAAGGGCTATTGGTTTAACGGCTATTCGCCCTTCCCGGTTCGAAAAGCAGGAAACGGGAGAATCGAACATCGTGGAGCAAATGGCTGTTAAATTATTGGAAAGCAACCAGATATAAGGTAGACAATAAATAAAATAAAATACATGCTAAACGAAAAGAAGTTCAAAGAACTATTTCAAAGAAAGGGGGAACACCTCGTTTCGATTTTCATCCCGACTTATAGAGCCAACCACGCACAGGAAGACCGGTTGAGGTTGAAAAATGCCCTCAAGGAAGCATCCAATCAACTGGAAGAACGGGGCATGAATAAGCAGGAAGCCCATTCCTGCCTCGAAGAAGCCTTTCAGTTGGTAGAGAACGAGCGCTTTTTTTCCAACTTATCGGACGGCCTATGCCTCTTTATAGATCAGGGTTATTTCCACTATGAAATTCTGCCAGTGAACTTTAACCCATACGTCTATACCGGGGAGCAATTTTATCTGCGCCCGACCCTACCTGTACTGACTGGCCAAAGCCGCTTTTTCCTGCTTGCCCTAAGCCAGAATGAAGTGCGTTTCTTTGAAGGGTATCAGCACAGCATTACCCCTGTGAAGATCGACGACCTGGTGCCGGCAAATATGAAAGAATTGTTTGAAATGTCGGACGTTAAAGAACATCTGCAACACCACAGCGGGCAAGGCAGCCAGGGGGGGCGCGAGGCCATGTTCCATGGGCAGGGGTCTGGAAAAGACGATCGGGCCGAAGACCTCAAAAAATATTTCAAAGAGATCGACAGTGGACTGATGGAGATGCTGCACGATGAAAAACCACCGATGGTTGTCGCGGCGGTCGACTACCTGCTGCCCATATACAAAGAAGTCAACACCTATCCATATTTGCTCGATGAACATATCAGTGGCAACCCCGAGGCTGAAGGCCCGGCTGAGTTGCATGAGAAAGCCTGGCCGATCGTTAGCAGGCACTACAAAAAGCAACAAGAAGCGGATAAAACAAGCTTCCAGCAAGCAATGGCGCAGAATAAAGCATCTGCCGATGTGCACGAAATCGTTCCGGCAGCCATCAACGGAAGAGTGGAGGTGCTATATGTCAATAAAGATTACCACACTTATGGGCGGTTCGATGAGAAAAAGAACGCCATTACCATTCACGAAAAGCGTCGTACAGATAGCAAAGAACTATTGGGCATCGCGGCTATTCAAACTTATCTGCAGGGCGGCGTGGTGCAACTTCTCGAGCGTACGGAAATGCCCCTGCCTACTGCTAACCTCAATGCTGTTTTCAGGTACTGATCGACATTGGGCCTCATTGCAGCACTTCTCCAGCCTCCTCCACAGCCGGATAGCTGACGCGCAGTTTGCCCTCCACCGTTTCACCGGATTGGTTAACAAGTTTCAGACGCCAGGAGGAGCCTTCGGCAGTATCCTGTTCGGTGACGGTAAAGGATAATTCCAGCGGGCTTTTTCCATCGCTGCGCCGGTAGTAATTCATTTGCCCGGGGCCGAATAGGATGAGCGCCAGCTCTGCTTTCTCGGGACTCCACTCAGCCGTAGCTTCGATAGAGCCTGGTTGTTCTATCGTGAGTTCGATGGTTTCTTTGGCGAAATTGTCCAGCGTAAAGCCCTTTTCAATAAGCCCATCGGAAGGCGGGGCGCTTTGGAAGGAAGCGCCGAGTAGGAATAGCAGCAGGAAGCCCAACATACTGCCCGCCACTTTTGTGAAAGCTGAAAATCCGCTCAATGCTTTCATAGCCCAAGGTTTTGGATAAAGAAATATTGCCTGCACTCTTTCCTCCCATTACGTCTGAACAGAAGGCGGTTTATTTATGGCATGTAAATATTACAACGCTTTCTCTTACTGCTCAATGATATTGGTCACTGGAGGAGTCTGGAGTTTATCACTCGGGTTATTCAACAAAAAACGCAACTATTCAGCAGTTAGCTTTTGGCGGTTAGCATTTAGCAAATGCCTGCCCTTAAGGTTGTTATGTTAAGCAAAAAACCACTAGCTTAAGCTTATATCCCATTTTTATGGGCATCGGGCGCCAATGGCCAACAGCTAAGCGCCAATTGCTGAATAGTTACCAAAAAACAAAAGATACCCGGGTGACTTTTTTCAGGACGTTTGTCTATATTTGGATACAAGATTGAACCAACAATACAGACGAATACCTGATGTACCTACTCATGCCTGTTTTCTTTCTCCTGGGTTACCTCATCATTGCACTGGAGCACCCTCTGAAGATCGACAAATCCGCTTCGGCCATTCTCACCGGCGTCGTGTGCTGGACTCTACTGGTTATCGGGATGGGGCATGGGTTGGAAATCCCCGGTTATAAGCCGGGAGCAGAGCACTTTGCGGAAGAATCCCTGCTCGAACACCTCAGCAACATCGCCAGCATCTTGTTTTTTCTTATGGGAGCTATGACGATCGTGGAACTAATCGACGCCCATGAGGGGTTTAGCGTCATTACGGAGAAAGTGAAGACAACCCATAAGGTGAAGCTGCTTTGGGGGCTCAGCTTTCTCACTTTTTTTCTTTCCGCCGCCCTCGACAACCTCACAACGGCTATTGTTATGGCAGCCCTGCTTCGCAAGCTGATCAGAGACAAGGAAGACCTGTGGTTTTTTGCCGGGATGGTGGTTATCGCCGCCAATGCCGGGGGCGCCTGGTCGCCGATCGGCGATGTGACGACGATCATGCTGTGGATCGGCGGGCAGGTCACCGCCCTGAACATCGTCAGGGAGGTCTTTTTACCCAGCGTCGTCTGCTTGTTGATCCCTCTGGCCGCCGCTTCCTTCATGCTCAAGGGCAACCTCCAGCGCCCGGAGGTTACGGGTGAGCCCGATGACGAAGACCTGGTGGGCGATTTTGAGCAAAACCTCATTTTGATACTGGGAGTCGGCTGCCTCCTGTTCGTCCCCGTTTTCAAGAGCATCACCCACCTGCCGCCATTCATGGGCATCCTCTTGGGGTTGGGAGTACTTTGGGTTGTGACGGAGATACTGAACCGCAATCGAATGCACGATAGCAACCGCACGGTCGTGGCGGTGCTCCGTCGGATCGATGTGCCCAGCGTACTCTTTTTTCTCGGCATCCTGCTGGCCGTTGCGGCGCTGGAAACCGCCGGTTATCTGGAGGAACTGGCGGCCGTGCTGGATAAAACTTTCGGTAACATTTATATCGTCAACCTGCTCATCGGTTTACTCTCTTCGGTAGTAGATAATGTGCCACTCGTAGCCGGCGCTATGGGTATGTATCCCCTGAGCGTTTATGCTGCAGATAGCGTGTTCTGGGAACTGTTGGCCTATTGCGCCGGTACAGGAGGCAGTGTCCTCATCATTGGTTCCGCCGCCGGGGTGGCCATCATGGGTATCCTTAAGATCGACTTTATCTGGTATCTGAAACGCATCAGCTGGCTGGCTCTTCTGGGCTATCTGGGGGGGGCGGCTACGTATTATCTGATCAATGGGTAGGGGTATATAGAGTGTATCAGTGTTGTGGTGTATCAGTGAGGATACGCCGAAGGCGGGTGGCTTAAAAGACACAGAAAATTGAGCTACCTTAGAGCCATAAACAACCTAACAAACCAGCCATTTCTTCCCCTTGTAAACAAAAGCTCCTCTTTTCTTTTTTATATGTGTCAGGCATTTCTTATTTTATCGCCGCCCTACCTCTAACTATTCATATCATACACATGATTAAAGATCTTACGAATACCCAGGACGCCTTGTGGTTCAAGGACGCCATTATCTACGAATTGCACATCAAGGCTTTTGCAGACGGAAATGCCGATGGCATTGGCGACTTCACAGGCTTGATAGAACGCCTGGACTACCTTCAGGACCTGGGCGTGACTGCAATCTGGTTGCTGCCTTTCTACCCTTCGCCTCAACGAGACGGCGGCTATGATATTTCTGACTACTATAGCATCAACTCTGATTACGGCAGCATGGAGGAATTGCAAACCTTCATGAATATGGCCCATGAACGAGGGTTGAAGGTGATCACCGAACTGGTGATTAACCACACTTCAGACCAACATCCCTGGTTTCAGCGGGCGCGAAAGGCTCCGCCGGGCAGCAAGGAGCGCAATTATTACGTTTGGAGCGATACGGTCGAAAAATATAAGGATGTGCGCATCATCTTCCAGGATTTTGAAAATTCCAACTGGTCCTGGGACCCGGTAGCCGATGCGTACTACTGGCATCGCTTCTATGCCCATCAGCCGGACCTGAACTACGACTCTCCGGAGGTGCAACAGGAGATTTTCAAGATCATCGATTTTTGGATCGATATGGGGGTTGACGGCTTTCGTCTGGACGCTATTCCCTATCTGTTTGAACGGGACGGCACCAACTGTGAGAATTTGCCGGAGACCCACGCCTTTCTCAAGAAACTCCGGGCACATGCCGATAAGAAAAAAGAAGGCGTATTGTTACTGGCCGAGGCCAATATGTGGCCGGAAGATTCTGCAGCCTATTTTGGCGACGGCGACGAGTGTCAGATGAACTACCACTTTCCCATCATGCCCCGTATGTTTATGTCCATTAAGATGGAGGACCGGTATCCCATTATCGACATCATCGATCAGACTCCCGATATACCGGACAATTGCCAGTGGGGTATCTTCTTGCGCAACCACGATGAGTTGACCCTGGAAATGGTGACTGATGAGGAGCGCGATTATATGTACCGCGCTTATAACAAGGACGCCCTGTCTCGTATCAACCTGGGTATCCGGCATCGCCTTGCGCCTTTACTGGACAACAACCGCCTGAAGATCGAGCTGATGAACTGCCTGCTGTTTTCCCTGCCGGGCACTCCGGTTTTGTACTACGGAGATGAGATTGGCATGGGCGATAATGTGCATCTGGGCGACCGGGATGGGGTGCGTACGCCTATGCAGTGGAACCTGGACCGCAATGCCGGCTTTTCGAAAGCCCATCCGCATTCCCTCTATCTGCCTTTAATCAACGACCCCGAATACCACCACGCAACGGTCAACGTGGAAGTGCAGCAAAATAACCCTTCCTCCTTGCTGTGGTGGATGAAACGCATCATCAGCATCCGGAAGCGGTACCAGGCCTTTGGGCGGGGAAATATCCAGTTTCTCGCTCCGGAAAATTCCAAAGTGCTGGCCTTTACCCGGTCCTTTGAGGACGAACACCTGCTGGTGGTGGCCAATCTGAGTCGCCACTCTCAGGTTGTAGATCTGGAGCTTCCTCAATTTGACCAGTATACGCCGGTGGAAGTCTTCGGGCAAACTCGTTTCCCCTCTTTGGACCGTGGTATCAACCGTTTCACACTCGGCCCA
This sequence comes from Phaeodactylibacter sp., assembly GCA_020436535.1. GTDB lineage: Bacteria > Bacteroidota > Bacteroidia > Chitinophagales > Saprospiraceae > JACJXW01. The sequence goes on from JAGQXQ010000058.1 coordinate 9,898, forward strand.
TACGGTTATTACTGGTTTGCTTTGGAGCCGGAAACAGAACCCGGGGGGGATGAGGAAGCGATCCCCGACCTCGAATGGGTGCCGGAAGACTGGTTGCAGCTGGCAGTCGGCAAAGGTGCAGACGTGTTGGCCGCCAAGATCCTTCCCGCCTTTTTATCCCGAAGCACTGGGTATAATTTCCACGGGCGGAAACTGGACCACGTGGATATCCACCATGCGCAACCCATTATCTACGAGGGGGGGCGATCCTTATTACTGATCCTGAAATTGTTCTTCACCGAAGGCTTCCCGGAGTTGGCTTTTTTGCCGATCTCTATGAGAAAAGGGGATCCGCGGCAACAACCCAATGCGCCGGCCTCGAGCCAGATATTGGCCCGCCTGGCCGGCATTTCGCAACAGGGATATCTTTTTGAAGCCGATGCCAGCCCCGCCTTTCGCAACTATCTGCTGCGTAACCTATTGTCGGATGCCGGCCGTGCGCCTTTGCATTACAGCTTTATTCGCAGCGTTGGCTTCGGCTGGGAACGCTTTGAAGACGTGCCGCCGGCCCGATTGGTGGAAACCAGCGGCGACAATATCAACCTGGCTTATGGCAACCGATATTTTCTCAAAATATTCCGGCGGATCGAAGACAGCCTGAATCCCGAACTGGAGATCAACCGACATGGCGGAGGGAATGGGTTGCCGGTCCCGGGCTACTTAAGCCACCTGCAGTTTGACCGGAAAAACGGCGCCCCTTTCATCCTGGCGATGTTGCAACCCTATCATGCCAACCAGGGGACGGCCTGGCAGTATTTTTTCGATGTGTCCCGCCGATTCCTGGAGCGGATCCAGTCGCATACGCTACAACATGCCATTCCAGAGCAGCCCCCCGAGCCTGGAGCGCCCCTATCCAGCGAGTGGGAAGAACTGATTGGGGATATGCCTTTACACCGCGCCCAGTTGTTGGGAGAGACGGTCGCCCGCCTGCATACCGGCCTGATCGATAAAAGCGTACCTGACTTTAGCCCCGAACCTTTCTCACTGCACTACCAGCGCTCCCTGTATTCAGCCTGGCAGTCGCAGGTCCGCCTTACCTTTCAGCGGCTGAGTAAAAATAAAGACAACCTTCCGGGAAGTGAGCGCTTGCTGGACCAGCGCAGCGCACTGCTGGGCCAGCTCCGGCGCATTTACAGCCATAAGATGGAGGCGCTGAAAGTGCGCATCCATGGCGACCTGCAACTGGAGAAGGTCCTTTTTACCGGCAAAGACTTTATTCTCTTTGACTTTGAAGGCGACCGCACCCGGAGCTTCAGTGAACTGCGGCTTCGAAAACCTCCGATGAGCGATCTGTCCAGCCTGATCAGCTCGTTGTACTACGCTGCTATGGCTGCCCTGGAGGTGGAAGTGGAGCGTGGCAAGCTAGGTGAAAGCCCCTGGTTGCCTTGGATGGAAGCCTGGTTTGCCGGTATGAAAACCGCTTTTCTAAATGGTTATTTGCCAATGGCAAGAGAGGCCGGTCTGATCCCGCCTTCCAAAGAAGACTGGCATATCCTGCTGGATACCTTCCTGCTGGAACGCCAGCTTTATGAACTGGGGTTCGAGTTGGGCCGCAGCCGCGGCTGGGAAGAGATCCCTTTGCAGGGATTGCTGCGGATGGTAAAGGAGATGGGGTAGGGTGAATGGGTTTTGTGCTGGAGAGGGCGGGTTATTGGTTATCAGTTGTAGTTGTTATCAAAAACATTTGAAGGATAACCAATAACCCGCTCTGATTCCTGTTCGTTCTACCGCACTATCAACTTCCTGGTTACCTGCTTCCCGCCGGCTTGCAGGCAGAGGAAGTAGATGCCAGCGCTCAGGCCCTGCCGGTAAACTCCAAGTTCCTGGATGCCTCTTACCGGGCTTCCATCAGAAAGAGTCCGAACCAGTCGCCCTTCGGCGTCCAGGAGTTGCACTACCACCCGTTCCTTTCTATCTAGTTCGTACTGCAAAGTAGCTGTTGCCCGCATCGGGTTGGGAAACAGGCGAATGCTATTGGCTAAAGCATCTACAGAGGCTTCCTCTAAGCCGAGAATTTCTTCTTCCAGCAGATCGCGCTGGTAAGCCCCATTGCCGTGGGTAGCCACCCTTAGCTTCCGGTTGACGGAAGCGATGGTGAGATCAAAAACCATCGTTGCGCCGGGGAGTCCCTCCTGGAAGGGGTGCCAGTTTAAACCGTCATCAGTGGAGACAAAGACGCCAAGGTCGTTGCCGACATAGATGAAACCGGGAAAGGCCGGATCTAGAACCACTGCGTTGGTGGGTACATCGGGTAAACCCGCCGAGAGGTCTTCCCAACTGTCTCCATAATCGGTAGTTCGGAATAAATGGCCAGAGCCAAAACCGGAATAGGTGATATAGACAGTGGCTTCATCATTAGGCGCCACTTGCATATCCATGGGGAAGCGGTCGGGCAGATTGGGAGCGGTAATATTAGCCCAACTGCCGCCCCCATTGGTGGTGACAAACACCCCATGGGTAGTAGAGCCGGGAAGGGGCGCTGTAGCGGCGTACACAACATCAGCGTTTTCAGGCGAAAGGGCCATACTGAGGATGGCGTTACCATCCAGCCCATTCCCACTGGTGGTAGCCGACCAACTGCTGCCGGCGTTCTCCGATTTATAGACATTCATTCTGCCGGCGTAAATGATATTGGCATTATCCGGAGCAATGACGTAGGGCGCAATAAAGGCGGTAAACTCATTGCCGGGAGGGGCAATACTTTGAAAGCCGGCGCCGCCATTTTCGGAACGTTGGATGTTGAGCCCCTGCCAGGAAACAAATACGCGGTTGTCGTTATTTTGGTCAACAGCAGACCAGCCACCGTCGCCGCCAAACACTGAGGTCCAGGCCAGGCCGCCATCCCAACGGATGCTGCCATTATCCTGCAAACCACCATAGGCGATATTCGGGTTTTGGGCGGAATTGGAAAATCCATTATAGAACTGCACAGTCTGGTAGCCGCCATTGACCGGAAAATATTGATTGCCGCCGTCGTCGGAGCGGTAAAGGCCGCCATCAGTG
>JAGQXQ010000059.1:0-3511 GCA_020436535.1 Phaeodactylibacter sp.
AACAATACCAGAATCAAGGCTTATCTCTTAGCGACCTTATCAACGAAGGCAACCTGGGCCTGATCAAAGCCGCCCAGCGTTTTGATGAAACCCGAGGTTTCAAATTCATCTCCTATGCCGTTTGGTGGATTCGCCAGTCTATTCTTCAGGCATTGGCAGAACAATCCCGTATTGTTCGCCTTCCCTTGAACAAAGTCGGCTCGCTCAATAAGATCAACAAAGCGTTTTCGGAACTGGAACAGGAATACGAGCGCGAACCTTCGGCCGATGAACTGGCGGAAACCCTGGAGATCCCTACCGAAGAAGTGGAGACAACGCTTGGTGTTGCCGCCCGCCACGTATCTATGGATGCACCCTTTGTGGAAGGCGAAGACAACTCCCTGCTAGATGTGCTGGAAAACAGCAGTACGCCCGGTACGGATTCCGCTCTGGATTACCAGGAATCGCTGCGTAAGGAGATCGAGCGCTCTCTGAGCACGCTGACCGAACGGCAGTGTGACGTCATCAAATTGTATTTCGGTATTGGTGTTGAACACCCTATGTCTCTCGAAGATATCGGCGAGAAATTCGGCCTGACCCGCGAACGGGTTCGCCAGATTAAAGATAAGGCTATCAACAAGTTGCGTTCTGCTAACCGGAGCAAACTGCTCAAGAACTATCTCGGCGGGTAATAAACTTGCTGTATAAAAATCAACCTATTTTCAATTTCCCGCCGAAAAGTCTGAATACGAGCTTGTTTGCTGGGCGTGTAAAAGTGTAAATGCAACAATTCCCACTTTGGGGTAGATGACATCTTTTGAGGAACAAAAAAGGTGTCATCTACTCCAAGTTTGAAGACAGCTTCAATGCACTCTTCGAAACCCAAAGCCAGCACTTTTTGAGCCGATGCCTATAACCCGAGTGAATTGGTTGTAGCCTTGTGATCTTAAGTCTAAAAATCACTAAACAAGCTCTAGCTCTAAGTAATGGCGCATTCGCTCAGCTTGTTCTGGGGTAAATTAGCCTCGACAGTCGCCAGGCATTGTATAATTCGTGAACAGTGTTAAATTCCAGTAAGACTATTCCTTTCTACTAAAGCTAAATCCGAAGCGGGCAGAAGTTGCTGCCCCCGGCTCGAGCCGGATCAGCCCATCGCCATTATTAAAGGCATCTATATTGCAACTCATCGGCTCCACGGCCAGTGCATGGCGATGATGGGGCGTAAACAACTGGAGATAACCAAATTTACCCGGCCCCACTTCCTGCCAGTATTGTAGCTCACCCTTCTCCCCTCGCAATATTATTTCGACCTGCCCTTCCTGTTGGCGCAGAGCGAAACAGTTGTCCAGCACCTCCGGGCCGATGCGCCGAAGCTGGGTAAAGGTCGTATACTCATAATGCTTGCCGGTGGGGATCATTATTTGGTCGACGCCGATCATATCGCAGGGAGGCAATTGCATGGCTACATCGTCTACCTGGCCGGAGAGCCGGAAATAGGGGTGCCAGCCCATGCCGAACGGAATGGGGCCGTTTCCACTGTTGTGCACCCGAAACGTCACATCGATTGTACCGGGATTGGCTATCCGAAAGCTGGCTTCGAAGGTAAAGGGGAAAGGATAATGACTCAAATGCCCATTGTAATGGCATGCACATTTGATGCTGGCGGCCTGCTCCCCAGCTTCTGCCTTTACGGCCTCCATGGTTGCATTCATGCCAAAGCCATGCAGCGCGTTGCCGGTTTGTCCGTCATTGACCGGAAATTCGTAGTCCTTGCCCTCCCACCGAAAGCGGCCTTCCATCAGGCGGTTGGGAAAGGGGAACAGCAGGACATTCTTCGCCCAGCGGTTGATGTCCATTTCTTCGGCAGTTGTATAACCATCGAGAATAGGCTGCCCCTGAAGTTCGATATTCAGCACGCAGGCGCCGAAGCCGGGGATCAGGTCGATCCTGTTGCCGGCCGCTTCATCGAACAGGCTGTGTTTTTCGTATTTTCCGAAAGGGGTTGTAGTGTGTTGGTACATATCTGTGGATTAGGCTCGAAGGGTGAAATAATAATAAATTGAGTAGCCCCGCATCTACCATCACTTCTCCATCAACAACCGCAGCAACACCCCATTCGTCCATCCAAATCCATCCTGCACCGGGTACTCGCCGCCGCCTGCCAGCAGGCTCATGTCTTCCACATTGTATTTTTCGACCATCTTGCCGGTATTTCGGTAGACTTTGATATTGAGGCCCACCCATCGTTTTTTGGCCTCATCGGCCAGCTCGCTGAAGCCATAATTGCGCAGGCCCACGATGCTCACCCACTGCAGCGGCGCCCAGCCGTTGGGGGCGTCCCACTGCTGGCCGGTGTGGTTGAGGGTAGTCAGCAGGCCGCCCGCCTTGAGGAAATCGCGCTTGATGACGGCGGCCGCCATCTCGGCCTGCTCGGGAATGGCCAGGTTGAAGTAGAGGGGGAACATGCCCGCCAGGGAAGGCACATCGATGATGGAGTCGGCAACGAAATCGTAGTCCTTGAAAAAGGCGCCGGTATTGTCCCAGCAGTAGCGCAGGATGGCCTGATGGCGCTGCTCCGCCCTCTGCTGGAAGAGGCTGGCGTTTTCCAGGTCGCCGGCCTGCGCATAGGCGCCGGCCAGGGTTTGCTCCAGGTTATAGAGCAGGCAGTTGAGGTCGACGGGGATGATGTCATTGGTGTGGATGGTGTGCAGGTTTTCTTTGTCGGCAAACCATCGGCTGGTGAAGTCCCAGCCCGATTCACAAGCGGAACGGATATGCCGGTACACCTCTTCTTCGTCGCGGCCGCTCTTTTCAACGGTCTCCACATCATCGCGGTACATTTCGGCGCGGGGGTAGGCGCCGCGATCCCAGTAGCGGTTGAGGAGGCTTCCGTCCTTCAGGCGCACCACGTGTTGGACGGCGGGGTTGCCGGCGGTGGCCTGCTCCATGCCGTTCATCCAGAACTGGTACTCTTTTTCCAGTTGAGGCAGGTATTGCTGGTACACCTCACTGCCTTTCTCACTGGCCAGCAGCTGCACCATAGAAGCAAAGAAGGGCGGCTGGGAGCGGGTCAGGAAATAGTCGCGGTTGCCGTTGGGAATAAAGCCGATGGTATCGATCAGGTAGGCGAAGTTGTCGATCATATTCTCGATCATGTCCACCTTTCGGGCGGCCTGCAGGCCCAGCATGGTGAAGTAGCTGTCCCAATAGTAGATCTCCCCAAAGCGTCCGCCGGGAACGATATAGGGGTTGGGCAGCGGGATGAGGGTGCCGCGGACCGCCGCCGTATCGTCGGGTTGCCGGGTGAGCACCGGCCAGAGTTCGTTGATGTGTTCGGCGGCGCTGCGGCTGGTGTCGCTCTGATAACCGGAAGCATATTGCTTGGGCAGGTCGAAATTAGCGAGCACAAATGCCTTCAGGTCAAAGCCTTCCACTCCTTTTTCCGCCTGGTATTTGTCGAGTATCTCATCGGTGGGGTATTTCGGCGTACAGTCCACAAAGGTCTTCCCATCGGGGAATACCTGTTGCATCT
>JAGQXQ010000059.1:3599-13217 GCA_020436535.1 Phaeodactylibacter sp.
TCCGGGGCTTGTTTACAGGCAGTGGTTATTGTGAATAGCAAGATCAAAGGCCAGTAGAGGTATTTCATTACTTAGTGGATTTATTTTGAAGTTTGTAAATATAGGAGAACTTGGCCATTTTCTCACAACTTGCAGGATCAAGCTTGGAGCCGTATATTTGTTTATCAACCTAAAACCGGGTATCCGTCTAAGGTTGGACAGAGATTGCCGGGGTCGTGTACGATGTACGGGTCCAACGGTGGCCTGGGTTTTGTACGATGTACGAAGCTCCAATTGAGTGTCCAACCTTAAAATGGGAGCCCAAAAACCAAATAATATGTACAGAGTTGCACTCTTCTGCCTCCTCTTTGTCTTGGGCCTGACTTCGCTCCGTGCCCAAACCCATTCGGCCAACCAAAGCGTACTGCTTATCCTCGACGGCTCCGGTTCCATGTGGGCCAAGGCAGGCGGTGAATTCAAGATCAACATGGCCCGGGAATCTATTGGGCGGCTGTTGGAAAAGCTCTCGCCGGAGGCTAAGCTGGGCCTTATTGCCTATGGGCACCGCCAAAAAGATGATTGTTCGGACATTGAGGCCCTGGTCCCTTTTGGGCCGGTTGATAAGGCAGCGGTTATGGCAACAATAAAAGAGATCAACCCTACCGGCAAGACGCCAATTACGGCTGCCCTTCAGGAGGCCTTTCAACTGGCCCGCTCAATTGAAGGGCCTGTGTCGCTCATTCTGGTCAGTGATGGCCTGGAGACCTGCGACGCCGACCCCTGCGAGGCAACCCGCCTGGCCAAAGCCGAAGGGCTGCCCTTTGTGCTGCACGTCATCGGCCTGGGGCTGGAAGAGGAAAATGTTGCCCAGTTGGAGTGCATCGCTCAGGCGGGGGAGGGCTTGTACTTTGAAGCCAAAGACAGCGGCTCCCTGAACAATGCCCTGGAGCAGGCAGTGGAGACTCCCCTGGATACTGCCGGAGGCTATTTTTGGGTGAAAGGCGTGGCCAATGGCGAGCTTACGGACCTGGCCGTTACCATCCAGGATAAAGATGGGCGGCCGGTTGCCGGCGGCCGCACCTACGAGCGCCCGGAGACCAACCCCCGCCTGATGCGCCTGCCACAGGGAACCTACCAGGTGAAGATCGACGCCATCCAGATGAAGGGGGAGGGCCAGGAACCATTTGAGATAACGGTTGCTGAAGGAGATACAGTAAAACACGTCGCCGACTTCTCCACCGGGGAGCTGGCGGTTGGGGTCACCCTCAACGGGGCGCTGAGTGACGCCACGCTGAATGTCTATCGCCCGGACGGCGGACGGGCAGTCGCTTCCGGACGTTCTTACCGCTCGGCCAAAAGCAACCCCCGGGTGTTTACGCTTACCGCCGGCAAGTACTATCTGGAGATCGGTTCGCTTGACGTTAAGGGCGTCGAAAAGGTAGTGATCAGGGATATCGAAGTGAAAGCCAATGAGCGAAAGGAGTTAAGCCATGAATTCGAGAGCGGCGCCCTCAAGGTTGGCGTTCGCAATGCCTCCGGGCTGCTCGACGCCCTGGTTTATATCAAACCCATTGGGGGAGGGGCGCCCGTCGCTCAGGGCAGAACGTACACATCGGATAATAACAACCCCAAGAGCTTTGAAGTAGCGCCCGGCAAATACCTGGTGGAGGTTAAACAGGTAAAAGGGGAGGGGAGCGCCAACTTTGAAATAGAGGTAAAAAAAGAGCAAGTCAGCGAACGAATGCTGGAGTGGTGAAACAAAACGGCCCTATCACGCAGCTTTTCAGGCAGCCCTTTACGTATAGATAAAGGAAGTGAATACAATGTCTGAAGAGAAGATCAATCTTTCGCTTATTCTTCAAGGTTGCCTGCGGGGCAACCGGAATAGCCAGCGCAAGCTCTATGAACATTTCTATGGCTACGCTATGAACATTTGCCTGCGCTATTCCAAAAACAGGGAAGAGGCGATAGAAATTCTGAACGACGCCTTTCTCAAAGCGCTTACCAAGCTTGACCAGTACGACCCGGCCTATCCTTTCCGGGGGTGGTTGCGCCGAATTCTTATCCATTCGGCCATTGATTATCATCGGAAGAACCACAAACATCCTGAACATCTGGAGTTGACGGCCTCGGCCGATGTAGCGGATGGGGATATGCCCATGCCCAGAATCTCTCCGGATGAGGATGTGCTGCCGGCTCTTCAACAGTTGACACCGGCGTATCGCATGGTTTTTATTCTGTTTGTAATGGAAGGCTATAAACATCACGAGATTGCAGAAATGCTGGATATTAGTGTGAGCACGTCCCGCTCCAACTTTATACGAGCCAAGGAAAAGTTGCGGGCTATCCTGGAAAAAGGCAAGCACAGACAGGTCAAAACGAATTAAAATGGATGATTTTTTTAAACAATTTCGGGACAACCTGGAGAGCCGTCCGGAGCCAGCCTTCGAAGAGAAGGATTGGCGGGGCCTGGAACGGCAGCTCGGCCAACTGGGCCAAAAACGGCCGGCTGCTATGGCCTGGTGGTGGGTTCTTCCGTTCCTGATCTTGTTGCTGGGGATGAATGCGTTCGTTTTGTTCGAGCAAAGAAAGATGAACCGGCAATTCAATGAGATGGGAATATTCCGGGATACGATTTATCAGACTCGCGTTATTTACCAAACTGACACCATCTACCAGGCCGAGGTGATCAGAGAAAGTGCCGAGGGTGCTCCTGCTTCCGGCACTCCAGCCGTTTCTTTTTCTGGCTGGCAGAGTCCCTCCCGCGCTCCCCTCTACCCCTTTCTGGCTGCTGGCCAACCTTCCGCCGGATTCTTTATACCAGAAGACTCTAGCCCTTCCGCTTCCCTTTTTAGTAATCGCCACGGAGCAATAAGCCAACCATTGCCCGGCGCGCCCGATGAACAGCCGGCTAGTCCTTCGGGCCTTTTAGCTCCCTTGCCAGGGAGAAGTGGGCCTTTTTTCCTGCCGGGCCAGCCGGTTGGAAGGCCGGAATTGCCGGTGGAACCGGTGTTGGCCAAACGTAAGAAATCGATGATTCAGTATGTCTATCCACTCCGCCCCAAGGGATTGCAATTAGGGCTCAACGGTGGCGCCGCCTTCCCCTTTAGTCAAAATCTGTCCCGGCAGGCAGGCGGCTCGGCCGGCCTGCAGGTGGCCATCGAATTTTCACCCAATATCCGGATGTTGGTAGACGCCGGCTATTTTAAGATACACATCGAAGCAAACCAGATGGATGCATCCATTGGCGTACCGGTAATTGAACCGCCTACCGATGATTTTATCTTCTCAAAAGCGGAAGTGCCCCAGCCTACCCTGCAATTTTCCGCGGGCATGCAGTATCTCTTCCTCAATGCCAGTAAATGGAGCCCCTTCGCCGGCCTGGGCTATGGTACGGCGTCTCTCTTGCCTCATGATGTGATCTATGAGTTTAAGAACCCCTTGTCGGGAGAAGAATGGAACTTTGACGGCAGTGTGTCCGGGAGTATGTGGCAAACCGGCTTTATCTTATTTCAAGGAGGGGTGGAATATGAGTTCTCCCGCCAGTGGAACGGGCAGCTCGTAGCCAGTTATCGCACCAATTGGAATAATTTCGGTTCTTTGTCTCCCAGAATATTTGGTATTCGGGGAGGGCTCATGTATAGGTTTTAGAGCACTAGTTAGAATAAACTTTAATTCGATTAAATGAAACGAGCATCTTTTATCCTTGTCGCTTTTATTTTTTGGGCTTTGGTGATCGGTCCTGGCCATGCTCAATCTCCCTACCAATTCAGCTTTGGCAAGGAGGCTGCCTTTTTGGGAGTCGGGGGGGCGGCTTTGGTGAGCGGTGTGTTGCTCAAAGACCAAACGGCGCTGTTCACGCCCGGTGAACTGGAGCGGCTCGACCCAATTCAGGTCAATGCTTTTGACCGGGGCGCAATCTATAACAGCTCTCAGTCGGCCCGGGATGCCAGTGATTTTTTTCTGAATGGATCTCACCTGCTTCCGCTATTCCTGCTGGCCGGTCAGCCAACGCGCCGCGACTTTGGGAGGATCGCTTTCCTGTGGGGAGAAACCTTGCTGGTCAACGGCGGGCTCACTATGATGTCCAAATATGCCTTTCGGCGGCCCCGGCCCTATGTATACAATATGGCAATAGACGCCCAGGAAAAACAAAACGTCAATGCCAGGACCGCCTTTTATTCCGGCCATACTTCCATGACGGCCGCCAATGCGTTTTTTGCCGCCAAGGTATTCTCCGATTACTACCCGGACAGCAAGTGGAGGCCTGTAGTGTGGGCTACAGCGGCTACGATTCCGGCTATTACTGGCTATCTGAGGGTGAAGGCCGGGCGGCATTATCCCACTGATGTTATCGCAGGGTATGCTGCCGGCGCTCTGGCTGGCTATTTTGTTCCTCATCTGCACAAACGGGCCGGCTTGAGAGATAAAGGAGTAGAGCTATACGGAGGGGTGAACGGAGCTTTGTTGCGGGTGGTTTTTTGATTTCCTCTACGAAAGTCAGTCCAGCATACGCCCGATGTGGAATGCTGTCCGTTCCAGACTCTCCGCCGTTTCCTTCAGCGCATCTTCCAGGCTTATCGGGCGGTTTTGAATAGAAAAGGCAGCCTTCAGGCCGATGGCTTCGATGTCGTCGGGGCTGGCCAGCAAGGTGCCGCAGAGGGCGATCACCGGTACTCCTTTGGCCTTTGCCCGTTGGGTGATGCCATAGATTAGCTTGCCGTTCAGGGTCTGCCGGTCGACCTTACCTTCGCCGGTGAAAACGAATTGAACTTCTTTCAGTTGCGCGTCAAAGTGGGTGTAGTCCATAACGGCTTCAATGCCTGGCCGCAGGCGGCCGTTCAAGAAGGCCATCGCCCCGGCGCCCAGCCCCCCTGCTGCCCCGGCGCCGGGAATTGAAGCGAAATCCTGGCCGAATTTATTTTCAAGGAGCTGAGCGAAATGCCGCAGGCCGTCGTCAAGGGTGGCTACCGCCTCAGCGTTGGCGCCTTTTTGGGGAGCATATACCTGAGCGGCGCCCCTTTTCCCAAACAATGGGTTGTCCACATCGCACAAGGCCTCTACTTGCACTTCGTCCAGGTCGATCTTAAGATGGCTGCCGTCAATGGTGGAAACTCTGGACAGGTTTTCCCCAGTGGCCGCCAGGCGTTCGCCATCCTCGGTGAAGAAGCGGTAGCCCACTGCCGCCGCCATACCCATGCCGGCATCATTGGTGGCGCTCCCGCCGATGCCCAGCAATATTTTGGTGGCGCCACGGTGTATCGCATCCAGCATGAGTTCGCCGGTGCCGAAGGTGGTCGACCGCAGGGCCGTGCGTTCTTCCTGCTTCAACAAGGGGAGTCCTGACGCCGCCGCCATTTCGATGAAAGCCGTCTTCCCGTCTCCTGAAAGGCCGTAACTGGCCCTGACCGGCCGAAACAGAGGATCATTGACTTCCTTTTCTATCTGTTTCCCCTTACTGTGAAAGGTGAGGATACCGGCGGTGCCCTCTCCTCCGTCTGCCATTGGGAAAAGAACGGTTTCCGATTGGGGCAGGGCCCGTTGCAGGCCGCGGCGTATAGCCCGGCATACATCCAGGGCAGGTAATGCGTCTTTAAAAGAATCGCAGGCGATAAGGATCTTCATTCTTTGAACGTTACTTGACTATATTTCTTCAGAATATTATCCACTTGGCGTTCCCTGTTCACTTTTTCAAATCTGCTGTTTTGTACAAGGTAGCTAAAAATGCAAAATCATAAGCTTCTTTCAAAAGACTGTTTGTCAAAGGAGTTTTAATGTAGCGCCGGGTGTGTTTGTACCAACTGCCCGGGCCGATGGGCATTTCTTCCTCCATCAGGAGCATTTGATACAGATTTATGAAAAGATTCAACTTAATCCACCTTCTTTTGTTGACGGCTATATTAGTAACTATTAGAGCTATTCAATGAACTTAGTTATGAACCATTTTATAAAAACGTTAGCCCTCATGGTGCTGGCGGGCAGCAGCTTGTTCGCCCAGGGGGGCGTCATCAAGGGAAAGGTGACGGATGCGATCAACAACGAGCCCATCCCCTTTGCCAATATCCTGGTATTGGGTACGGATAAGGGGATGACCACCGATTTGGACGGCAATTACGAGATCGCCGGGCTGGCGCCGGGGCTATATGATATCCGCGCTTCCTATATCGGTTATAATGAGCAAACGGCTTACGAGGTGCAGGTGACCAATTCCAAGCCGGCCATCGTCAACCTTAAACTGGAAGAAGTGGTTCAAAACCTTCAGGAAGTGGTGGTGAAAGCTTCGCCTTTCCGGAAGACCGAAGAGAGCCCCGTATCGCTGCGCACCATTGGCGTGGCGGAAATACAGCGCAACCCGGGCGCCAACCGCGATATTTCCCGGGTCGTCCAATCATTGCCTGGTGTGACTACCTCGGCTTCTTTCCGCAATGACCTCATTATTCGCGGTGGCGCTCCCAACGAGAATCGGTTTTACCTGGATGATGTGGAAGTGCCCAACATCAACCACTTTGCCACCCAGGGCGCTTCCGGCGGCCCGGTGGGGCTCATCAATGTCAACTTCATCCGGGAGGTAGACTTTTTTAGCGGCGCTTTCCCGGCCAACCGGGGCAACGCCCTGAGCTCGGTTCTCAACTTCCGCCAGCGCGACGGCCGCGACGACCGCCTTGGTGGCAACTTCATGCTGAGCGCTACCGACATCGGCCTGACCATGGAAGGGCCCATCGGCGAGAAAACCACTTTTCTTTTGTCTGCCCGCCGCTCCTACCTGCAGTTTTTGTTCAAGGCGCTCGGTTTGCCCTTCCTGCCCACCTACAACGACTTCCAGGCAAAGGTCAAATACCGCATTGACAATAAGAACGAGCTCACCTTCATCGGGCTGGGCGCTTTCGACCAGTTTGAGCTCAACCTGGAGGCCAACGACGATGAAGAACAGCAGTTCCTGCTGGACCAGCTACCGGTGAGCCCGCAGTGGAACTACACCAATGGCCTCACTTATAAGCACTATGGTGAGAACGGATTCTGGCTCTTCGTGCTCAGCCGCAATATGCTGAATAATGAAGCTGAGAAATACTACCAGAACGATGAGAGCTCCGAAGATAATCTCATCCTCCGGTACAGGTCGCAGGAAGCTGAGAATAAGCTGCGCATCGAGCACACCGTGCGCCTGGGTGATTATAAGTTCAACTACGGAGCCGGCTATGAATACGTAAAGTACAACAACCGGACCTTCAACCGCATTTTTACCTCCGCCGGGCCTCAGACGGTTAATTACTTCTCGGAGTTCGATATGAATAAGTACGCCTTTTTTGCCCAGGCCAGCCGTAAACTGGTGGAGGAACGCCTCGTTCTATCCCTTGGGTTTCGCATGGACGCCAACAGCTACTCGCAGGAAATGAACAATCCGCTGGAGCAATTCTCCCCACGTTTTTCACTGGCCTATGCCCTTACCGAGCGCCTTTCCTTCAATTTCAATACTGGCATCTACTACCAGTTGCCTCCCTACACCATACTGGGCTACCAGGAAGAGGGTGTTTTTGTCAACAAGCAAAACGGCATCAAATACGTTCGGAACAATCATGTGGTGGGAGGCCTGGAGTTCAATACCGCCGCCAACTCGAGGATCACCGTGGAGGGGTACTATAAATATTATAACGATTATCCCTTCCTGTTAAGGGACAGCCTGACGCTGGCCAACCTGGGCGGAGACTTTGGAGTGGTGGGTAATGAGCCGGCGGCGCCACGGTCGAACGGGCGCAGCTATGGGCTGGAGCTGCTTTTTCAGCAGCGCCTGTTCAAAGGTTTTTACGGCATTGCCGCCTATACGCTGGGCTGGAGTGAGTTTGAGGATAAAAACGGTGAGTTGGTGCCTTCATCCTGGGATGCGCGCCACATTTTCAGCCTTACTGCGGGCAAGCGGTTCAGCAAAAACTGGGAAATAGGAATCAACTGGCGGTATCAGGCGGGCCTGCCTTCCACACCCTTCGCAGACGCTTCTTCTCTGGTGCTCAACTGGAATGTGAACGGACGGGGCATCCCCAATTACAACCTGCTGAATACCCGGCGCAATGACGCCAGCAACACCATTGACATTCGCATCGATAAAAAGTGGTTTTTCGAAAAGTGGAGCCTGAATGTCTTCCTGGACATCGAGAACATCACCGGTAACGCGGTGGGCAACGAGCAGCTCATTCTCGACCGGCCTCTCGGGGAGGATGGAAAGCCTATCGGCGACGGCATTATCGTCAATCCCGATGCGCCTGTCGGCCAGCAGCGCTACTTACTCAAGAGGATCAATGACGCTACGGGTACGCCTCTGCCGAGTATTGGCCTGATGATTGAGATTTAGAGTTTGTTCAAAATTCAATCAATGGCCTACAAGCGGCAAATTTTGTTTCATACTTCGTTGAATTTTTCGCCGGATTGCCCGCATCCGGCTGCAAAATTTCGCCTCGCCTGAAACAAAATTTGCTCGCTTTCGACTCATCATCGAAATTTGAACAAACTCTTAAACACTGAGGCTTTCTCGAAAGGAATTGTTAAAAACTGTAGCAAAATTTAATTTTGGCCATTAGGCCCTTCTCTTTCAAGAGAAGCGGGGATGAGTTCTGGATGAACCAGTTTCAAAATTAAATTTTTCGATTCTGAACTAAAAAGTACTTTTGAGACACGTTTATCACCTCCGATACCGCTCCCAGGCTTCATCACTCCCCATATTCATATCAACGATGCGCGTGATGATGTAAGATCCTATGAGGCTTACAGCAACCCCTTCGACGAGAATAAATAAGCTGGCGGTGATTGGATTGAGGTATTCCCCAATGGGGATGGAGGATTTGATGTAGGCCATAAACTCCGCATCGCCGGACAGGTAAAGAACCATAAAGATTACAAAACCCAGCACTCCGATTAAGGAAGCATACATGCCCATGGCAACGCCGGATATATAGTTGGACAAGCTTTCCGGGTTGGTTTTTCTGTACTCCCGGATGGCCAGGGTGATCAATCCGATATGGATGACACCATTGAAGATCCTCAGGTTGTAATTTTGGCTTTGCCCCAGCAGGTGCATGATCAGGAAGAACGCCGTGAAACCGGCGAACATTAATAAACCGTATTTGATGGCTATCTTTTTCATAGAATTGACTTTTTTAAAGAAGGACTAAGTGGAATATACCGTTTGAATGTACTTTCCCGGGGGAAATGAGACACCAATTATTGAACTGTAATTCAGTGCAATATGTTTGGTGCAGCCTCTATATTGCAGCGTACTAAGAGAAAGCTTCAAATCCCGTTCATCCTGCTTCTCAATTCCTCCCGTTCGTTCTTTTTTCCCGCTCAGCACCATAAAATTGTATTAAGAGCTTTCCCCGGTTACCTTGCTGAAAAATTCAATCCATGAGAGTATTTCAAATGATGATGGTGGCGCTGCTGCTTAGTGCGATCGGCGCCTGTACCAATGCCAATGATGACGTTATACCTTCCGACAGCTCTGTCGTAATCAACAACAACGGAACCTGGAGGGTAAGCTACTACTTCGACAAGGATAAGGACGAGACGAGCAGCTTCGCCGGCTACCAGTTCATTTTCCGGGATAATGGCGTGCTGGCTGCCTCCCGTAATGGCGCCACCACCTCCGGAACC
>JAGQXQ010000363.1:0-3883 GCA_020436535.1 Phaeodactylibacter sp.
AGCGGTCGTTCTTGTCGGCCACGCCATCGAGGTCGCGATCCGGGCAACCGCCCAGGGAAGACAGGCCGGGTTGGTTGGGGCATTCATCAGCTTCATCCGGAACACCATCCCTATCGGCATCATTGAGGGGGCAGCCATTGCGCTCGGCGGGGCCTGGTTGATCGGGGCACTCGTCATTCTTGTCAGCTATCCCATCCTTATCGCGGTCCGGGCAGCCTTTCAGGGTAGCCAGTCCGGCTTCCTGTGGGCACTCGTCTTCGCCATCCGGTATGCCGTCTCCATCCGCATCCGGGCAACCGTATAAGGCCGGCTTGCCGGCTTGCTGCGGGCAAAGGTCATTTTCATCGGGGACACCATCCCCATCGGAATCAACAGTTTTGGGAGGCTCTGCATCAGACTCTCCCAGCAGTACGAGCAGGCCGGCGCCCAGTTGCAGGTTATCCCGCAGGTCGTCCAGCCCCAGCCGGTAGGCTCCCTTAAGGGAAAGGTAAGTATGTTGTTGAAGCCTGAAATTCAGGCCCAGGCCTAGTGGAACCGAATAGTTGATATCATTCAACCCTTCCAGGTTACCGCCGAAGCCGGCGAAGAGGTAAGGGTAAATAAAGGAAGGCTCCCGGAAGTATTTCAGCTGCAGCAACAGGTCAAGGCTCATCAGGCCTTCCTGTTGGAAGCCGCCCTGCTCATCGGTTGGCAGATACGCTTTGAAGATCTTAAAGGGAACGCCCAGGTTGAGCGCCGGGCTGAGATGCCTTATATATTCTATCTCGAGGCCACCTCCAAGATTATCATAATCCCAGTTTTCGGTGACCGGAAATAGGTAGTTGGAAAGGGTGTACCGTAAAGCCAGCCCATCTTTGGCGCCGGAATATTGAGCATGAGCTTGTGAAAATAATAGGATAGAAAGAAAGGATAGTAAGAGAATTGCCTGTTTCATAAACCGAGAGTTTGGTTAATCGCTTTGAGCCAGCCCGATTGACAATGGCTCTCCCTCAAAATACAAAAAAAGGTGATGCGGAGTTAACCTGGCCTGGCATTATTTGGCAGGAGGGTGTTTCAACCATTCCTACTCCTGCAAACCTCTCCCCTTCTTCTGAATTTTCCCGTCTTTATTGAGCTGTTTCATCAGGCGGTCCAGGATGCCGTTGATAAAGTCTTTGCTTTTGTCGGTACTGTAGAGTTTGGAAATCTCCACAAATTCATTGAGGGTCACTTTGGTGGGAATGGTCGGGAAGCTCATCAGCTCACAGAGTGCCATTTTAATCAGGATCATATCGATGACAGCGACGCGGTCGGCGTCCCAATTGCGAAGGGTTGGCTCGATGATGCTCAATAGCTCTTTGTCCTCTTCACAAGCTTTTCGCAACAGCTTTTCTCCGAATTCTTCAGTCGTTTCCGCAGTAGGGCGAAATTCTTCATAGAAATCCTCGGTGGCGGGCAAGCCTTTGATCGTCTTTTTGATCGCGCCGGCTACCAGGGATTTGTCGTCGATCCAGTTGGAATAATTATCCTCGATAAATTCGTCGTAAGCTTCGTTGCTGAGGAGGTGTTTATAGAGCGTCAGCAGTATTTCCCGATGGCTTTCAGGATTATCATCATTTTGCATGATATAGTCCCGGTATTCTTCTGACTTGGCAAAGTCCATATAGAAAAGCCGAATGTTGTCGGTATCGATCCGGTGGGTAAGTTTGTGATTCCTAAACAAGCGCTGCAGGCCTTCATGGCCGGCCAGCGACTTCATAAGGATGTTATCGCCTAGTTTGGCGGTAAATTGCTTATCTTCTTCCGTGGGCAGTAATTTGGCCATCTTTTTTGCTTCATCCTGTTTGGCATATCCGGCGATACGCATCAGGCTCAGCAAGCAAAAGAGGTACAATTCAAAGGATTTATGTATGCTTGTACGATAACGGTTAACCATATCGTTTACCCCAAGCTTATTATCCCTGCTCATGGAATAAAGCATCTGCATTACTTTAATGCGGACGTTCCTTCTACTCAGCATGTTTTCAAGATTCCCTGTTTATAGAGTTTGCAAATATAGGCCTTTCAAAATGGTTTGCAAACTGCAATGGCCAAAGCCTTATAAAAAGGCGATGGCAGCCCGTCTCAAATGGAGCCCAATGCTGCCTGAAACCTGGGGAGTAGCCCTGAAAAGGGCGTTTTTCATTTTATATATTTTTCTTTAATCTCTTCAAAAGTAGGCAATTGTTTATAATGCCATTTCTGGATGACCGTCCCATTTTTCAGCAGGACGACACCGGGGTTCGAACGAACGATGGTTTTCAGGAGAATATCATCGGCGGTATAGAACGGATAATCACTACCGGTGGCGGCTTTGAAACTCTCCAATTTATCCTTACCGGCAAAAGCCGTAATGGCGAAAAAATCATAACCGGCTTCCTTCGCGGCATCAGCCAGTGGTTTCACTTTCGCCACCCAGGGTGTTGTGTAGTCCTGGTTCCAGGTATACAACGTTTTTTCAAACTGTTTTTTATCCACTCTGTCGACTCTGCGCACCAGCTTGATGGTATCTTCCACCGCCACCGTATCGATGGCGTAGATGGTGTCCGTAACCAACTCCGTAACGGTTTCTTCTCCGGCTGCTTTGAGTTTATAGGCAATGGCCATAAAGCTGTAATCCGGGTTGGAAAGTAGTTCTTCGCTGATATCCGAACCACCGGGCCCGACTGCTTCAAAATCGCTCACCTTCGAATGCTCGACCAGCCTGCTGATCGTATCTCCTTCCAACCCTCCCCAGCGGCCCTTGAGGTAGGCTACCAATTCCTGCTCAAAAGGCTCGCCTTCTGCACTGGGGATGGTATATCCTTCCGGAGCATCGGCAGAACGCACCAAAACCACTCTGGGCGGGCTCTGTACCTGTTCCAGATCCCATTCTTCTTTGGGGTAATCTTTATACTGTTTCAGATATTCATTCAGAGGTAACTGGACTGCTTCGCCGGTTGCCTTATTGACCATGCGATAAGCTTCGACCTCGACATTATTCTCGGCCAGGCTCTCCAGCGCTTTTTCCAGCCTGATATTCCGGCCTTCCTTGAAGGGCCGGAAATCCGTATGGGGAAGGCCCCACATGAAGTTGGTAAAACAGTAAAAGGTGAGCGCCGCTGTACTGATTAATACGATGGCGGTACGTCCTCCTGATCCATACAGCTGGTGCATTTTTTTATGGGTAAAAACAAAGAGTATGGCGGGAATGAGCAGGAATATATCCTTAAAGAAAGAGATCCGCGGTTTCAATTTCAGAAAATCGCCGAAACAGCCGCAGTCCGTTACTTTCATATTGGTTTCCACATAAGGGCCCCATTGGCCGAACTGGAAGAAATTAACCCCGTCAGGCACATAGCCGGTCAGGAAGGTAAAACCCGTCAGGAAAGTAAAAAAGACCACGATAAGCAAGAATGTCCAGGCGGTAAACTTGCGCGCAGACCCAATCAGCAACATAATGCCCAGGACGATCTCCAAAACGATCATAAAGACCGAAAAGGCGACTGCGTATTCGGCAAGCCATGGAAATACCGGCGACAGAAAGGAAAACCAGGTTCCGCTGAAGGTAGACTCAAATTCGGCAAAATACTGTTCCAGCTTATAAGCCGTTCCGAGTGGGTCAATAGCTTTTACCCATCCGGAAAAAATGAAGAGCGCCCCGCAAAAATTCTGCAAATAGCTCACCAGCCAGTTGTTGATGCGCCGGGAAATAATGCCCATTGCCAGTGTCAGTAGAAGTGCGGTGATGGCGATTGAAATGACTAGTGTTCCAAGGGTCATACGTTCTGTTTTTGTTCCTGTAGTTTGATCAACGCAAAAATAGCATAGTTGACGATATCCTGGTAATTGGCTTCGAGCCCTTCCGATGCGATGGTTTTTCCTT
>JAGQXQ010000363.1:3987-5823 GCA_020436535.1 Phaeodactylibacter sp.
CCGTAATCATGGTTTTTGACTTCCAGCAGAGCCCGGACGGCGGCTACTTTCTCATCAAAAATGCGAAGGGCGTCTTCCAGGGGCAACTCCAGGGGGGCATCCTCTGAAAGATCCAACTGCGCAATTGCCATCAGGCTGTAATTGATCAGGCCGATATAATCGGATTCGATACTGTCGCTCACCTTTTGCCGCCCTTTCTCTTCAATGCTGCGAATGCGCTTGGCTTTGATAAAGAGTTGATCCGTCAGAGAGGAAGGCCGAAGGATACGCCAGGCGGTGCCGTAATCCCGGGTTTTCTTCTCGAAGAGATCCCGGCACTTGCGAAGAATAGCATCAAATTGTTCGAAGGTGCGCTCCACGTAAGGGTGTTTTTTCGCAAAGATAATAAATTGGGGGTTTGGTTATTCGGTTTTCGGGATTTGGGATTCAGTGCGAACTTGCGAACCCCAAACCGACAATAACGGCAAAATAGGAAAAGCCGGGCGCAACTGCTGTTAACTGCCTATAAAGCTTTGTTAATAAGGTGTAAAAGCTATTTTAGTTACAATTCTTTGACAAATGCTTACTTTCGCCTCTATGTCCGATATAAAAGACAGCTATACCACCCTTGCCGGCCCTGCGTACGGCGAATTTCGGGACCGGGGCAGCAAATTCCTGGCCTATGCCTTTCCCGTATATACCGAAGAAGAATGGCAGGCCCGGCTGGACGAAGTACGGCGGGAACATCCCAAAGCCCGGCACCACTGCTATGGATTCCGCCTGGGGCTGGACGGCAATAACTTCCGCGCCAATGACGATGGGGAGCCTGGTGGGACAGCCGGGCGCCCCATCCTGGGGCAGATCGACAGCTTCGGGTTGGCCAACGTCATCGTTATTGTGGTGCGCTACTTTGGAGGAACCCTCCTAGGAACCTCCGGCCTGATCAACGCTTACAAAGAAAGCACTGCCGATGCCCTGAACAAAGCCGAACTCATTGAACGAACCGTCGAGGATATCTACCGCATCACTTTCGACTACGCTTTAATGGGCATTGTGATGAGCAGCATCAAAAACCTGGAACTGGAAATGGCCCGCCAGGATTTTGGCAACATCGGTATCGTTGAAGTCGCCATCCGGCAAAGTGAGGCCGGGGATAAACTCCGCAGCCTGAAAGCCGCCGTCGCCGAAGTCTACCTGGAAGAGGTAGATGCGCTGGAAAAAATAGATGGGTTCGAACTGGAATACTTGTATACCCGATAGGAGAAAAAAGGCTTGAATAGCTTTTCATATCGTGATGCAAACATCAAACTCTGGGCAACCCCTGAATTAATTCTTTCCTCATTGGACACCATTAAAACAGTTGGTCGTTTTACCTTAGATGAATTGGGGTTGAAATGATAATCTCTCATTCGAGATTTGTATGATTTTCCCAATTCCGGCTAAGTACGCCCCACTCTTTTGACAGGAAAATTGAGTATATCGAAGGTTACTACAATATGATCATAAAACATTTTTCCCTGGGCTACCTCAGCCCGATTCAGTTTGAAGTCGGAAACTGTTATTCAAAACTGGTTGAGGAACAGAGAAACTATCGAATTCCTCGGAGTTTGGGAGCAACTGCATAATCCAGATTTTAAGCACATCGAATTCGATGTGTTTAGATCTCGGGCCGGGCTAAACTCTTTCGTTCTTGCCCTCAAACAATATCAATGCAATTGCCTTCCAGGCGGGCCTTTCGGAACAAAGCGCTTTCAGCCGCGCCTTCAAACGATGGACCGGCCAGTCTCCGGGGGAATATCGGAATTCCGCCTAAGATGAATCACTTGGCGTAAAGTGTCATAAGATTGGCTTGCAGGG
>JAGQXQ010000364.1 GCA_020436535.1 Phaeodactylibacter sp.
GCCTGGCCTTCCATCCGGATTACGCTAATAATGGCTATTTCTACGTCAATTACAACAATAATAGCGGCAATACCCGGATCTCCCGGTTCAGTGTCCTGGCGGACACTCCCAACCAGGCGGACCCCAATAGCGAACTCAACCTCCTGGAAGTAGGCCAGCCCTTCAGCAACCACAATGCCGGCGACCTTAACTTTGGCCCCGATGGATATCTCTATTTCGGGCTGGGCGACGGCGGGTCGGCCAACGACCCCGGCAACCGGGCACAGAACCGCCAAATGCTGCTGGGCAAAATGCTGCGCATTGATGTAGATCATGGCGACCCCTACAGTATACCGGAGGATAACCCCTTTGCATTTGATGATTTTACGCTCGACGAGATCTGGGCTATCGGCCTGCGTAACCCCTGGCGTTTCAGTTTCGACCGCCTGACGGGCGCCATGTGGATCGCCGATGTTGGCCAGGATAGGTGGGAGGAAGTTAATTATCAGGCGCCCGGAAGTGTGGGAGGGCAGAATTACGGCTGGCGTTGCTATGAAGGCTCCCAGGCCTTCAACCTGAATTCCGGTTGTGTAGCCCAGAGTGAATATACCTTCCCGGTTCAGGTTTACGCTAACAACAATAGTGTCGGATGCTCCATAACCGGTGGCTTCGTTTACAGGGGCGCTACCTATCCGGATATGTATGGCTATTATATCTATACCGATTATTGCTCCGGGCGTTTTTGGTCGCTGGAGCCCGATGGGCAAGGCGGCTGGCAAAATACCGAACTGGCCAACCTCGATAATACCGAGTTCGTTACTTTTGGAGAAGATCGTGAGGGTGAGCTGTACGTTGCGGCGATAGGCGACGGAATTATTTATCGTTTGACTGCGCCCTGCAATTCACCCACCGCACCGGTGATCAGCGGCGAAACCCTCACCTGCAGCCCGGATCAGCCTGCCGTGCTGATGGCAACTACGGCGCCGGCCGGCCATGGTTACGCCTGGTATCGAGATGGTTTGCTGGTGGCTATGGGCAATGAACAGAGCTACTTCGCAACAGAGGCAGGCATTTATTCGGTGGCCTTTTGGGCCGATACCCAGGAAGGGTGCAATTCCGCCCCGTCTGCCGGCTTTGAAGTGAGGGGCGCCGAATTTCCGGATGAGCTGATCTCCGTGGAAGGTTTTGAACTGTCGGCCCCCGACGGCTTTGTCGATTACCGATGGTTCCTGGACGGAGAGACAATCGATGGAGCGGTTGGCAATACCTATACGGCCACCGAAAACGGGGCCTACAGCGTTCAGGTGACGAATACCGATGGCTGTATTCGTACCTCAGAAGCCGTCATGTTGGTGGTAAACGGCATCAGGGATATCGGTATAGAAAGGCTGGCCCTGACTCCCAATCCGTTCCGGGATGGTTTTCAGTTGGAGTTCCACACCACTCGGCCAGGTGCATTCCGCATCTGGATGGCCACCGCCGATGGCAAGCTGATATGGGAAAAGACGCTTTCGGTAGGGCAGCAACTGAAAGAATGGATCAGTACACCCGATCTGCCCGCCGGCGTTTACCTGTTTGGGGTGGAAAAAGAAGGACGGAAGGTGGTGCAGCAAGTAGTGAAGCGATAGAAAAACAAAGTAGTAAAAATTAGAGGTGAGCATACCTTCATATATAAAACAGGTGAACATGAAAAAGGCCAATCTACTATGCTGCCTGGGTTTACTCCTGCTCTCCGCCTGCCGTTCTGATGAAAAGTCAACGCAGGAAAGCCAGGAGAGAAGCCCAGAAAAAGTGGTTGTCTTCCCGGGCCCGGAGGTCACTACGATCGG
Source organism: Phaeodactylibacter sp. (assembly GCA_020436535.1). Classification (GTDB taxonomy): domain Bacteria; phylum Bacteroidota; class Bacteroidia; order Chitinophagales; family Saprospiraceae; genus JACJXW01. The sequence continues at coordinate 1,809 of JAGQXQ010000364.1, forward strand.
CTTTAGCCGGAAGGATACAGTGTTGGGCTATACCCTGGATATCAAATACCCCGCTATCCGGGAGCACGAAGTATTCAACGCCGCGGTGCGTTCCAATCTGGAAGCGGCAATCAACGAGTTTATCACCTTTATTAAGGATTTTGAGGGCGAGGGGCGGGTGCTGACGTCTGAATACAAGCTGATCCGTAATACCAGCTTGGCCACCAGCGTACGGCAGCAGTACGAATGGGCAGTACCGGGGGTTTCCACCCTGCAATACCGCTTTCATAATGTTAATTACAATCCGGAAACCAAGCACCTGATAAGCTTGGGAAGTTTGTTTCAGGAAGGAGCAGCGTACCAGCCCTTGCTGAGGAATAAGCTGGCGGAGAAGATAAGCACTCGGTTTGAGGTAACCCCCGATATTACCAATGAAGACCTGCAGACATTTGTCATCGGCCCGGATTATCTCGAATTCTATAAAGTGCTTTATCCCGATGTGATGGACCCGGCCCCGAAGGCTTTTAAAGTAATGTTTTCGGAATTGGGGGATGTATTGAAATGATTTCCTGGCCTTTTATCAAAAACTTCACCCCCGGGCCTTATCCAACAATTCACTCAACAGGCCCGCTTCCTCCTCAGTCAGGTTGCTCAGGATGTCATCCAGGCCCGGGTTGATGCCCTTCAGGCTCGCGAGGAGTTTTTCACCTTCCCGGCTGATGCTCACATCCACCAGCCGCTTGTCGTATTCACAGGCGTTGCGCACAACGAGCCCTTTCTGAAATAGCCGGTCGACCATCCGGGAGGTGTCGGACATTTTGTCCAAGAGCCGTTCCCGAATCACAGAAGTGCTGATAGGTTCTCCCGCTCCTTTAAGCACTCTTAGCACGTTGTATTGTTGCATGGTAATGCCATAGGCTTTGAGTTCGGCTTTGATCTGCTCTTGTACCCAGTTGTTGGTATAAATAATATTTACTATTGCTTTATGCCTGGCATTGCGAAAGGGCTTGGTTTGGTGTATGGCTTCCTCAATTCTCATCACTCTTGTTATATTTATTGTTATCTTGTAAATATAAAGTTTTAACACTAAATATTCGTGCCCATTCTTAAAAAGAAAAAAGCAATCATAGAATTAAAATAACGGCAAAGCAACTTACTATCCCTAAAAAAGATACATTTAACATCATAGGTTTGTTGTTTACTGCTTACAAATTTCTGCACTCTGAATCCTCCTATTACTAGCACTTTATCCAGAAAGGCCCAGTAGGGGGTAGGAAATTAAAAGGTATCTCCGTATAAAATTCGGCTTCATGGGGGAGTAAATAAATCAAATTTGGTAGCTTTACCCGGCCTCAATGGTGCACATCCCGAACTTTACCCGACTCAAAGAGGCTATCCCAAATCCCAAATCAACGCCGAACACCGAAAATATGAACACCCTTGATTACATCATTGTCATTGTCTATGCCGTAGGCTTTTTAGGCCTGGGCTATATTTTTAAAGACCAGAAGGACGGGAAGGATTACTTTTTGGGAGGGAAAAGTTTTGGCTGGTTACCGTTGGGGTTATCCGTCATGGCTACGCAACTATCCGCCATTAGTTTTATCTCCGCTCCCGCCTTTGTTGGTATTCGGGAAGGAGGGGGGTTGGAGTGGCTGAGTTATGAACTGGCTGTCCCGCTCGCCATGATCTTTCTGATGGCAATTCTCTTTCCACCCTTGTACAATTCCGGGGTGGTGAGTATCTACGAATACCTGGAACGGCGCTTTAGTGCATCGACCCGCCTCCTGCTCAGTTTTGTTTTTTTGGTAAGCAGGGCCTTTGCCACCGGCGTGATGATCTATGCTGTTTCCATCATTCTGGAAAGTGTGCTGGATATTTCCTTTTTCAGCACCCTGGCCGTTATTGGGGTCATCACGCTGGCCTACTCCTTACAGGGGGGCATGAAAGCCGTGGTGTACGGTGACATGATACAGATGATCATCCTTTTTATCGGCATCATTGCCTGCATGGTATTTGGATTGGTAGAAGTGGGGGGATGGGATAACTTCCTTGCCAACCTGGACCGCAGCCGCCTCGAAGCAGTAGATTTTTCATCTCTGGGATTCCACAAGGGAGAAGAATTCGGTTTCTGGCCCATGCTGGTCGGCGGGCTTTTCCTTTATGTTTCTTATTATGGCACTGATCAGTCACAAGCCCAGCGCATGCTTTCTGCCCGGGATCTGGGAACGGTGCGTAAAACCCTTCTGTTTAATGGGCTGATCCGTTTTCCGCTCACCTTTGCCTATTGCCTGATGGGCCTGATCATTGGCACCATGGTGGCGATCACTCCGGAATTCCAGGCGGAGGTACCGGTGGACAAACCGGATATGATGATCCCGGTTTTTATTCGCGACTATCTGCCTCACGGCATGATTGGGTTGCTGATCGTGGCCATTCTATCGGCCGCTATGTCTTCGCTCAGTTCGGCTATCAATTCACTCTCGGCAGTAACGATGGAAGACTTCATCAGCCGCGGCCGGGAGATCCCGGCAGGCCGGTATATGGTGTATAGCCGGCTTACGGCCCTGTTCTGGGGCCTGGTTTGCATCTTCCTGGCTATTTTCGCCGGGGATATTGCCGATACGGTGATTGAAGCCATCAACAAGGTTGGTTCGGTTTTCTTCGGGCCCATTCTGGCTACCTTCCTGCTGGCCATCATGACTAAAAGAACACATGCCCTGGCTGCGAACATTGGCCTGGCAGCCGGTGTTGTAACCAATATATTCTTGTGGCTGGCAGTGACGGATATTTTCTGGTTCTGGTGGAACTTCATTGGAACAGCCGTAACGTTATCCTTAGGATACGGACTCAGCTTTTTGCTACCGGGTAAACCGAAAGAATTAGTCATCGACTTTACCGTTGACCCCAGGTGGCTGTTTACCTGGGAAGCCAAAATACTGATGGGCTTTTTCGTAGTTATCGTGTTATTTAGTATGTACGTTAAATATTTGATATAAATAATAGAAGTACCCTGATAGTCAAAAGGCGAATTCTGATAGGTAGCAAATAGCCATTCGCGTTTTGACTTTTATTTTTTTTTCTACGGAAAAATCACTTTCTTTGGCAGCTGTTATAAATAATGATTTTTGTAAACCAGCCTACAAAAGGCTAACATCCCCGAAGAACCTCATCCTGGCAAATTCGTATCTTCGCTCACAAGAATAAGATCAAATTGCAGATTAGTATTGTTAAACCAAATAGATTAGTTTATGAAACTAGCTCGACTCCTGGGTTTAGTGGCCATCTTTGCATTGGCCTCAAACCTTTCTGTTTTTGCACAGTCCAAGCTTGTAAGGGGCAATAACCTTATGACGGCGCAACCCGCCGAAAAATGCGTGGAACCTTTCCTGGAAGCACCCGCGAATCCCACTGCCGTTAATCCGGTAAATATTGACTTTCCGGTTTCTTTCCGCAGTGGAACGGAATTCCCGATCGGCGCTACTACTTACGATTTGCAGTCCAACAACTCTGTCGGCGACCGCATTTCCCGCGGGCCTGACGGAAGACTCTATGGTACATGGACCCAGAGTTTCACTGGAGACGTTGGTGCTTCTGACCGTGGTTCTGGTTACAACTCATCTACGGATGGCGTATGGGGCGATCAGCCGAGTGCGCGCGTTGAAAGCGTCCGCACAGGATGGCCCAGCCACGTAATTACAGCAAGCGGTACGGAATTGCTCATCTCTCACGCCGGCACGCCTGCCGTTCACGTTGCTCGCCGCGAAGCCGGCGCCAGCAGCTGGGAAGAGTTTGACATTCCCTCCGGCATCCTGCCCGCCAACGGCGGCCCAGGTATCCTGTGGCCTCGCGCTGCCGCCAGCGGTGAAAACATTCACGTAATTGCTATCTCCTATCCCATTGGCAACGGTGGCGCTGAATACGAAGGCGTAGACGGCCACCCACTCTACTATCGCTCGACCGATGGTGGCGTTACCTGGGATAAGGTAGACGTTATTCTGCCCGGCCTGGACAACACGGCTATTACTTCCGGAACAGCCGACGGCTACGCCATTGATGCGAATGGCGACAATATTGCAGTTGCCTTCTTCGAAGGATGGAGCGATGTTATCCTCATGAAGTCCAATGATAATGGAGAGACCTGGACCAAGACTATCCTGAATGACTTCCCATTGGATTTATATGCAATTGACGCGGGTTATTCTGTAGATGAAGTTCTTCCTTATCCGGAAGACCACCCGGCTATAGCCAATGGTGAAAATGCCAGCGCTGCCGATTCACTGGCTATTCTTTCCAATGACGAAGCTGGGGCCGTAATTGTTGATAATAACGGTATGGCTCACGCTTTCTGGGGAAGAATGTACGTTACGGATGCTGACCTCACTGATGGAAACTCCAGTTACTATCCTGGCACCAGCGGCTTGATGTACTGGAACGAAACTTACGGCCCGGACAGCAGCCGCATGATCATCGACGTCCTCGATTACAACGGTAACGATACGCTGGATATTGGCGATGGTGATATAGCACTCTATTACACTTCACTTACGGGCCAACCCAGTGCTGGTATAGATGCGGCAGGCAATATTTACCTGGCCTACAACAACATGATGGAAACGACTCAGTTCCTGAACACGGAAGATAATCAGTACTACCGCCACATCTTTGTCACAGCCTCTCCGGATGCTGGAGAAACCTGGACGGAAGCCTATGACATTATCAATCCGGATGTCGTTTTCGAGCCAGACCTGGTTGATTTCTACGAGGCGGTGTTCCCCTCTATGACAGCTAATGTCGACGGTACGATCGATTTGATCTATCAGCAGGACTTCCGCCCGGGCCTCGCGGTTCGCGGTGATAGCGACCCGTTTGAAACCAGTTTCATCAACCACGTGAACCTGACTCCGGATCAGGTTGGTATTACCAAAACGGAAGAGACGGTTCAGCCCGAATATTTCCAATTGGCAGTACAGCCGAACCCGGCCAACAATGAGGCCCTGGTGAGCTTTGAACTGGACAACAATGCTCAGTACAGCCTGAGCCTGCTCAATATCATGGGCCAAAAAGTGGCGGATATTGAAACGGCCAATGGCTTTGGCGCCAACCAGGCGCGCGTCAACGTAAGCAACCTGAAGCCAGGTGTTTACCTGCTGCGCCTGCAGGCTGAAAATAAAGTGGCTGTTGCCAAGTTGATGGTGCAGTAGAAAACGCAGGCCTCGGTGTTTCGGACTTAGGAATTTCGGTGTCTTACCAGTAGCTCCTTAATGCTCGAATACCGAACTGCAAATACCGAAAAAGGCGCTCTCACGTTTGTCGTGGGAGCGCCTTTTTAATTTTGTTTGTTTGGAAAAGCCTTTGTATCTTATCTGTCGGTTTTAGCTAGGGTTCCATTACTAGCCAAGAGCTGGTTCTTGAAGCACTAACTTCAGTTTTCTTCAGTATCAATCCTCATTAAGTAGCTTTTTAATCCACCTCACCCGACAGAACAACTATGCTGGATGCTTACTTGGCTGAGTGCCAATCTCAATTATTGGCGACGTAATACGTAAGTAGTCTTTACAGCAAGGTCTATATATGTTTTGTATTTAGTATCGGATCTTGTGAAGGAGTATCCATATAGAGGGTTGGGCTTCATTCAATGCGTTGGAAACAAAGTGGACAAATTCTTACTCTTCAGCAATAGCTGTCAAGGGGGTGTCTGTTTTTGTATTCGGGCATGATTTTATAACCAAATCCTTATATTATGAGACTAGTACGACTATTTACTCTACTGGCATTTGTGTCCTGTTGTGCTTCATTTGCATCGGCGCAACACAGTGCTATTGAAAAATTTAAGCATACCTACGTTAAAAAGAAGAACATCAAGGAGACGGTAACTTCTCCGGATAGGGCTGACATCCCGTTAGCTACTCCAGTACTGACGGGAGTAGCCCCATCTGCACCGGCTGTTTCTTTTCGGGAGGGTGCTGCTTTTTCAGTTCCTCTGGGGTCTTCCTACAATGTTTTTTCCGTTGTCATTAATCAATCGGACCCACTTAACTACTCTCCTGAGATCAACTCTCTGGTTTTTACCCATCGCCAGAACTATCCACATCCCGGTGGGAGTGGTATCATCAGCTTTGACGTTTCTACTGATGGCGGCGCTACTTGGGATACCCTTACCAAGCAGGTGACGCCTACTCTAATGGCGGATGAAAACACTCCGATTAACGGCAACCGCTATCCCAACGGCGCTATTTATAACCCGCCCGGTAATACCAATCCTACTAATGCTTACTTTGTAGGGACCGGCCCTGCTCTTTATGTCAATCCGGACGCTGGCGGTAACGGTTGGGGCTATGAGTATGTGGCTTCTTCAAAATTCGACGGCTCGGAAGTGAATGAAGCTTATTACTCAACTGCCGATTCCAATATTTATATTTCAGGGGGTATGTTTACCAACACGGACGGTTCAATATGGTATGGCAATTACCGGCGAAATGCCTACGTAGATAACCAGCTTTGGAACCCGGCATTGGTTATCAAATTGGTGTTTAACTCAGCAACCAATTCATTTGACCGTTCAGTGATTGAGTTACCTCTAAATTATACTAACTCTATTGACTCTGTCATTGTCGATCCACGTATTGCCTTCGGGCCTGATGGGCAGGTTGGCTACTTTGTGGTTAGGGGGGTCGATGGCGATGATGATGAAATTTATCCAAGTTATAAACCTATCGTTTGGAAGACGGAAGATGGGGGTGATACCTGGATAAAGCAACCCCGCATTCATTATCAGCTCCTGGATTCTCTTATTGCCTACACCATTCCGATTGACGGAGATGGAGACGGTTCATCTGATTCTTTGGCACAGGGTTCTCCTCAGGTTCCATTTATGTCTCAATACGACATGACTGTAGATGCAAATGGCCAACTTCATCTCATAGGTTCTATGTTGAGTTCCTCTGACACGGCTGCTGCTCAATTCGGCTTCGTTTGGGTTGGAGTAGGGACGGTCGAACTGTTCCATTTTATCTACGACGGCGAAAGCGACTGGCGGGCCATTCGGGCCAGCGACTGGTACAACGAAGATGGCGCTGTAGGCGCCGCTACCGTCGACGAGCGTTTGCAGGCTTCCCGGTCCGAAGATGGAGAATTTATTTTCTTTACCTGGTGCAAATCTTTTTACGAATTAATAGAGGATGGAAATACAAATGACTTCCCTGACATCTATGGCTATGCTTACAGTCTGGAGGCTGATACCGTGGCCGGGCCTCGCAATTTCGGGCTGGAACCAGGTACGGAGTGGACTGATTTTGAATTTACGGATGCAGCAACAGTAGGCTACTTTCATATGTTGTCGCCAATTTCCATTACCGGCGGAGAATTCTGGGACTTGGAATTACCCATCGTATACGGCCGGCCAAGGGATGTGACGGATGATGGGATGCCAATCGACTATTACTTCCTGCGCAGCGCCGGCTTCGACTATGAAGATTTCGGTATCGTTGGCACCAAAGAAACCGTCCAACCAGAATACTTCAACCTGCAAGTTCAGCCCAACCCAGCTTCCAACGAAGCCCTGGTGGGCTTCGAGCTGGATAACAACACCCAATACAGCCTCAGCCTGCTCAACATCATGGGCCAAAAGGTACAGGATATTGAAACAGCCCGGGGTTTTACCTCCAACCAGGTACGCGTCAATGTTAGCAGCCTGACACCGGGTATGTACCTCCTGCGCCTGCAGGCGGAAAACAAGGTGGCGGTAGCTAAGTTGATGGTTCGGTAATTAGATATTCCATATCTTAGAGATCTGGAAGATCTTTTCTTTCGAAAAAATGGCGCCTCTGCAGCAAGCCGCAGAGGCGCCATTTTTTTACGTTTGGTCGTTTCAATAAGCCTTCCTATCTTAATCCACGGAAAATCTTCTATATCATCACTTCCAGGATTAGTATTTTGAAAACTCACCGTATCATCCAGTAGTTGATGGCACGCATCGCCAATACTGCGTTTTACCCAAACCAGCAATCATTTTATAACCTAAATACGCTGTTTTTATGAGGCTATTTCAACTTACAGTTTTCCTGTGGATGGCTATTTTTCTATATCAGCCATCTGCTCATGCCCAGTCCCAACTGGCACGTCATTCAGCTCTCGACAAAGCTGTGCTCAAACCGGCGGTTGCCGAGCTGGGCTCACAGGTGGAACGGGCGCCGGCCAGCAACACCCATCTGAACCACATTCCGGGCGTCACCTTCCGGTCGGCGGTTGAGTTTCCCATTGGAACAACCACCTACGACCTGCAGACCAACTCCAGCATGGCCCGCCGCCTGAGCCGGGCCGCCGAAGGCCAGATCATGGCCACCTGGACACAGGGGGTAGAGCAAGCGCCCTCTTTTCCCGACCGGGGGACCGGCTACAACCGGTTTGATGGTAGTAGCTGGGGCGATCAACCCGCCACCCGCCTGGAAGCATCCCTTCGCACCGGTTGGCCCAGCCATGTAGTGACCGCCAGCGGTAAAGAGGTGGTGGTCTGCCATGTGTTTTCACCGCCGGTTCGTCCGTATAGCCTTCGCCGCAACGGGCCTAATGATCCATGGATAGAAGCGGATGTACCCGTCAGCGCCGGGCCTGGCACCGTCTGGCCACGTATCGCCGTCGGTGGCCCGGATGGAGAAACCATCCATATGATCGCTATTACCTTTCCCGTTGCCAATGGAGGTGTAGAATATGAAGGAGTAGATGGCCATATCTTATATTACCGCTCTTTGGATGCAGGCGCCACCTGGGATGTTACTGACGCTATTATTCCTGGACTGGACAGCGAATTTATGGCTTTTCAGACGGCCGACGCCTACGCTATCGACGCCCGTGGCGAAACCGTGGCCATAGCCGTCTTCAACGGTTGGGGCGACATTAATGTCTATAAATCTGCCGACAATGGCGATACCTGGGAAACCATTACTGCTTATGATTTTCCGCTGGAGCGGTACGAGATCGACCAGGGGTACACCTTTGAGGACTTGCCTCCATACGATCCGGCTCAGCCCGATTCACTAGCCATTTTCACCTCAGATGATTCCGGCGCATTACTGCTTGATCATGATGGCATGGCTCATGTCTTCTTCGGCCAGATGTATCTGCTGGATGAGGACCTGACGGATGGTGGCTGGACTTATTATCCCGCCACCAGCGGCATTGCTTACTGGAATGAATCCTTCGGCCCGGACAGCATCCGCACCATTGTCGATGTGGAGGATCTCAATGGGAACGATACACTGGATGTGGCGGATATTGCCAATATTGCCGGCTATGGTTTATCGCTGACCAGCCATCCCAGTGCCGGCATTGATGCTTTGGGCAATATTTATCTGGGCTACAGTTCCCTGATGGAAGGGGAAGCGTTTATCAACCTGGAGGACAACCAGCACTACCGCCACGTATATCTCACCGCTTCCCGGGATGGGGGCGCCACCTGGGAAACGCCATACGATATTATCAATGAGGATATTTCTTTGGAACCCGATCTCATTGCGTTCACCGAAGCAGTCTTTCCAGCTTTGGCCAGGGATGTGGGAAATACAGTAGAGTTGATCTATCAGCAGGATTTCCGTCCGGGTTTATCCGTTCAGGGCGACATGGATCCGGCAGAGGCCAATTTCATCAATTTCGTCAGCGTTCCGTTAGACGTTTTTGGTATCGTTGGTACGGAAGAGGCCGTCCAGGCGGAGTACTTCCAACTGGAGGTCCAGCCCAACCCCGCCCACAACGAGGCCTGGGTGAGCTTCGACCTGGAGCGCAACGCCCGCTATACTATCGGCCTTTACAACCTGATGGGACAAAAAGTGAGGGATGTGGATTCGGATGACGCCTTCGGGCACAGCCTGCAACGAATTGATTTAAGTGGCTTGCAGTCAGGAGTTTACCTCGTCCGCCTGCAAGCGGAGGATAAGGTGGCGGTGGCCAAGTTAATGGTCCGGTAACTGCAGATTTTCCAGATCGCTCAGATCTGGAAAATCTTTGGAAATTTCTTGAAAATGGCGCTCTTCGGCTTGACGCAGGGCGTCGTTTTCGTTTGTTCGGTTTTCGTAGTTCATTGGCTTTCCGAATCTGCGAGTCCCGAATAACCTAATTTCAATCTGCTTGGAGAGACGGCCCCTGTTCACTCCGTCGGGGCCACGTCAATTTGCTTTATTGGTTTGTTCCTTAAGCTTAACCTGCATATATTTCTTATACAACCCTCGCTTAGTAAGAATTATTCGCTCCTGTCTTGTTGGTTATTTCCTTCTATAAACTCCTCATTTAAGCTGTATGCCTATTCTTTTTGACTGCCTCCATTCCCTGGGTGTTAGGGTATCCCTGTATTCATCGAGGTAATTGCGTAGTTAAAGCTGTTGTCCATGCTGTAAGATCCACCAGTTCCCAACAGGAGGTACATCCTTAGTCCGCCCCGGCAATGGGCTCTACTATGGATGTACCTTTAAAAACAATTATTAACCAAAATTTTATGTGATGAAATTTACCCGACTTTTGTTTTTACTGTCTCTGTCCCTGCTCTGCCAGTCAGTTGCCCTGGCCCAATCGGACCTTGCCGAAAAGTATCAACGGAATCTTAGCCGAAAAGGCAACCTGAAGATTCGTTTATTGGAAGGGGCCAATCCTGATATTCCACTGGCGAGTACACCACTGCCGGGGTCTTCTACGCCCCTTAGCCAAGCAGTTAGTTTTCGGGAAGGTTCGGCTTATTCCATCCCAATCGGATCTTCCTACAACCCCTATTCAGTGATTTCCGAAGGGCCGAACCCGCTGAGTTATCATCCTGCGATCAACGCTCTCATTTTCGCTCACCGGCAGAATTATCCGCACCCGGGAGGAAGCGGCATCATTAGCTTCGACCTGTCGACAGATGGCGGAGTTAGCTGGGATACCATTACCCGCCAGATCACGCCCTCCCTGATAACAGCAGGAGGAACACCCATCGACGGTAACCGGTATCCCAATGGTGCGATCTATAATCCAACCGGCAACACCGACCCGGCCAATGCCTATGTCATTAGCACGGGGGCGGCTTTGTGGACAGATCCTGTTTATGGTAGTGGATGGGGCTGGGAATTTGTGGCTTCCTCCAAATTTGATGGATCTGAAGTCGATGAAGCCTATTACACAACCCAGGATTCAAATATTTATTTGGGAATGGGCATGGTTTATCATCCGGATGGTTCGATTTGGTATGCCAACTACCGGCGGGAGGAGAATCTGTCGCACCAGTTGTACAATCCGATGATCGCCACACAGCTAACCTTTAATTCAGCTACGAATTCTTTTGTCCGGACAGCACAATTATTGCCAATGAATTATTCCTCAGGCGTTGATTCCTTCGCCGTCAATCCGCGCATAGAGTTCAGCCCAGATGGTCAAACCGGATATTTTGTCACCTCCGGAATCGATGGTGATGATGATGAAATATACCCCAGTGTGAAGCCCATTATCTGGAAGTCGACGGATGCCGGCGCCAGTTGGGTGAAACAGCCCAGGGTGCACTGGCAGGAAATGGATTCTCTCCTTGCCTATACCTATCCCATCGATGGTGATGGAGACGGGGTTTCTGACGACCCGGAGGCGGGTTCACCCAGAGTGCCTTATCTTTCCATGTTCGATATTACGGTCGATAAAGACAGCCGCCTTCACATTTTTGGATCGATGGTGAGCGCGTCGGACACTGCCACCAACGCCACAGATTTTGGCTTCGTTTGGATTGGAGTTGGCTCCAAAGAGCTATTCCATTTTATCACTGATGGGCAGGAGTGGGAACACTACCGTGTAGACGACTGGTATAACGATGATGCGCCAATTGGCAGCGAGGTGGTGGATGAGCGGGTTCAGGCCTCCCGCACCTCAGATGGGGCATATGTGTTTTTCACCTACTGCAAATCTTTTTACGAGGAGTTATCAGAGGATAATATCAACAGCGCGCCCGATATCTATGGATATGCTTACCGGGTGGAGGATGGATACATCGTCGACCCAAAGAACTACGGCTGGGCGCCCGGAACAGATTTTTTTGATTTCGAATTTACTGATGTCGCGGTGGTGGGGTATTTCCACATGCTGGCCCCAGTATCCATTACAGATGGAGAAGATTGGGACTATGAATTGCCCATCGTCTATGGTATTCCTCAAGACGTTAACAGTGATCTGGCTCCGATCGATTTCTACTACTTGCGCGCCGCAGGTTTTGATGAAGGTGAGTTTCACGAACGAGGTGTAATGGTAGGAGCAAAAAACCTCGAGGCTACTCAATCCTTTACAGTATTCCCCAATCCGGCCAAGGAGCGGGTATTTGTTGAATTTTCCTTTCCCCAACCGACGAATTACCGGGTTAGCCTGCTCAATCTGTTGGGACAAACCTTAACGGAGCTCGGCCGTGGTAAGGCAGATGCCTCCTCTCAACGTTTGAGTTTCGACACTTCACAGTTTAGCCCTGGCATGTACTTGGTGCAGGTGCAGGCCGGTGAGCGCGCCGATACCCGAAAGTTGATCATTCGGTAGTTTACAATTACGGCTTTTCAGGTTGAGCTGAGCATCGGGAATACACATTCCCGGCGCCCGGCTCAACTTGTCTTAACAGGATACAGAATAACCGGGTGTCTAACAACACTGCGTCGGGCCCACGTCAATTCCTCTGATTCGTTTGCTCCTTAAGCACAGCCTGCATATATTTCCCGCTTAACACTCGCAAAGTAAGAACTACTCTTTTACTTATTGTCTTTTTCCTCGCATTAACTCCTCGTTTAAGCTGTAAACCTTCCTTTATTGGCAGTGCTGGCATTAGTCCGCAAAGGTCCTACCCATTGCGTTCGTGGGCCGAAAGGCCGCATCTCGGGTTATATCCACTAACTGCCTGCCAATAAGAAGCCACATCCATGGTAAGCCCTCATCATATTCCCACCATGGATGTAGTTTCAATAACAATTAATAACCAAAATTTTTAGTGATGGAATTAACTCGACTGAAAATCGTATTGATGGCCCTGGCCCTTGTTTTAGCCAGCTCTGTAATGGCCCAGAAGCGCCTGGCCCGAAAGGCCGGCTTCACCTTACCGGCAGTGGCCACTGAGTGTTTCGATGCCCTTCCGGCAGCCCAGGAAAACCCAACAGGGGTAAACCCGGTGAACATCCAATTTCCGGTGGGCTTTCGCAGCGGCATGGAGTTTCCGATCGGCACTACGGTGTATGACCTGCAGTCCAATAACTCAGTGGACGACCGAACCTCTCGCGGCCCGGATGGCAGCCTGATGGCAGTCTGGACTATGGGGTTTGACGATGCCGGCAGTTATCCGGACCGGGGTACCGGTTATAACCGGGCTACAGATGGAGCCTGGGGAGACCCGCCCACCCAACGCCTGGAAGCCTCTACCCGCATCGGCTGGCCCAGCCATGTGGTAACCGAAAGTGGCACAGAAGTAGTCATCTCTCATTCTTCCGCCGATAAACTGCACGTGGTGCGCCGGGAGGCAGGCAGCAATAGTTGGGAAGAGTCAGACATTCCCTCCGGTATTTATGCGGAAAACGGCGGGCCCGGGTTGCTTTGGCCGCGTGCTGCGGCAAGCGGTGAAGTGGTCCACGTGTTGGCCATTACTCAGCCTATTGCCAATGGCGGAACCGCATATGAAGGAGTAGATGGCCATCCGCTCTACTACCGTTCCTCCGACGGCGGCGCCACCTGGGATATGGTGGATGTGATCCTTCCCGGGCTGGATAATACTGCCTTGGTGGATAATTCCGGTGATGCTTACGCCATCGACGCCCGCGGAGAAACAGTAGCGGTTGGGTTTTTCAATAACTGGAGTGACCAGATATTAATGAAATCTACCGACGGCGGAGATACCTGGAGTAAAACCATTATGCATGATTTTCCGCTGGACCTTTATGTACAGGACGAGGGCTACAGCGTAGAAGACCTGCCACCCTACGAGGAAGACCATCCTGCCATCTCAAATGGAGCCAATGCCAGCTTTTCGGATTCACTCGCCATCCTCACCTCGGATGAATGTGGCGCTATCGTAGTGAACTACGATGGCACCGTCCATGCTTTTTGGGGGAGAATGTTTGTTACCGACGGTGACCTGACCGATGGCAACACCAGCTTTTATCCGACCATCAGTGGCCTGATGTACTGGAACGAAACTTTCGGCCCGGACAGCAGCCGGTTGATCACCGACGTCATCGACCTCAATGGCAATGATACGCTGGATATCGATAGTGGGGACAACATCGCTGCTTACGAGGCTTCACTCACCTCCCAGCCCAGTGCAGGTGTCGACGTACAGGGCAATATTTATATGGCCTATACCAGTGTGATGGAAGGAGAACGGTACCTCAACACGGAGGACAATCAGCAATACCGCCACGTTTATATCATGGCCTCTCCGGATGGAGGCGAAACCTGGACAGACCCTTATGACGTCATCAACGAGGAGGTCGTATTTGAGCCGGACCTGGTTGATTTCGTAGAAGCAGTGTTCCCCGCTATGGCTTCCGATGTAGGCGGAACCATTGACCTGACCTATCAGGGAGATTTCCGTCCGGGCTTGTCAGAACGCGGTGATAATGATATTGCGGAAACCAACTTTATCAACCATGTGCCCCTTACTCCGGAGGAGATCGGCCTGGTAAAAACAGAAGAGGTGGTGCACGCCGATTTCTTCCAGTTGAATGTACAGCCCAACCCGGCCAGCAACGAGGCTATAGTTAGCTTCGAATTGGAAAACACCGCGCGCTTCACTTTGAGCCTCCACAATCTTATGGGGCAGAAAGTAGCGGACGTGGCCAGCGGCCAGGGCTTTGAGCTGAATCAATTACACTTTGATGTGAGCGCCCTGCAACAAGGCCTCTACATCCTCCGTTTGCAAGCAGATCAAAAAGTGGCGGTGACGAAATTGATGGTAAGGTAACACGGGCGCGATGCTAAATTGTGTCCACCTTCTGGTTTATGGGCTTATGGTGGCCGAGTGGCGTTTATGGCTTGTTGGGGCGGACGAAGGTTTATGGCGCGCCTTTAGGGTCAAATACGGTGCTGCAAGTTTAGGTTGAACGGGGCTTTGGGATGTGCAGGTGGATGGTTGTCAGGTACTTAAACTGTGGCTCGCCGCAGGTTATACTAGAGGCACAAGATTGGGCCGCTCCTCGATAAACCCCAGCGTGCCCCCGCGTTGCCGTCAACCCTTGCATGCCCGCACATTGCCATCAACCCAAAACAGGGCACAGTTTAGCATTAAACACTCTAAGCTCATCCCGATTTTAGAATATGTTGGAGAAGGGATGAGCCGGCAGCCCCTTTCTGCGATCCGCAGGAGGGGCTGCTTGCTTTGATACCCCAAAATGACGCCTCCGGGCCGCAAACAGGCCAGGAAGGGGCGTTTCCCCAATAAACCCAGCAAACCCAATAAACATAATCAACAAAACCCCTATCTTGCCTCTCAAAATCGCTCCACCTTGAGTGAACGCACAGCAACAGAACAGTTAAACGCTCTATTTTATCGCTTTCAGCCTATGTTGGTAGCCTTTGCCAACCGTTACCTCCGTTCGGAAGAGGAGGCCCGGGAGGCAGTACAGGATGTTTTCCTGGGAGTATGGAACAACCGGGAGCATCTGCAGCTAGACGAGTCCTTGCGTTCTTACCTTTTCACCGCCACCCGGAACAAGGCGCTTAACTATCTGGAGAAGCGCAAGATCGAGGCGGTTCCGTTAGATGCTGTTCATCTACAGCAAAGCAGTGGGCCGGGAGTGGAGGAGCAACTACAGGCCGAAGAAACCAAAGCCGTTATTTTTGACGAGGTCAGCCGCTTGCCAGAGCGTTGCCGGGAGGTGTTTTTACTCAGCCGGAGCGAAGGGCTTTCCTACCGGGAGATCGCCGAACGGCTCGCCCTTTCCGAGAAGACGGTAGAGAACCAGATCAGTATTGCCCTGAAGCGGTTGCGGGCCAGGGTATACGGCGGAGGGGGAAGCGGTAACCTGCTCTCTTTGGCTCTCTTATGGCTATTGTTATTCTTTTTACAAAAAACCGGGTTTGCTTTAGGGGTAGCCATTGTCAATCCGGTAGTTAATCAATAATGGAGAACAATTACAACGATATAGAAGCAATCATTATCAAGTCTCTGGAGAGGCAAGCCAGCGCCAGAGAGGAACAAGTGCTGCAGGATTGGCTGCGGCAGGGCGATAAATACCAGCATCATTATGAGGAGGTTAGAGCTTTGTGGGAGGCAGCCAGAGATGTAGACTTTAATCTCGATCCGGATACGGATCGGGAATGGGAGTCCTTGGCTGCCAAATTGCCGGCAGCCGCCCTCACAGGAAGGGGCAAAGTGCTTCGCTTTCAGAATTGGCGTTTCGCCGCCGCTGCGATCGTATTGGCAGGCTTGCTCGGGTTGATTACATTCTACTTTACCCGGCCGGGTGGCCCGGCGATCGCTCAGGAATTTAGCACCCCGCTGGGGGAGCGGAAGGAAATACAGTTGGCAGATGGAACGCTCGTTGCGCTAAACGCGGAAAGCCGCCTGCAAGTGCTGGAAGGTTTTGACGGAAAGGAACGGCGCCTCAGACTGGAGGGGGAAGGCTATTTCCAGGTAAGTACTGATGCCGGGAGGCCCTTTATTATTGAAACGGAAGGCGCCCGGGTACAGGTGACTGGTACGGCATTTAATCTCAATGCCTATCAGGAAAATACTTCCGTACGGCTTACCGTTACGGAAGGCAGCGTGCGTTTTTCGGCGCCCAAAGAGGAAATCGCCCAGCCCGTTACGGCTGGCAACGCGGCTGAAATGGACCGGGCTTCCGGTAAGATTCGTTCGATACCTTTTGATCAAAGGGCAACGGCCTGGCAGAAGGGAGTCCTTGTTTTTGCCAATACCCCCTGGCCGGAGGTGGTAAGCAGCCTGGAACGCCACTACGCTGTCGAGATCTCTGATGAGACGGAGCTGCAAGATAAACGCTACAGCGCTGTTTTCGATAATCAACCCCTGGAAGAAACCCTGAAAGTCATGCAGGCTACTCTTGGCTTTGAGGCGGAGCGTAAAGACGGGCGGTTGTTGTTGAAATGATGAGCCACATTTCTATATTTGCATGAACCTACTTATCCCGACATGCAATGTAAAAGGTGTTTCCTGATATGGTTCTGCTGGTTCAATGTTCTTTCTGTGTCAGGGCAACACGCTCCTTTACAGCAGCCGGTAAGCGCTGTACTACAGCACGCCACACTACCGGAAGCTCTGAGTATCGTTAGCCGGGAAAACCAGCTGAAGCTGAGTTACAGCAATAACGGTTTGCCTGCCGGCAAGTTTTTTTCCTACCATTTTGAAGGGGCCCCTTTGGAGGCCGTTCTCAACATTCTCCTTCGGGACACCAGGCTGGTTTACTTGCAATCGGATGAATATGTCATCATCCGGGAGTTGGAAAAAGGCGAAACACCGGTGGCGCCCCTCCGTTATTCCGTGAGCGGGAGGGTGGAAGATGCAGGGTCCGGTGAGCGCCTCATCGGAGCCCATATTTATCTGCCGGCTACTCAACAAGGGATTGTCACCAATGAAGACGGTTTTTTCAGCCTTTCCCTACCCGCTGATTCTGTGGCCATCGTGATTTCTTACGTGGGCTATGAAACCGCTGTCCATAGATTGGGCCTGTTCGGGCATCAGGAACTCCACATCAAATTGCAGGCTTCTGCTCAATTGGCGGAAGTAGAGGTGAAGGCCACGCCTTTGGTTGCTGAATTGGCTGTACCAACTGCCGATATCGGCCGGCAACAGATGAATGGAAATACGATCCAATCTATCCCCGCCTTTTTGGGCGAATCGGATTTGCTACAGGCACTTGACCTGCTACCGGGCGTACAGTCCGGCGCCGCCAACCTGGGAAGTCTCAACATCCGGGGCGCCAGTGCCGGCCACAATCACATTTTACTGGATGGAGCCCAGGTCTACAACCCCAACCACATGGTCGGCATGTATTCGGTTTTCAATGCTTCAGCGGTCAAAGATGTAGAGCTCATTAAGGGGGCAGTGCCCGCTCGTTACGGGGGGCGGCTGGCCGCCGTACTGGAAGTCAATGGGCGGGAAGGCAATTTCTACCGCTGGACGGGAGAAGCTGCCATGGGCATGGCCGTCACTAAAGCCCTCGTGGAAGGGCCGATCATCAAAGAAAAGTTCTCCCTGTTGGTGTCGGGGCGCCGTACCTATTGGGATTTGCTTCTGGCGCCTCTGTTCAAATCTATTGACCCTGACCTGAAAGTGGGATACCATTTTGGCGACCTCAATGTTAAGCTCAAGCACAAATTGGATCAGCAGGACAGTTGGGAAGCCAGTTTTTATGCAGGAGAAGACCGCTTCAAGTATTTTTCTGATCAGGATACCCTCAATGGCGTTTTCGTTTCCGAAGGGCGGGACGGCGATACGGTCAATGTCATCCGGCAGAGAAATGACATCAACCTTTTCTGGAAAAACCTGGCGGCTTCTCTGAAATGGAGCCGAGCCTGGGGCCCTTCCCTATTTTCCCGTGCAGTTCTTTATTTCAGTGAGTACCGTTTTCAGCTCGATTTCCGGACAGACGAGGAAGGCACCCGCAACGGTAGGTCCTACCAACGCTATTTCAATTCCCTGTACTATTCCGGTGTCAGAGATATGGGACTGCGAGTTGATGTTGACTGGACCCG
>JAGQXQ010000060.1:0-17814 GCA_020436535.1 Phaeodactylibacter sp.
CCGGAGGGATCGGCGCCGGTGTCCAGGTAGGAATTACTGGCGGTGAGGGGCGGCGCCGGCGCACCGCTTTCCACGATGCTGAAGTTGTTGTTGTCCGACGATTGCAGGATGGCGTAATCGCTGATCTCGGCATTGGCGTTCCATTGCCAATCCAGCTGCACTTCGCCGTTTTCGGTGACGGTAGCGTTGGTGGCCGCCAGCCCTTTGACCGCCTGAACGACGTCCAGGCTGAGGCAGGCCTCGTTGGAGGCGGCTACCACTCCGGTGGAGCGCTCGACAGCCCGCACCGTGAAGCAGTACGTCACGGCGTCATCGGCATTCTGGAAGCGGTAGGAGGAGGCGTTGCCGTCGAGCGCAGCTATCAGTTCGGGAGCGCCGCCGTTGCGCGACACCCACACATCCTGGCTGCCAATGCCCTGCGGCCAGTTCTGGTAGCGATTCCAGCTCAGGCTGATGCTGCGTTCGCAGGGGTCGGAGCCTTCGGTGGCGAGCAGGATAGTCGAGTGGGGGGTAGCGATCAGGCTTTTATTACCGCAGGCGTCGATGGCTTCTATATAGTAGGTTTCCGATTGCTCCGTGGGCGACGCTTCCAAATCCAGGTAAAAGGTATCATTGAAAATGGTATCCAATACGATCGTGCCTTGCCCCGGTATGGTGCGGGAGAGGATGTAGGCCACTACTTCCGGCGAAGGGCTGGGCTGCCAGCTCACTTCCACCTCTGTCCCACTGACGGAAACAGCCTCCAGCCGCGCCTGCTCCGGGATGAGGTTATCCAGCGTATCCGACTGCAGCACCGGCTGGCCGGGGCAGTCGAAGTCGCTTTCCAGGTAATAATACCAGACGCCCATGCCGGCATTCTCGTGGACGAAAAAATCCTGGTTGGGATCCGTGATGGCGGCCAACTGGCTATACGTGCCGCTTTCATCCTGGCTGGCGAAAATGAGATAGGCGTTGAATGGCCCGCAGCTGTTGGTTGGCGTTTCCCAAAACAGGGTGTCATTGCTGACACACAGGAGCGTGGGCGCGGCCACTTGCCCGAACAAAGTCCATCCGAGCGAAAAAACAAAAACGAGCGTTAGTGCAAGTTGCTTCATTCCTTTATTATTTCTTTTAGATTGAATTCTATTTTCTTATTCCTTCATTCCTTCATTCCTCCATTCCTTCATTCCTTCATTCCTTCATTCCTTCATTCCCCCTCTCCCTCCTATATTGCTCCTCCAGCCGGCTCATCGGGTAGCGCTCTTTCAGGCGGTAGGCCCACTGAAAATCGCCGGCCACTTTTTTCTCATAGTAGAAAAGCCCGATGCCCTCCGCATAGACTTCCCGGCCGCTGTACTGATGCTCGAAGACGCCCTCCTTGTCGTATTCCACCAATTCGCGGACATCGAAGATGATGGCGTCGAGCTCTTCCCCTTCGAATACAACGGCTGTGTCTTTGGTATAACGGCGGTTTTTAATGAGGGTAATAGTGGCTTCCGGATCAGAAATCGGATGCCATTGGATCTTGTAGAGGAACACGCCGCTGGAATCCTTCACCTCGAAAGGGAAGGCGCTGCCGGAAAGCACCTCTACCGTTATCTTTTGTTGCTTGCCGGTAGAATCCTTTTCGTAGAGATAGAGGTCTTCCAGGAGCATGCCATTGCTCACCACCTCCTCCCGGGAGAGTTGCAGGGGCAACAGTTCGTATTCGTAGTAGGTTTTGGTCAGAAAGATACCCTCTTCCGTGAAGAAGGAGCGGTAATACCAGTAGGCGGGGGTCAGTGAATCGTGGATCATTGGCTGGTATTCGTACACCAGGCCCTCCTTCAGTTCCCGCAGGGGGAAATAGTGATTTCGGATATCCTGGGCGCCGTCTCCACGACAAGATGTCAGGGCAAGCAACAAAAAGAACCAGTATAACGTACTATCTATGTCCGGAAATTTCAGCATTTTTTCGTTTTTGGGCGGCCTGCCGGGTGGGGTGAAAGCTTCATTTTTTTCCATGGCCGGTATAATTTCAAAACGTATTTATCAACCTCTAATTATTTCATCCTGTTTATTTTGTATGCCCATCTGGTATTATGATGCCGAAAAGGCATAAATTGGCGGGTTTAGTACAGGACAGTGGGTTTGGGTGGTATAAGTGTAAATGTTTGAAAGTGGAAATGGTTGGAACCCGTTTCTTTTACTTACACTATACACATACACATACACATACACATTTGCCCCACAAATGTCCGATAGTAAAGAACAGTCTGGCTTTTTTCATTCGGCCAGTATGCCAATGTGGCGCAAATAATATACTGGTACGAAATATGCATTCTAAGAACATGCTCTAAATTCGCACGCAAATATATTTATCTTTGCGGCGCCTTAGTTAGATAACATTGGAAATATTTTTATATGTTTAAAGGTATAACTGATTCACTCAAAAAAGTGTTCGGCACCAAACAGGATAAGGACATTAACCTGTACATGCCCCTGGTCGAAGAGGTGAATGAGTTTTTCGGGCAACTGGAGAACCTCACCAACGACGAACTACGCGATAAAACACGGGAATTCAAAGCCCGCATTGCCGAGCATTTGGCGGGCATTGATAAGGACATCGAAGAGATCCACAACGAAGCCAACGATGAGGAGAACCTCCTGCAGAAAGAGGAGCTCTTCCGCGAGATGGATAAATTGCAGGAAGAAAGGGATAAACACCTGGAAGAGGTGTTGAAAGAGATCCTGCCTGAGGCGTTTGCGGTCGTTAAGGAAACCACCCGCCGCTTTAAAGAAAATTCGGTGCTGGAAGTTACCGCCACCGATCATGACCGCGACCTGGCGGCCACTCCCGGTAAGTCTTACATCACCATACAGGGTGATAAGGCCCTTTGGGCTAACCAATGGGTGGCAGGCGGAGGAGACATCACCTGGGATATGGTGCACTACGATGTGCAGCTCATTGGTGGTATGGTGCTCCACGACGGTAAGGTCGCCGAGATGGCCACCGGTGAAGGTAAAACCCTGGTAGCTACCCTGCCGGCTTACCTCAACGGATTGTCGGGCCAGGGGGTGCACATCATTACCGTTAACGATTACCTGGCCCGCCGGGACCAGGAATGGGTCGGTCCTATCTTCGAGTTCCTCCTCCTGACGGTCGATTGTATCGATAAGTACCGCCCGCACTCCAAGGAGCGCCGGAACGCCTACAACTGCGACGTCACTTACGGTACCAACAACGAATTCGGTTTCGACTACCTGCGGGACAATATGGTGCGCTCCACCGACGAACGAGTGCAGCGCAAGCATCACTACTCCATGATCGATGAGGTGGATTCGGTGCTTATCGATGATGCGCGTACGCCGCTGATCATCTCCGGCCCTGTGCCTCAAGGCAGCGAAGAACAGGAATATATCGCCCTGCGCCCCGAAGTGGAAAAACTGATCGGCGCTCAGCGCAAGCTGGCCACGGATTACCTGGCCGAAGCGCGCCGCCTCTTCAAGGAAGGACATACGGGGTATCAGGAAGGACAAGCGGGCCTGGCCCTGCTGCGCGCCTACCGCGCTTTGCCCAAGTACCGCCCGCTCATCAAGTTCCTCAGTGAGGAAGGGGCGAAGGTAGAACTGCAGAAGGCTGAGAACTTCTACATGCAGGAGCAGAACAAGAATATGCATATTGCCGATGAGCCGCTCTACTTTATCATCGACGAGAAAAACCGCTCTGTAGAACTGACCGAAAGAGGGGGCGAATTCCTCAGCCAGGGAGAGGGGGTGGACGATGAGAACTTTTTCATCATGCCGGATATCGCCACCGAAATGGTGGAGATCCAGAACAACACTTCGCTCGACGAAAAAGAGAAAGAGGAAGCCAAGATCAGGCTCTCGCAAGACTTCTCCATCAAGTCCAAGCGCCTGCACTCCATCAATCAGCTGCTCAAAGCCTACACCCTCTTCGAAAAAGACGAAGAATATGTCGTCATCGAAGGCCAGGTGAAGATCGTGGACGAGCAGACCGGCCGTATGATGGAAGGGCGCCGGTACTCCGACGGCCTGCACCAGGCCCTGGAAGCAAAAGAAAATGTAAAGGTCGGGGACATTACCCAGACCTACGCTACGGTCACCCTGCAGAACTACTTCCGAATGTACCACAAGCTAGCCGGTATGACCGGTACCGCCGAGACGGAAGCCAGTGAATTATGGGAGATCTATAAATTGGACGTAGTGGTGATCCCCACCAACCGCCCCATCGTTCGAGATGACTGGGAAGACCTCGTGTACAAAACCGCCCGGGAGAAATTCAACGCCGTCATTGAAGAGATCGTGCAGTTGACAGACAAAGGGCGCCCCGTTCTGGTGGGTACGACTTCGGTAGATATTTCCGAAAAGCTGAGCCGCATGCTCCAGCTGCGCAACATAGACCACAACGTCCTCAACGCCAAGCAACACCAACGCGAAGCCGAGATCGTCGCCGAAGCCGGCAAGCCTGGTAAGGTGACCATCGCCACCAACATGGCGGGCCGGGGTACGGACATCAAGATCGGCAAGGAAGTAAAAGCCGCGGGCGGCCTGGCCATTGTCGGTACCGAGCGGCACGATTCCCGCCGGGTGGACCGCCAGCTGCGAGGCCGCGCCGGCCGCCAGGGAGACCCCGGTAGCTCTCAGTTCTACGTGTCGCTGGAGGACAACCTCATGCGCCTCTTCCAATCTGAGCGCATTGCCAAGTTGATGGACCGCATGGGCCACGAGGATGGAGAAGTGATCCAGCACTCCATGGTGACCAAGTCGATCGAACGGGCCCAGAAAAAAGTGGAGGAGAACAACTTCGGCATCCGGAAGCGGCTGCTGGAGTATGATGATGTGATGAACATCCAGCGGGAAGCCATTTACAAAAAGCGGGACAACGCCCTGTCCGGCGAACGGCTCTCCGTCGACCTTAACAATATGTTCCATTCACTGACGGGCAACGTAGTGCAAAGCCACCGAGAGGGCGGCAATTTTGAGACCTTCCGCCGGGACTCGCTCAGCCTGCTGGGGCTGGACCCCCAAATAGACGCGATCGATTTCCAGGAAGGGCCCGAGGAAGAGGTGATCAGCCGGTACCAGGAGCAGTTTGAAGCGTACTACGCCCGCAAGATGAATCAAATCACGGAGGCGCTGTTGCCCCACATCCGGGACGTGCACGAAAACCAGGGACAACAATACAAGCGCATCCTCATTCCGTTCACCGATGGACGATCCAACCCCATGGCCATTACCGCCGAGATTGCCGAAGCGGTGAAGAGCAACGGCCGGTCCATCCGCCGGGATATCGAGAAGGCCGTCACGCTGTCTATCATCGACGATAAGTGGAAGGAACACCTGCGCTCCATGGACGAACTCAAGGACTCGGTGCAAGCGGCTTCTTTTGAACAGAAAGACCCCTTGGTGATCTATAAAATGGAAGCTTATAACCTCTTCGAGCAACTCATTTTTGATATCAACGAGGAGGTGACTGCTTACCTGTCCAAAGGCACCATTGTTTTTGCCGATGGACGCACACTGGAAGAAGCGCGCGAACAACGTACTGACATGAGTAAGGTGCAGACTAACCGCAGTGAAGAGCAGGCCCGGGCCGCCGCCGAAGGGGTCAGCCGCCGCT
This sequence comes from Phaeodactylibacter sp., assembly GCA_020436535.1. GTDB lineage: Bacteria > Bacteroidota > Bacteroidia > Chitinophagales > Saprospiraceae > JACJXW01. Next base: position 5,603 of record JAGQXQ010000060.1, read on the forward strand.
CCAGGCCACAGACCTTTAAACGGGTGGAAAAGAAAGTAGGCCGCAACGACCTTTGCCCCTGCGGTAGCGGTAAGAAGTACAAACACTGCCACGGCAGAGGATAATGAATGGAATGAGGGGTGGGAACAGTATGTAATCCCACCCCTCATTTATAATACGGAATAAGCGCTCTTCAGAAGAACTTGTTTTTAGAACACCATTAATCGTTTTTTTAAACTATATTGCAGCCTTTCAGCGCTGCCTCCCCCTGTCGCATAGTTCACCAAAAAACTAAATCCTGCCAAGAACAATGAATCTGGCCAGTCATATTGATCATACTATCCTGAAGGCCGATTGCCGGTTACAGGATATCGAGCAGGTGTGCAAAGAGGCTGCCCTGCATGGTTTTGCCGCCGTCTGTGTTCCTCCGTTTTATGTCAAGCCCGCCGCCGACCTGCTCGAAGGCTCGAAGGTGAAGGTAGCCACCGTCATCGGCTTCCCAATGGGTTACGCCCCTACGCCTGCAAAGGTCGAAGAGATCAAAAGGGCTATTGATGATGGCGCTGACGAACTGGAGGCCGTTGTCAATTTTTGTGCGGTCAAAAACAGCAACTGGAATTTTGTAGCCAACGATATCGATAGCATGGCCACCGCTACCCACCTCAAAGGCAAAACCATCAAGATCATCCTCGAAACAAGCCTGCTCACTGAAGAAGAGACCCGCCGTTTGTGCAAGATGGCCCAGGAATCCCATGCCGAATTCATAAAAATTTGCACCGGTTTCAATGGGCAGGAGGCGACTGTCGAAGCCGTTCAGTTGATCAAAAGCATCGTCGGCAATAAAGTGAAGATCATTACTTTCGGCGGCATCCAAACCAAAGTGGACGCTGAACACTTCATCAATGCCGGCGCTCATCGGGTCGGCATTTCTGCCGGAGTGGCCCTTAAGTAGTAACTTATCTGGCTACCCGTCTCACGCCGAAGCCGAACGCTGGACACAATTGATGGCCAGGAAATTGCGGAATGGCAGGTGCCATTCCAGTTTACTTCGTTAGTCGCTTCGCTCGTGTCTGCCTTCCGGCTTTTGTCCTATGCTAGAACGTTAGCCACTTATCTTTAATGGTTATACAGCTCTTAACAATCAGCGCCTGACAACTTGCGCTAAATGTGTTATATTTGCGCATACCGCCGTCTTGTTTCGTTTTTCGGATGGCAGGAGTAAAAAAGAACCAAATAGTATAATATGGCTCGCTTCTTATGCTTAATGTTGTTCCTGGTTTTTGGCAATTTGGCTGCTGACGCGCAAAAAAACGTTTTCTACGAAGAAGACGCCCCTATCGGCGCCATGATGGACCGTTTTGCGGAAGCCAATAAATCCAGGACCTATATGGACGGTTGGCGGGTGCAGGTGCTGGCTACCCCCGACCGGCAACGGCTGGAGAGTGTCAAGCAGTCTTTCCAGTACCGGTATCCGTCGATCCCGGTAGATTGGGTCCACTCGGCGCCCTACTATAAGCTGCGCGCCGGCGCCTTTGCGAGCAAACTGGAAGCCCTGCGCCTGAAGTACATTCTGGAGCAGGACTATCCGGGCATCTACCTGGTGAAGGACGACGCCATTCGCCCCCAGGAGTTGATCGGTAATTATTAGAGAAAACAGTAGGTTATAAAGGATAGAGATGAGTAGCAGAAGGGCATTGCGGCGAGAGGGAAATAGCCCGATCCTTGGGCATATCGACCTGGTGACGTTCAGTCTTTTCCTTGCGTTGGTTATCGTCGGTTGGCTGATGGTTTTTTCAGTGGGCTATGAGGAGTTTCGCAACATGGAAGCGGGCAGTTTCCTGGCCACTTCCGCCGGCAAGCAGGCTATATGGATCGGTATCTGTGGCCTTATCTTTGCTTTTATCATGCTTTTCGACTGGAAGTTCTGGCAGACCTTTGCCTATCCTATTTATGCTTTTTCCATCGGCTTACTGGTATTGGTGCTCTTTTTGGGCACCAACATCAAGGGGGCCACTTCCTGGTTCTCCTTTGGCGGTTTTTCTTTTCAACCCTCTGAAGTTGCAAAGTTCGGAACAGCTCTGGCCCTGGCCGGTTTTCTCAGTTCGTACAGTACGGACCTTAAAAGCCCGCGTTCGCAGTTCATTTCCCTGATGATCATTCTGGCGCCGATCCTGTTGGTCCTGCTCCAACCTGATGCCGGCTCTGCGCTGGTCTTTTTGTCTTTTTTCCTGGTACTTTTCCGGGAAGGGCTCAATCCGGCCTATTATGTTGTGGCGGGAGTGATGGGAGTTCTGCTCATTGCGGGCCTGGTGATCGATCCGCTGCATATAGCACTCACCTTGGTCCTGCTGGGCTTACTGATTATGGCTTATAGCTTGAGAACCAAACAACGCAGGTACTGGATGCTGGGCGTTGCCGGCCTTGCCGGCGTCTCTTATTACCTGGCCCGGCTGGACTATCTTCCGTACGTGCTGGCCGGCTGTCTGCTGGCCGTGGTGGTGGTGGGCTACGTTCTCTATCAGCAACGCAACGGCCGCCTGGCGGTGACATTGATTTTCTTTTTAGTGGCGGGCACCGGCCTGGCCTTTGCCGCCAATTATGGATTCAATAATGTACTGAAACCACACCAACAGGACCGCATCAACGTGTGGTTGCAGCCCGATAAATGTGACGAGCGGGGTTCGCTCTACAACCTGGTGCAATCCAAAACCGCTATCGGTTCCGGAAGGATACAAGGCAAGGGCTTCCTTCATGGCACTATGACCAAGGGGAACTTTGTTCCGGAACAATCCACCGACTTCATTTTTTGCACCATAGGCGAAGAGCAGGGCTTCATTGGCACCTTCGGCATCATCGTTCTGTTCTTGCTGTTGCTCTTCCGTATTTCTATGATCGCCGAGCGGCAACGCTATAGCTTTGCCCGCCATTATGCATACGGTGTGGCGGGAATTATCTTCATCCACTTCTTTATCAATATTGGCATGACCATGGGCTTGATGCCCATCATTGGCATTCCACTGCCGTTCATCAGCAAAGGAGGCTCTTCGCTCATGGGCTTCACCATTATGATCGCGGTCATGCTGAAATTGGACAAACACCGTAACCGGATCTAAAACTCACTGGCGTTGCTGCAATTTTCCATCTCTCATACCGACCCTCAATCTTCCGCCCGCTGTGGGCGGATCACTACAGATCACGGCGCCATCGAGACGCCCATCTTCATGCCGGTGGGCACCCTGGGCAGTGTGAAGGGCGTTCAGCAACGCGACCTGGAAGAGGAGGTTGCCGCGCAGATCATTCTCGGCAACACTTACCACCTCTACCTGCGGCCGGGCATCGAGATATTGCAAAAAGCCGGCGGCTTGCACCAGTTTAATGGCTGGCGACACCCGATACTGACCGATAGCGGCGGGTATCAGGTCTATTCGCTCAGCCATCGCCGTAAGATCAAAGAAGAAGGGGTCACCTTCCAGTCTCATATCGACGGGTCGTCCCACTTTTTCAGCCCGGAAATAGCCATCGATATTCAGCGGGCCATCGGGGCCGATATCATTATGGCTTTTGATGAGTGTACCCCTTACCCCTGCGATTATTCCTACGCCAAAACATCGATGGAATTGACCCACCGCTGGTTGGAGCGTTGTTGCCGTCATTTTGACAGTACCGAACCGCTCTACGGTTACCGGCAGGCGCTGTTTCCCATTGTCCAGGGCAGCACCTACAAAGACCTGCGTAAAATATCGGCGGAGGCCATTGCCGCTTTCGGGCGGGAGGCCAACGCCATCGGTGGCCTCTCAGTCGGAGAGCCGGCTGAGGAAATGTACGAAATGACCGGCTTGGTTTGCGGCATTCTGCCCAAAGAAAAACCACGGTACCTGATGGGAGTGGGTACACCGGAAAATATCCTGGAGTGCATTGCCCTGGGGGTAGATATGTTCGATTGCGTTTTGCCCACCCGCAATGCCCGGCACGGGCTATTGTACACAGCCAATGGCATCATCAATATCAAGAACGCCAAATGGAAAGATGACTTTAGCCCCATCGACGAAGACGGCCCCTGCCAGGCCAGCCGTTTTTATAGTAAAGCTTACCTTCGGCACCTCTTCCATAGCAAAGAACTGCTAGGCCCTCAGGTTGCCAGCCTCCACAACCTTAGCTTTTATCTTTGGCTGGTAGGAGAAGCCCGGCGCCACATCCAGGCCGGTGATTTTCTCAACTGGAAAAACGAAATGGCCAAGGATGTGCGTAGAAGGTTGTAGTTTTGTTAATCCACGGCGTTTCCACCACTATCCGGCGCCGCCAAACGTTTACCCTTTCTGAGAAAGGATCAATATGATGTTAAAGAAGCTCGATCAATATATAATAAAGAAATTCCTGAGCGCTTTCTTCTTTACGGTTCTCATCTTTTCGATGATCTCCGGGATCATTGACTTTAGTGAAAAGGTGGAAAAGTTCATCGAGTCGGCCATTACCCGAAAGGAGATCTTTATAGATTACTATCCCAATTTCCTGCTTTATATAGACGGCCTGCTCTGGCCCCTCTTTACTTTGATCTCCGTCATCTTTTTTACTTCCCGCATGGCCTACAATTCGGAGATCATCTCCATCTTCAATGCGGGGGTCAGCTTTCCGCGCCTGATGCGCCCGTATCTGATCGCCGCTACGTTGATCGCCGGGCTCCACATGGTCGGCAATCATTATTTTATCCCCAAAGGGAATAAGACTCGCCTGGATATTGTGCATGCCTATATATGGAGGGATAACGACAAGGGGAAAACTCAGGATGTGCATATGTTCCTCTCTCCGGATACGAAGGTGTACATCAACTACTACCGGAAACGGGATAGTACTGCCCGTAAGTTTCGCCTGGAAAAGTTTGAGGGCAATGAACTGGTCTACCTGCTCAAAGCCAATACGGCCGAATGGGCCGGGCCTCCGAATAAATGGAAACTTCGCAACTATGAGATCCGCACTTTTCACGGTATGGAAGAGGAACTCATTATCGGGAATGGCAAAGAGATCGACACCACCCTGGCCCTGACGCCTGAGGACTTTGTCGATTTTAAAGAACAGCACACCATGATGACCACGCCGGAGTTGAAAGCCTATATTCGGAATCAGAAGGCGAGGGGGGTCGGCAATACTCAAAAATACGAAATAGAACTTCATCGGCGAACGGCCGAACCTTTCACCATATATATATTGACCATCATCGGTATGTCCATTGCCGCTCGTAAGATCAGGGGAGGGATCGGCCTTCACCTGGCCATGGGTATCGGCATTGGAGCCCTCTATATTTTCTTCTCCCGCTTTGCCATTGTCTTCGCTGCCGGCCAGTCTATTCCCATCCTGCTGGGAATATGGCTGCCCAATATTGTCTTCAGCACCGTGGCGGCATTTCTCGTCAAAAACGCACAGAAATAATTGACCCTGGGGCGTTCAATAAAAGTTAAACAAATTTGTCGGCATGCCTGGTTTGAGCCGGAGATAAGCTCTTATGAAGGCAAAAAGTATGAATTCATGAATTCAAACCAAGGCTTTATTCTACATTTTTCATTTTTTCTTGAAAGTTTGGAAAATAATCTCACTCCTTGTTTTAAAAATAATTAACTGACAATCAGTGTTTTGTGAATTAATCGAAAACAAAAGACAGGGAAAAGAGCTTTGTCGGGAATAAAAAAAGTGTGGAATATTGCATTTTGTTTAACTATTGCATATCTTTGATTCAACAGAAAAGAAGAATCCTCGGAAAAGTTAAACAAAAAGAGCCATGTCTACTACAGAATTCGATAGCCGATTCGACCAGATGTCTACCCTCCTTCACTCCTTTGCCTACAATCTGACAAAAAATGCAGAGGATGCCAAGGACCTCTTCCAGGAAACCGCGTTTCGCGCCCTGACTAACAGAGATAAGTTCCGCCCGGGCACGAACTTTAAAGCCTGGCTTTTCACGATCATGAAGAACATCTTCATCAATAACTATCGTAAAAAGATGAAGGCGAACACGATCATGGACTCTACAGAAAATCTCTATTATATCAATTCGGGTAGTGTAGTGATTTCCAACACGGCTGAATCCAATATCATGATGAAGGAACTGACTAAAATGATCGAAGGCCTCGACGACAGCATCAAGATCCCCTTCCTCATGCATTACCACGGCTATAAGTACCAGGAAATTGCCGACCACCTGGACCTGCCGTTGGGTACGGTTAAGAGCCGTATTTTCTTTGCCCGCAAGGAACTCAAAGATGTCATTGGCAAGCGGTACTCCAACTTGAAGGAGTTGAGGGAGCGCGCCGGTGCATAATAAATAAGGCCCAGGCCTTGACCGACTGATAAGCAAGCCGTAAGTAGAGCATATCATTAGATTGCGCCATCTGGCTCGCTAAAAAGTTGACAATGAGGATCGAAAGCGGCGACAGCTCAATACTGTCGCCGCTTTTTTATTTTATATTTTTGCGTATCATGCAAAAGCCTAAACATCAGTATTTTCGGGAACAACTAATGGCCTGGTTTGCCCAAAGCCACCGCCCCTTGCCCTGGAAGGGCGAGAAAGACCCCTATATAATATGGTTGTCTGAGATCATCTTACAACAAACCCGGGTAGAGCAGGGGCTTCCTTATTTTGAGCGCTTCCGGCAACGGTACCCGGAGGTGCAGCAATTAGCGGAAGCGCCTCAGGATGAGGTGATGAAACTATGGGAAGGGCTGGGCTACTACTCTCGCGCCCGCAACCTGCACGCCGCCGCCCAATACATTACCGGGGAGTTGGACGGCCGGTTTCCCGATACCTACGAAGGCATTCTCCGGCTTAAAGGCGTTGGGCCCTATACGGCCGCAGCTATCGCTTCCTTTGCTTTTGGCCTGCCTTATGCTGTGCTGGATGGCAATGTATTTCGGGTGCTCTCCCGTTTCTTTGGGATACATACTCCGGTGGATACGACTACCGGCAAGAAGGCCTTCGCCCAACTGGCGCAGGAACTGCTGGACACGAAACAGCCCGGCAACTACAATCAGGCCATTATGGACTTTGGCGCCACTCACTGCACCCCTCAATCGCCAGCCTGCTCCACCTGCCCGCTGCGCAGCGCCTGTATGGCTTTGGGTGAAGGCCAAGTAGGCAAGCTGCCCATCAAGTCGAAGAAGATCAAAAAACGACAGCGCTTTTTCCACTATCTGGTCATCGGCCATCAGGGGAAGGCTCTGTTGAATAAACGCACCGAAAAGGACATCTGGCAAAACCTCTATGAATTCCCGTTGCTGGAACTCCCTCACCTCTCCCGCGATGAAGGCGAGATCCGGGAAAGCCAGCTTTGGAAGCAGTTAGTGGGGGCTGAGGAGGCCGTCGTCAGCCACATTTCGCCACCGTACCAGCAATTGTTGACCCACCAGAAGATCGTAGCCTCTTTCTGGGAGGTTAGCCTCTCTCCGCAAGCCGCCCTGAATTCGGGCCCATTCCTGGCGGTAGACCGAAAAAACTTGAGTACATTCGCGTTCCCTAAAATCATCAGCCAATATTTGAACCAGGAACAACTCACTCTTTTTTAATACCGATAACTCAAACGCTTACAAGTTAATTGCTTTCGCTTTTGGGGTAAAGCTTAATATTCGCTATATTTAAAGTTTCTCTGAGTATTTTTTAACAACTAAAATACCTCTGACAGGAGATGGTAAACCGTGTAATATTAATTGGCAACCTGGGACGGGACCCGGAAATACGCCGGTTGGAGAATGGAGCGGTGGTCGCCAAATTCCCAATAGCCACCAATGAAAACTACAAGGACAAGAGTGGCGAATGGCAATCTCAAACCGAATGGCACGATATCGTCGTCTGGCGAACGTTGGCGGAGCGGGCGGAAAGCACCCTTAAAAAAGGGATGGGCGTTTACGTGGAAGGTAAACTGACGCACCGCAGCTGGCAGGACCAGGATGGCAATACTCGTTATACTACTGAGGTGGTGGGTAGTTATTTTCGCATTATCAGCGGTGGGCGGCGCGATGAATCTTCCGGTAGTTCCGGCGGCTATTTCCCCTCTCCTGAAGATGAAGTGAGCCCTAGCCCGCAGAAATCGAGCAGTAATGATTCCTCCGGCTCTGTACCGGAAGAATCCGGTGGGGCAGCCGACGATGACCTGCCGTTTTAAAACAAGCAGATCGAATTAATTCTAACCCTTTTGTGTTTGGAAACAGAACCTGATAGTCCGGTTTATAGCTTTTCTCCGGTATTATTGTTACTCCTTTCTCCTTCACTGGAGGCCTTCTTCAGCATTTTGGGCATCCTCCTGTTGTTGGCTTGTTCCGCTCTGATCTCCGGATCAGAGGTGGCCTTCTTTTCTTTGACACCCAACGACTTCGACCGCCTGGAACAGGAAAACGGGCCCAGCAGCCAGCGTATCCTGGCGCTGAAGGATAAACCCCGCCGCCTGCTGGCCACTATCCTGATCAGCAACAATTTCATCAATATCGCCATCGTCATCCTTTCGGAATTCGTGTTGATGAAAAACATTCCTCATGACACCTTCGAGCGATGGGCGTCTTTTATCACCAGCCTTTGGGGGCAGCCGGGCCCGGAACGGATAGAATACTGGGCATGGCTGGTGAGTTTCCTGATCACCGTGGTTGGGGTCACCTTCCTGCTCGTTCTCTTCGGGGAAGTGGCGCCCAAGGTGTATGCCAAGATCAATAACCTGCGCCTGGCCAAATTTATGGCCCGCCCGATCACCTTCCTGCTTAAAGTGCTGGGGCCATTGAACAACGCCCTGGTCAATACGACCCGCATCATCGAACGCAAACTGGCCAACACCGCAACAGTAGGCGGCCTCGCCAGCCGGGAAGATATTGACGAAGCCATCGAGTTGACGGTCAGCCAGGAGAAAGATGCTGGCCAGGATGTCGATATCCTGAAAAGCATTGTGAAATTCGGAGAGGTCACTGTCAAACAGATCATGAGCTCCCGGGTAGATGTGGTGGCCGTCGATTTTCGCATTGACTATCAGGAGCTCCTTCAGGTCGTCCGGGAATCCGGTTATTCCCGAATCCCGGTTTATGAAAATGACTTTGATAACGTAACCGGCATACTCTATGTCAAAGACCTGCTTGGCCATCTGAATGAAGGGCGTGATTTTGAATGGCAGGAGCTGATCCGCACCGACGTCTACTATGTGCCCGAGGCCAAAAAGATCAATGACCTGCTCAAGGAGTTCCAGCAGGAGCACCTCCACCTGGCGGTTGTGGTCGACGAATACGGAGGTAGTTCAGGGATCGTAACGCTGGAAGATATCATGGAGGAGATCATCGGCGAGATCAAGGATGAATTTGACGACGAGTTGGAGGTGGTATTCAAAAAGATCGATGACTTCAACTATCTCTTTGAAGGCAAAACCCTGCTCAACGATGTGTGCCGGATCGTCGGTATTGACACCAATACCTTCGATGAGGCCAAAGGGGAGGCCGATTCCCTGGCCGGACTCCTACTCGAACTCACCGGGTTTATCCCTAAAGTGGATGCTGAAATCCCCTACAATCAATTTCGCTTTAAGATCGTTTCTGTAAACAGGCGGCGCATTGAGCAGATCCTGTTTACCCTGCCGAAGCCGTAGGTAGAGCAATATGGTTGAATGGCTAAATTGCTAGAGGGTTGTATGGCTATTATTGTTACCCATTCAAACCACTGAATAAAATGAAGATCAAATATTCAATCGTCCTGATGCTTTTCTTTTTCCTGCTGGGGTCCTGTAGCGAAGAGCCTTCCTACACCCCTAAGCCCCGTGCTTACCCCAAAGTAGAATACCCCGAACGGGCCTACCGGCAGTTTGACAAGGATTACTGCGATTTTACTTTTGAATATCCTACCTACGCCGAGGTTCAGCAGGATACCTTGTTCTTCAATGAGAAACCGGCCCATCCCTGTTGGTTCGATCTATTCATACCGGCATTTGACAGCCGCTTATACTTCAGCTATTATCCCATAAACCGGGAAAACACCTTTGAAAAGCTGAAAAATGATGCTTTCGAACTGGTGGAATGGCATAATAAAAAAGCCAACTACATTCAGGATGTGCCGATAAAAAAAGAAGGGGGCGTAAGTGGATTCGCCTTTGTCATCGAGGGCCCGGCCGCCTCGCCTTTCCAGTTTTACCTCACCGACAGCACCGATCATTTTTTACGGGGATCCTTGTACTTTAATACCCAGGCCCGTCCCGACTCGCTGAAACCCATCTATAAATTCGTAGAGCAGGATATCCTGCACATGATCGAAACTTTCCAGTGGAAGTAAGAGAGTATGTTCAGGCGTATAATAGAAATAGCCCAGATCAGCGGACATGCTGGCCTGGGCCATTTCTATTATACGCCTTCTAAAGGCAGGAATAAGCTTTAGGACTTAGCCTCTTCCTTTTCGTCTTTCTTGGCCTTACCGTTTTTCTTAGCCTCCTCTTCTTCCAGGGGCAGGCCGACGATCTTGGCTTTGATCTTTTTCTCGATCTCGTTAGCTACTTCCGGATTATCCATCAGGAATTGCTTGGCGGCTTCGCGGCCCTGGGCGATCTTGGCGCTGTCGTAGCTGTACCAGGCCCCGCTTTTCTGGATGATATCGTGGTCGACGCCCAGGTCGACAATCTCTCCCGTTTTGGAAATCCCCTCGCCGAACATGATGTCGAATTCTGCAACGCGGAAGGGTGGTGCCAATTTATTTTTCACCACTTTGACCTTGACGTGGTTACCCACCACATTGCCCTCTTTATCTTTGATGGCAGAACCGGAGCGGCGAATATCGAGGCGCATGGAGGCGTAGAATTTCAGGGCGTTCCCACCGGTAGTCGTCTCCGGGTTGCCGAACATGACCCCGATCTTCTCCCGCAGCTGGTTGATGAAGATGCAGCAGCAACCGGTACGGCCGATGGTGCCGGTCAGCTTACGCATGGCCTGAGACATGAGGCGGGCCTGCAGGCCCATCTTGGAATCTCCCATCTCTCCTTCGATCTCCGAACGGGGCACCAGGGCCGCCACCGAGTCGATGACGATGATATCGATAGCGCCGGAGCGGATCAGGTTCTCCGTGATCTCCAGTGCCTGTTCTCCGTTATCGGGTTGTGAAATGAGCAGGTTTTCCGTATCCACACCCAGTGACCGGGCATAGGAGCGGTCGAAGGCGTGTTCCGCATCGATGAAGGCGGCGATGCCGCCCTGCTTCTGGCACTCAGCGATAGCGTGGATGGCGAGGGTAGTCTTACCCGAAGATTCCGGGCCGTAAATTTCGACCACTCTTCCCCGGGGAAGGCCGTTGACGCCGAGGGCTATGTCGAGGCCCAGCGAGCCTGTGGGAATGGAGTCTACCTCGACTACGCTGTCATCTCCCAGGCGCATGATGGTGCCTTTGCCATAGGTTTTCTCCAGCCGGTCGACGGTCAATTGAAGCGCTTTCATTTTCGCTTCCCGGTCTTGCTTGTTGGTATCGGACATTTGAGGTGTTGTTTATTAAACTTTTTGTTTCAATGATTCACAAATTTAAATAAATTGTTTAACTAAAGCAAGCCTGACGGCACATTTTGCTGACTTTCGAGTAAAATACGCAAAAAGAAAGCCCTTGGCAAAGCTTTTGCCAAGGGCTTTTCAAAAAGCACGGTTTCGGTCAGGCGTGCTTTTCGAGGGCGGTCTTTCCGCTGTACTTCAGGATGTCCTGAATGGTGCGGGAAGAGGGCCGGAATGTAACTTTAGGCATCTGCTGGTATGCTTGCTGCAGGCCTGCAAATTCTTCCCTGAGCCGGAGGTCGTCGCAAAGGGCCTCGTCCATCGACAGGCGTTCGGTAGCGCTAACCTCGTTGTAGAGGAATCTGATGAGATCGTTTGGTGTAAATTTTTGCTTCATACAGCGGATTTTTATTACCTAATTATTTGAAAATTCACTTATAAAACTTTAAAGGCCCAGTCCTTATTGCCTACCTTCCTAAAAAAAAATACCGGATTTTCAGCATGAGGAACAGAAAAAGATTGTAGCCTCATCCAAAGTCAGATCCGGGCGCTGCGGAGCCCGGTTGAAAAATAAAAACACCTCATTTCACCCGATACCACGTCTGCGTCCGGTACAGCCCCGTCCAGTGTTTGCCCCGTACTTTCAGCTCATCCGCATTGCCATTTTCAAACCAGATGCTGCAACCGTATTCATTGCCGTTCTCCGGGTCCATGATCGTACCTTTCCTCCAGTAATCTTTGTAGGGTTCCATATCTTCGAT
>JAGQXQ010000060.1:17868-31013 GCA_020436535.1 Phaeodactylibacter sp.
GGCGAGGAGATCAGCAGCTTCGCGATCTTCCCGTAGAGCTTGCCGCCCTTTTCGTAAACCTCCACATGGGATTTGGCCTCTCCGGTCTCATCGTCAATGGTTTTCCAGACGCCAATAGGGGAGGGCTGGGCCAGGGATATGGTACAAAAGGCTATCATAGCCAGGGAAAAAGTCAGAATTTTTTTCATTTTATAGTGTTAGGTTAAAAAAAGCATTTACGGCCCCTAGGAGCCTGTCGGAGAAGCACTTGATGGACCGCGAACGGCAAATATTGTTCTGCACTGCGTTGCTCGTCAGTCACGTAGCTCCACTATGTTCCTTCCTCGGCGCCTTGTTCAGAACAATATTTTCTCTTTCTCGGCTCACCAACACTTCTCCGACAGGCTCCGACGCGGCTATCGCCGGTACGCGGCCTCCGCTGCGCTCCGGCATCAAAGCATCCTCTTAACCGGTGTTCACGCATGCGGGAGCCCTCCTCAGGCAAGCGAATGTCGAACCACCGAACTGCTAAAGTTGAGGCTACCAGTCGAACTTGGGTTAAAACGGTTCAAAATCCTCCCCCAGCCCTTCCGCCGGATGCCAGAACAGCTTGTCGAACGCCTGCACCCGGTCATTTTCGACCACTACCCCTTCCTGTTCCAGCATCTCCTGCATCATCGTCGGCGTGGGCCAGTGGTTGCGGCCGCTGAGTTCTCCCTTGCGGTTGACGACGCGGTGAGCCGGCACACTATCGCCGCTGAAGCTGTTGTTCAGCGCCCAGCCCACCATGCGGGCGGAGCCGAGGGCCAGATAATCAGCAATGGCGCCGTAGGTGCTCACCCGGCCCCGGGGGATATGGCGCACGACGGCATAAACCAGATCATAATACGTGGGTTCCGGCATTTTATTGTTTACTTTTGGGGTGTTAAAATAGGACAATTCGAAGTAACATTTGGTTTATGCTAAAGACAAAAGTAAAGGCCAGTTCGGTGACCAACCTGACTGACGCGCGCTACTTTGCCGCCTGGGACGTTGAATGGCTCGGCTTCAACTTCGATGTCGGCTCCGAAACCTATATCCAACCCCAGGCCATGCAGGCCATCAAAGAATGGGTGGACGGCGTCAAGATCATCGGCGAGTTCAGTTTACAACCTTTTGAAGAAATACTCTCGGCCGCCGACCTGCTCGAACTGGACGGCGTGCAGCTTGGCCGATTCACCCCTCCGGATACCCTGCGGGCCCTTCACGAAAATGAAGCCCCCATCCTGCTGGAAACCGTCGTAGAAGAAGCCGGTAAACTGGAGGAAGCCACTGCCGGTTTCACCGCCATGGCGCCATACGTGGAAGCTTTTGTTATCAACTTCGACAAGAACGGCATCGGCTGGAAAAACCTGCAGGGCGGCGCCCGGAAATATTTGAAACAGCTATGCCTGGACTATCCCGTCATCCTCAGCCTGAACTTCGACGCCGGTGCGCTGGAGGAAGCGTTGGAAAGCCTGCGACTCTATGGAATCAACGTGCGGGGCGGGGCGGAGGAAAAAGTGGGCTTCAAATCCTTCGATGAGCTGGACGAATTGTTCGAAGCACTGGAAACCTACGAGTAGCATGCCAGAAGAAATCGAACGCAAGTTTTTGCTGCGGCACTGAAAAAAAAACAACCTCCTGTAATACCACGATGCCTGAATAGCAGCGGGCAAATCCTCTTCTGTCGCGGGTTGTCCAAATCTTTGTAACTATGTTGTTGGCCAAAGAGTTAAAAACCTTATTTTCGGTCAAAATCTCATTTTATGAAAAAACTCTTTTACGGATTAGTAGCATTTTTCATTTTGGGCTTTACGGCAAACAACCAGGCTCAGGGTTTTCTCGATAATATCCCCCGGGAGGCGGGGGAACCGCTGAAGATACAACACCTGGAAGCCGCCTTCGACAACTGGGCGGCACAGACGGACCTCTCCGAAGAAAAAGGGTGGAAATGGTACGCCCGCTGGTTGCACGAACAAGAAGTGCGGGCGGGCGGCGACGGCAGCTTCGGCAACCAGGAGCCACTGTTCCGGGCGGCGGCGGAAAAGGTGGCCCTGGAGCAAAACCGCATTGCTGAACGCAGCCCCGGGTGGATGCCGGCCGGCCCCGAAGATTACGCCACCATTGTCACCAGTTATATCATCCGCGGCATGGGGCGCATCAACTGCATAGCCTTCCATCCTACGGACGCCAATACCTTCTGGGTGGGCGTGGCTCAGGGCGGCATCTGGAAGACCACCAACGGCGGCCAGAGCTGGCTGCCCCTCGACAATGGACTGCCGATCCTGCGCATCAGCGATATTGCCGTCAACCCCGCCAACCCTGATGAAATGTACGTCTCGGTCGGCGATTACGCCTACCTTGGCGTCGCCCTCGACCTCGACGACCGCAAGCGCCATACGCACTACGGAATGGGCGTTTATAAAACCACCAACGGCGGCCAGAACTGGGAACCTACCGGCCTTACGTTTGACCAAACCGGAAGAGACGGCTCGCTTACCCGGCGGGTGATTGTTCATCCGGACAATGGGCAGCGCCTCGTCGCCGCCGGCCTTTTCGGCATCCGCACTTCGGAGGATGGCGGCGCCACCTGGGCCAACATCTCCGATGAAATGATATGGGACATTGAGCGCCACCCCACCGAGCCCGACATCCTGTACGCCTCGACCGCCTACGTGCGCAACCTCGATGCTGGTACGGCCGGCATTTGGAAGTCCACTGATTTTGGGCAAAGCTGGACGGAGCTGGAAACGAATATACCGCCTACGAACAATGTCCAACGGATAGAACTGTCTATTTCTCCTGCCAACCCCGATTATGTCTACGCGCTGGCTTGCAGCCGGAACCGCGATTTTTATGGCCTGTACCGCACTACCGATGGGGGAGACAGCTGGGAACAGCGTTCCAACAGCCCCAATATTTTGCACTGGTACGGTGGCAACGGCAGCGGCGGACAGGGCACTTACGACCTGGCCATCCTCGCCCACCCCGAAGACCCGGACCGCATCTATACCGGCGGTATCAACATCTGGGGCTCCGAAGACGGGGGGCTGAATTGGCGAATGGCCTCCTACTGGGTCGGTGACCCCAGCCGGGTGAGCATTCATGCCGATCAGCATTTCCTCGCTTATAATCCACTGGATAATAAATATTACGGCTGTAACGACGGAGGTGTCTCCCGGGCTGATGAGATCGTACTTGGCACGGAAGACGCCACTCAGGATTATGACAACTACTCCTTCCAAACTCAATGGGAGGACATTGCCGGCGGCATGCAGATCACTTCCTTTTATCGCTTAGGGTTGAGCCAGTCTAATCCCGGCGACCTCATTGCCGGCACACAGGATAATTCTACCTGGTTGAAAAAAGACGGCAACTGGACGGGCATCATCGGCGGTGATGGTATGGAAGGCCTCATTCATCCGGAAAACCCCAACATCATCTACGGTTCCTCTCAATACGGAAATATCGTCGGGTCCGACGATGGGGGTAACGGCTTTTTCTCCGTGAGCAGCAATATCCCCGCCGGCAACGATGAGCGGGCCGCCTGGACTACTCCCTTTATGCTCGAACCTGGTAACCCCGACGTGCTGTATGTGGCCTATACCAACCTCTACAAGTCTGTCGATGGGGGCGGGACTTTTCAACAGCTTTCCAACTTCCCGGTTCCGGGCCTGCCGGCTTCCAGCTTTGCCGTATCTCCCGCCGACCCGGACTACATCTACCTGTCGCACCGCATTTACCATTCTCTGGGGCAGCCCAGCTATATGTGGCGGACCCGCAACGGAGGAAACAGCTGGGAAAATGTGACTGCCGGGCTGCCGGACGGCCTATACTTCACCTATGTCACTGCCGATGATGACAACCCCAACCTGGTTTGGATGACGGTAGGGGGCTTTTCCGACGGCGAGAAGGTATTCCGCTCCGATGACGGCGGCGACAACTGGCAGAATATTTCCTACAACCTGCCCAACATACCGGTCAACTGCGTGGTGCAGGACCCCAATTCGCTGGTCAATGGCTTGTACATCGGCACCGACATCGGCGTGTACTACATCAATGATGAAATGGAGGAATGGGAACTTTACAGTGAGGGCCTGCCCAATGTGATCGTCAGCGAGCTGGAGATACTGGCCAGCGAAGGCAAGCTCTATGCCGCCACCTTTGGCAGAGGCATTTGGGAAGGCAATACAGTAGACGAAACTGTCGACGTGGATAACCCCCGTTTCGATATACTCGCCGCTCAGGTGGCCCCCAACCCCAATGACGGAGTATTTCTGCTGGAGGTGGAGGGCCTGCCCCGGGCGCAGGAATTTTCGGTGGAAATTGTAGACATTACCGGCCGACGGGTGCTACAGCGCCAGGAATCGGCCACTGGTAGCCGTTTTGTCGGCCAGTACGAGATCGAACTGCCCTACGGGCTGTACTTTCTCAGGGTGGCTGTTGGCAAGCAGCGGAAGGTAGTTAAGTTTATCGTGGAGTAATTCTCTGATTTTTTCCGGTGACATCTTTTCGCCAGGGGTTTCAATGCCCAAAGGCGAAAAGGTGTCGTCTGGATGCCCCTTGTGCCGCGATCATCCTGATCGCCTGCCCTCTTATCCTTTCCGCGGCCCGCGGCTGTCACCTCTTTTTCCTCCTTTCTTTCCGCCACGGCTATCACGGCTGCCACCTCGTCCTCTGCCTTTTCCGCCACCACTGCGTCCGCCGCGTCCACCACCACCGGAGTTAGAATATTCAACATTGGCCAGGTCGGGAGGCAATGGGAGGCGTTGTACCCTACGTTCGATCAGTTCTTCGATGCGCTTGAAGCGGTCGCGGTCTTTCCGGTTGATGAAGGTGAAGGCCATTCCGGCGGCATCAGCCCGGCCGGTACGCCCAATGCGGTGCACATAGTCTTCCGCATCGCCGGGCACATCAAAATTGATGACTGCGTCGATTCCTTTGATATCGATACCCCGGGAAAGCACATCGGTAGCTACGATGATAGGGGTGGCGCCACTTTTGAAGGCGTGAAGCTGAGCTACCCGTTCGTCCTGGGTGAGGTCAGAATGAATGGCGCCCACGTTCATGCCGCGTTTGTTGAGGCTGGTGGCCAACTCCCGGACATTCTTCTTGGTGCCGGCAAAGATCAGCACCCGTTCCAGGCGTTTATTGGTTTCCAGTATCCTTTCCGTCAGCGCGATCTTGCCAAAATTTTCCACTTCGTAGGCTAGCTGGAGGATGTTCTCCGCCGGCTTCGATATGGCGATATTGATCTCCACAGGATCGCGCAGCAACTCTTTGGCGAACTTCCTGATCTGCCCGGGCATGGTAGCCGAGAAAAGCAGTGTCTGCCGATCCCGGGGCAACTTGTTGACAATATCCATGATGGCGGGCGCAAAGCCCATATCGAGCATGCGGTCGGCCTCATCGAGGATCAGGTGGCGAACGGTATCCAGCTTAGCGTAACCAAAGTCGAGGTGAGCACTGAAGCGCCCTGGAGTACACACGATGATGGCGGCGCCGCGTTTGAGCGCCCGCTTTTCCTGTTCCATCGCCTGTCCGTCACGGCCACCGTAGATGGCAATAGAACTGACCGGAGTGAAGTAGGAAAGTGCTTCCAGTTGCTGGTCGACCTGCATGGCCAGTTCGCGGGTCGGTTCGATGATGATGGTGTCAACCCCTTTTTCATTGGGGTCCTTGGTTAGCCTGTTCAGTATGGGTAAGAGGAAAGCGGCTGTCTTACCAGTGCCGGTTTGGGCGCAAGCCAGCACATCGCGTTCTTCCATAATTGGAGGGATGGCCAGCTCCTGGACAGGCGTAGCGGTTTCAAAACCCATCGCCTCCAGCCCTTCAATTAATTCCGGTTCAAAACCAAATTCAGAAAATTTCAAAATATTTGTGTTTCTTTTTATCACTATTAGTGGCGCAAATATCCGGAAAAAAACTTGACAATCAATGGTTTGATACTCTTTGGATAGATAAAAAAAGCAATTTAGCAGCTTTCCCCCTTTTTATTCGCTATTTCAACACTTTAAAGGCGTGAGCCCACTGATTATTGCGGAAGCCTGGAATACACCAGAGGATACACAGGGGTTCAATAGCGCAGGCGGCTTCCACTGCGCCCATATCCTCTACTTCCCAACCAAATTGATCGAGTATACTTGCTACTTCCCGCCTGGCGCTTTCGTCATTGCCGCAGATGAACATAGAGGGTTTGATACCTCCAAAATCGGGGTTGGCCATCCGGTGGCTGCCCACACTGTTGAATGCTTTCACGAAATGGGCGCCGGGAAAAGCCTTTTGTAGACGCTCCATCAGGGAGTCGTTCAGGCTGGTGAAAAATTGAAGGACGCCGTTAACCGGCGGCGCCTCGGCTATTAGGTTAGTAGCGTCTATAATAGTTTTGCCCTTCAGGTTTGCGGCGCCGGCCTGTTCCAGCACTTTTTCAGCGACGGTACCTTTTACCGCCAGCACGACAATATCGCCGTAAGCGGCAGCTTCGGCAACAGAACCAACTCCGGCTTTTTCGCCTGCCTTTGCTTTCCAGTCTGCCAGCTTGGAGGTATCACGGGTCCCCAATTTCACTTCATAACCGTGCTGAATAAATCCCATTCCCAGGGTGCGGGCGACAACACCCGATCCGAGTATTCCAATTTTTAAGTTTAATGCGCGAAAAAATCAATACCCCCTTCATTCGTAGAAAAAATCAGTTATACTTTCGATATTATTTGAATAGTCTTATTCTTCTTACGATTATTCTCCCTTACACAATCAAAACCTCATTTTCATGAACGCACACGAAATTGACTATCAAATCTACGGCGAGGAGATGCAATTCGTCGAAATTGAATTAGACCCCTACGAAACGGTCATAGCCGAAGCTGGAAGTTTCATGATGATGGACGACGGCATCGAGCTGGCCACTATCTTCGGCGACGGTAGCCACAAAGAGGAAGACGCCGGCCTGTGGGGAAAGGTTTTTTCCGCCGGCAAACGCCTGTTGACAGGGGAAAGCCTTTTTATGACCGCCTTCACTCATGGGGGCGCCGGTAAGAAAAAAGTATCCTTTGCTTCTCCCTATCCGGGCCGCATCATCCCACTCGACCTGACCGAACTGGAGGGCAAGATCATCTGTCAGAAAGATGCTTTCCTCTGCGCCGCCCAGGGAGTATCCATCGGTATTGAGTTCTCGAAGCGCCTGGGGCGCGGTTTTTTCGGAGGGGAAGGGTTTATCATGCAAAAGCTGGAAGGGGATGGCCTGGCCTTCCTGCACGCCGGCGGCAATATTATTGAAAAGGAACTGGCCATCGGTGAAACTTTAAGAGTAGACACCGGCTGCCTGGTCGGCTTTACCCGGGATGTGGATTACGATATTGAAATGATCCGGGGTGTGCGCAATATGCTGTTCGGCGGCGAAGGCCTCTTCTACGCCCGCCTGCAGGGCCCGGGCAAGGTGTGGATCCAATCTCTGCCCTTCAGCCGCCTGGCGGACCGCGTGGTTTCCGCCTCCCGCCAATACGGTGGTAAAAACAAAGGGGAAGGCAGCGTCCTCGGCGGGCTGGGTGATTTGCTGGATGGGGATAAATGGTAAGGAAACGATGGAATGATGGAACAAAGGCCCCGAGCTATTCATTCCATCATTCCATCATTCATCCCCTCCGCTTTCAACCGAAACCCCACTCCGTGGATATTCTCGACCTTGAGCGTTTTATCGTCGCGCAGGTATTTGCGCAGGCGCGAGATGAACACATCGAGGCTGCGGCCCAGGAAGTAATCGTCGTCGCCCCATATCTGCTTCAGGATGTCGGAACGTTTGAGGATCTGGTTGGGGTTTTCTGCGAACAGCTTGAGCAAGTCCGCCTCTTTTTGTGTGAGCTGCATGTTTTCACCGTTATAAAGTAGAGAAAGATTCTGGTGGTCGAGCTCGAAGCGCCCCAACCGAAAACGGCCGGGAGAGGGCGTTGGGCTGATCTTACTGCGGCGCAGGAAGACTTCGACCTTCAGGATCAATTCTTCGATGCTGAACGGCTTGGTGATGTAGTCATCGGCTCCCAGGCGGAGGCCGCGCAGGCGGTCTTCTTTCAGGGATTTGGCAGTTAGAAAAAGAATAGGGGTCTCTTTGTCGTACTGGCGGATCTCTTTGGCTACCGTAAATCCGTCCACATCAGGTAGCATGACGTCCAGGATACACAGGTCAAAATCTTGCTCATGTATCTTCGCCAGCGCCTCTTTGCCATCGGGACAATGCGTTATTTCATAACCTTGCAACTCCAGGTTGTCCCGGGTTACGAAGCTCAGGCTTTCGTCATCTTCAACATACAGGATATGTGCTTTCATGTTTGATCTTTCAGGTGAAAAACCGTGTAGGTTTAAAATGATAACCAAAAAACGGCCACTTCCAACATCAGGCTCGTGCCGTAAACTGCCGAAGGCGGAGATGGGCCCGCTGCCAAAACCTGCGCCAATGTAACCATGAGGACTGTTGAGCTTCCGGGATGTCCAGGTATATACAAGTGCCCTTTCCCTCCTGGCTTTCCAGGCGGATGCGCCAACCGTGCGCATCGCAGATGCTTTTTACGTAGTACAGGCCTAGCCCGAAACCTTTCACTTTATGAACGTTGCCGGTCGGTATCCGGTAAAATTTATTGAACACCTTGTTGAGATGATCTTTGGGAATGCCGATCCCTTCATCAGCAATGGTGATCCGGATCTCCCCGTCGCGAGCCCTGGCGCGAAGTGTGAGCCTGGGGACGTCTTTACAATACTTTAAGGCATTGTCCAGCAGGTTGTGTAAAATATTCGTCAGATGCAGGCGGTCGGCTTTAATACAGGCCTCTCCGATATCAATCCGGCTTTTTAGCACTCCTCCCTGCTTTTCGGCATTGACCGCCGTACTGTTTATGATACTTTGCAGCACCTCCTGTAATGGAATACGTTCTCGCTTGAGCTCAAAATTGCCGCGTTCGATCTTGGCCAGTTGCAGTACCTTCTCGACCTGGTTATTGAGCCGCTGGTTCTGTTCCTTAACGATTTTGGCATAACGGGACAATCGCTCGTCATCCCGGATCGCAGAGTGGTTGAGAAAAACATCGGCCGCGATCTTGATCGTGGAGATAGGCGTTTTAAACTCGTGGGTCATATTGTTGATAAAGTCCTTTTGCAATTCCGAAAGCCGTTTCTGTCTCAGGATCACAAACATGGAATAGGCAAAGAACAGGATGACGACCAGCAGTATAAAGGAAAAGAATATCGACAATTGCATCTGGCCAAACAAAAAGCTGGAACGGGTGGGGAACTTCACACTGAAGTAGTAGGTAAATTTATCGTCTTTGGGCAGGTTGCCGAGTTCGAGGTCCTTCTGCGCTCCCGGCGAATAACTGCAGTAGTTGCCATAGACCATCTCATTGGTCGTACAATCGTAGACTGCGTATTCGAAATCCACGTATAGGGCCAGGCGCTCAAACTCCTTTTGCAGAAAGTACTCCAGGCTGTTGGCGTCGATCTCACTTTCAATATTGACGACATAGTAGTTGGAAGTTCGCCGGTTGACGATGTTCCGGGCGGGCAGTTCGCCATTGTTCAGGGCTACCAGGCTGCAGGCGACTTCATACAGCGCAAGGTTGATCTTTTTGTCGAATTCCTCCTCATTGATATTCCAGGTGCTGACCACCCAATAGGCCTGTACGCCGATGATGCCGATAATGGCAATCGCGCCCAGGATCATGACCCGTAAGATGGTGCTGTTTTTCATATACTGCCTGGTGGTGATAAAAAATCAACGTCCTGGGTTGAGGTCCGTAGTGATGGTTCGTCAATCAGCCCTGGCTTCTTACCTTCTCTGTCCCTAAGAATTACTAAATTATCGGTATAATTTGGCTTTGAAAAACCATTAACAGCTTATTAACAAGCGAATTAAGCTTTAGACTTAGCCGGGAATGATTATTTTTGCGTTATATGCAAATGCTCAAAAATACCGTAAGGGGCCTGTTGGCCACTGTTGCCCTCCTCTTTGTGCTGCCACTTTCTCCTGCAACGCAGGGGGACAGCAACCCTTTTGAGCTAAGCCCGCGCCTGAGCGTTCCTCCTCCGGAGGAGGACTCTGCCGCCGCCGCTGGCACAGGTAACCCTTTCGACCTGGTTGCACCGGTTGAGCCGGCCGCCAGGCCGAAACCTGCCGCTAGCCCTCCGCCGGCTGACAGAAAAACAGCACCGGCGCCAGCACCTGTTCAAAATAGGTATCAAACCTTCCTTCTTATTACGAATATAGGCATCTTATTGTTATTGACGGTGCTCATCACACTGCTGCGAAGCCAGGCAGGAAAGGCCTATCGGGCCTTTTTTAATGACAACATGCTCAGCCAGCTGCAACGGGAGCGGGAGGCCGGAGGAGGCCTGCCCTACTATTTCTTTTATGGCTTTTTCATGATCAACGCCGGCTTTTTTGTGTTTTTGCTGGCCCGCTATTACGGCCTGAGCTTTTCCAACAACGACTGGGTGGGCTTGTTGTACAGTATAGGAGGAGTTGCCGGCCTCTTTTTGGCTAAGCATCTGCTACTGGGTTTCCTGGCTTTTGTATTCCCCATTGGCAAAGAGGTTCACCTGTATAGCTTTACGATTATTGTCTTCAGCATAATGCTGGGCTTCTTTTTGGTCATCGTCAATTTACTGCTGTCTTATTCTCCTGAAGATACAACCCAATTGGTGCTCTACGGAGCTTATGCAGGTATTGCCGCCACTTACCTGTTTCGGTCATTGAGGGGCCTTTTTATTGGCAACCGTTTTTTGCTTTTTCACAAGTTTCACTTTTTGTTGTATATTTGCACAGTCGAAATCGCGCCTGTTCTCGTGCTGGCAAAGCTCGTATTGTATTCGTAGCTATTGCAGCATAAAGGACAGGGGTTCAATAAGTAAAATCCTTGTTGAATGGCAGTAAATGGTAAAGTGAAACAAGAGGCTTATAAGCCAGTAAAGACTATTCTGGTATCTCAGCCCAAACCGGAAAGATCCCCTTACTACGAGCTGGAAAAAAAATACGGCCTGCAAATCGATTGGCGCCCCTTCATTCATGTTGAAGAGGTCGAAGCCAAGGATTTCCGCAAGGCGCGTATCCGGCCAGATGAATTCACCGCGATCATCTTTACAAGCAAGAACGCTGTTGACCATTTCTTCAGGATCTGTGAAGAATTGCGCATCAAGATGTCTCAGGACACTAAGTATTTCTGCTTGTCAGAGGCCATCGCCAACTACCTGCAAAAGTTTATCGTTTACCGGAAGCGCAAAGTGTTCTTTGGCAAACGCAACATCCAGGACTTGTCCACCTCATTGAAAAAGCACAAGGCCAATGAAAAATTCCTGCTGCCCTGTTCCAATCTGGGTGCGAAGCAGGTTTCACAATTCCTGGAAGAGAATGGTTACAACTGGAAAGACGCTATGATGTACAAAACCGTCAGCAGCGACTTGTCAGACCTGAGTGATGTGACGTACGATGTACTGGTATTCTTTAGCCCTCTGGGGATACAGTCCCTCTACGAAAATTTCCCTGACTTCAAGCAGAACGATACGCGAATCGCTGTTTTTGGAAACAGCACCAGCAACGCTGTCGAGGAAAGAGGCCTGACGATCAACATCAAAGCACCGGCGCCGGAAGTTCCTTCTATGACCATGGCTCTGGAAAAGTACCTGCAACTTTCGAACAAAGATTGAGTTTACGGCCTGAAATCGAACAAGCCCCGGCCGCTTTGCAGCGCCGGGGCTTGTTCATTTTCAGGGATCAACAAAACCTTTATTCAATTGTTTTTCCTTGGGAACCTTAAAAAATAACTTCAACAGTGAAGTTGTTTTTTAATCACTACTTGCTATGAATGATCGATTGATTCACATTTTGGAAGAGAATTTGCAAGGCGGCCTTCCGGGCCAGGAAGTGCAATACCAGATGGCGCATGTCATTCGCCAACGCCATGAAGCGGCGCCGGACAATGCTCGTAAGGCGGGGGTGCTGGCCCTGTTTTACCCCAAAGCTTCAGAGTGGCACATCGTCCTGATCGAACGCAGTTCCAGCCATCCCGACGACCGCCACGGCGGACAGATCAGTTTCCCGGGAGGTAAATTTGAAGCAGGCGACCACACGCTGGATAATACCGCCCTGCGCGAAGCAAAGGAGGAAGTGGGGGTTGATCCCAAAAGTGTGAAATTAATCGGAGAATTGACCGAACTGTATATTCCGGTGAGCAATTTTCTGGTAAAGCCCTACGTAGGCTACACCTATACTACTCCGCAATTTCGGCCTCAACTCAGCGAGGTCCGCTCGATTGTGGAAGTCCCGATCGAGCTGTTGAAACAGCCGGAGGCCCGCCAGATTACGGATCTCCAACTAACGGAAAACATTACCCTCCGCAAGGTGCCCTATTTTAAAGTATATGACAAGGTAGTGTGGGGGGCGACAGCTATGATGCTGAATGAGTTGCTGGAAGTGATGAAATGATCATTCCGCTAATATCCGGTAAATCATATAACCCAGCCCCAGCAACAGCAGCAGCACAATAAGCAAAGAGGCGCCGGTATCGGCGAATTGCTCAAAGGTGGGAAGAAACTTGACTCCAAAGTACATGGCTGCTCCGAAGAGAAGCAGAGAAAAAATGATCTGTCGAGCGTTCATGGTGACTTATGTGTACAGATTAGTAATGATTAGCTATTTCAGCGCCGCGAAAAGTGCCTTAATTCATCAAAAAAATTCAAACCCGACCTCCAATATGCTAACCGGAGATTTCATTCAAAGGCAAAACTACTGCCTTTCGCTCAATTATTAAATGACCTGCATCACATATCTTGCCGTACCCCTTCATTAAGGGGGGGGTAGTTATTTTTAAGGTAGTTGACGATCTGCCCCATAATAAACCCTATTTTTGCAGTTTGTTCAACACTGAGCGGCCCTTATGGGTTAATAATGCTGTGATGGGAAAAACAACAATGACGAAAGATAATTCAAATGGCATCGGCAGCTACGAGCATGCCGTTGAGAGAGACTATATCGAGGTGATTGGAGCCCGGGTGCACAACCTCAAGGACATCGACCTGCGCATCCCCCGCAACAAGCTGGTGGTCATTACCGGCATTAGCGGCAGCGGCAAATCGTCCCTGGCGTTCGACACGATCTACGCCGAGGG
>JAGQXQ010000365.1:0-4350 GCA_020436535.1 Phaeodactylibacter sp.
ATCCGGCCTCCAAACATACTCTTAATGGCCGTTTTATACTACACCAATTTGAAATCAGAATAGGACTACTTATTCTTCATTTTTTTTTAAATTCGCTAAGATTTATTTTGTCAGCTATTTAATCACAGGAATTTTATTTTGCGCGAGGAAGTTAAACATCAACACCTTAAAGCACTGGTCCAGGGAAATGAGCAAAGCTTCCGCTGGCTGTACGACTATTATCATCAGAAAATTTACCACTATAGTTTGAGGATTGTTCGCCTTAAGCCTCTCGCTGAAGAAGCAACCGCCGATGTTTTTGTCATCATCTGGAAGAAACGCCGTCAACTAGATCCGCTAATGCCCTTCGAACCCCTGTTGTACAAGATTGCTAAGGACATGGCCTATAATTACCTGAAAAAAATCGCAGTGGATAATCGGCTGAAAGAGAATTTCCTAAACCAGTCTAATGACCTTAAAAACAATAAGAGCGGAGAAATTATTTTTTTAGAAAAGGAAGCCTTACTGGCCATACACGAAATAGTTGAAAATCTTCCTCAAAAAAGAAAAGAAATTTTTAAGCTGAGGTATTACGAAGGATTGAATAACCAATTCATTGCGCAAAAACTCAATATCTCGGTCAATACGGTTAGGGAACAATTGGCACGGGCACGCCAATTTTTGAAAAAGCATAGCAGTTGATTCCTGGTATACAAATCGTTTGGGAACGGTTAGCAGGCCTTTCGAACGTTGCTTTACCTCCAAAAAGACAGTGGGGCTTTGGAAGCGAAAATGACCACCTCCACGCTTTTGATCGCTTTGCGAAGTTGAAGGGGGTCCTTCGTTTCGGGGTAGCCGGGAAACGAAAGATTAAGTTCACGAGCATCGATAAAAACGACTTCAATATCGTTTTTGCGCAATTAGTCATTGACAACGGCCAGAGACAGGGCTGTGAAATTATCCGGGCGGCTCGTCCCGGAAATGCTTACGATCTTTTTCATTTTCTTTTGTAAGAGCTGGCAAAGGATATAAGGTATATTTTTTTCAAAATCAATGGCCGGTAGAGGGTAAAAATGGAAAGAGGAATTGCTGGAAATTGCTTTGATCACCTTACGAATAGCAAAAAAGAGGAAGGGAAAGAGAGTATTGCTAAGCTATCCCTCCTATTATCGCAACAAAAGAACAGTATGTTCATACGTTCCAGATATTGCGACTTTACGGCCCCTTCCTCGTAAGAGCGTTATCGTATCATATTATGCATTTGGATTAGGTGGAGTTATACAAGATGTACTCTATCTATTTTGCTATTAAAATCAATTTAAGAGATAAAGAAAGGCGGGGAAAGGAATGGCCCACCAACTGCGGGGTTCAGTTATTGAAATGCTGTTTGTGATGTAGGAGCTATAAAAGAGGCAGTTTGACATTCACCCTTGTTCCGGAAGGATCGCCATTTGCATCATACAGGTCTATTATTTCCAGGGAGGCCGGTCGGCCATATTCTGCTTCTAAAAATTGTAGCCGGCGTTCAGTGATGGAAAGCGCTTTGGATTCGTGTTCTTTGCCCTTGGATTTATCCTTACTTGCTTTTGCCCTTCCTACTCCATTATCCTCCACGGAGCAGAGCAGAGACTCTCCCTCAATATGGAATCCGATACGGATCATACCTCCACCCTCTTTAGGAGACAACCCATGCCAGATAGCATTCTCTACAAAGGGCTGAAGTAGCATTGTTGGGATAAAGGTATCTTCGATATCAAGCTCTTCAGATATTTCAAAGGCATATTCGATCTTTTTATGAAAACGCATAGCCTCCGTCTGAAGATAGTGGTCCAGTAGTTCAATTTCATCGGCAATAGCGATCTCGGGCTCCTCGGCATATTTCAGGATCATGCGCATCAGCCTGGAAAAGCGGTGCAGGTAGTCATTGGCGGTATCTATATCTTTTTGAAGAATATAGCTGCTGATGGAGTTCATACTATTGAAAATAAAGTGAGGGTTCATTTGCAGGCGCAGCACAGCCGTTTTTGTTTCTGCAACGAGTTGTTTGTATTCTGCTTCTTTTTGCCGGAATTCTGCTTCTTTCCTGAGGTATTCTTCTTTTTTCTTTACTTGCCCGATCCTGAATTGGTAGAATCTGTAGCCAGCCAGCATTACAGCAAGGCCTACCAGCAAATAAAACAAAGGGGTTTTCCAAAAAGGAGGTTTAATGACGAGTTCCAGAGCGGCTAAGTGTTGGGACCATACTCCATCGGAATTGGAAGTTTCAACAACGAACCGATAGTTTCCGGAAGGCAGATTTGCATACCGTACAAAACCACTCGTCCCGTTATCTACTGGTTTTTGATCCAGCCCTATCATCTGATACCTGAATTGATTGGAAGAAGGGCCACTATTATCGAGAGGGGCGAAAAAAAAAGACAGCGTGTTTTGACGATATCGGAGTATCAATTTCTTGATATGGCTGATATTGGAGGTGCCGGTTGCTGCACACTTTAACCCTTTCGGCACTTCATCGCCGATCAGTATTTTGGTGATCACGGGCCGGGCTTCAAGGGTAATATCCTCGATTTCAGAAGGATGGAAAATATTGACGCCATTAACCCCGCCAAATGCGAGTTTGCCATCCCGGGTTTTCAGACAAGACCAAAAGTTGAACTCCAGGGATTGTAAACCCTCCGATTCGTTGTAGACTCTATACGCCGCTTCATCCGGTTGGTATTTCACCAATCCCCTATTGGTGCTTGCCCAAAGGTTTCCTCCATCATCCTGGAGCAGCCCATTCACGGTTTGAATGGGGAAAACCGTGTCTCTTTCCAAAACATAGCCTCCATCTCTTTCGGCAACCTTATACAAACCCATTGCAGTAGCCACCCACAATAGCGATGGCCCGGTGCTGTTTAAAAGGCTTGTAACCATAGGCTTCAGCGATAACTCCGCGTCCCTCTCTAATTGCCTTCCGTTCCAATGGAACAACAATAATTTATTGACATTCTTGGTCAGCCATACCCGTTTGGAGTGATCTTCAAAGATCCAGGTATATTGCCCTGCATTTTCAGGTAATTCAGGCAGCTGTTGAAGATAAAACCGGCCTTCAATTTCCTGCACTTCAAACATCCCATGAGCTGATGAAGAGGCCAGTATCCTTCCGTTTGACATTTGGCGAATAAAGGTGATGGCAATCTCTTTTCCGGAAACCACCTCCGGCACTTTTTGATACTGCCCATTGGCTGTGGTAAATACCAACAACCCGGCTTGAGTACAGGCCCATATCCGCCCCTTCGCATCAGCATAAATGTAAAAAGGTTCTACTTTATTGAAAGGTGCCTTTTCCCCCTGAAGGTTCTCAAAGCCGGGCAGACGTTCTCCTTCGGCATTAAGTACAACAATCCCGTCCCTGGTCAGGCACCAGATCCTTCCCCGTTTGTCTTCAGCCAGGGCCCTGACATGGCTTTGCATTTCGGGGCTATCCGCAAACCGCTCCAGGAAAGTCCAGAACTTCTTTTTCTTGAGATTGGTGTAATAGACCCCTTTTCCCGGACAGGAAACCCAAAGGGTTTGATCCGAATCGAGATAGATTTTATCTATTTGGGGCTGAAAAGCCCTGGTTTTCCCACTTTCGTTCGTATAAACCTGAGCAGTAAACTGCAAAGATTTTGTATCGAAAAGGTAAATGCCATGGTTCTTTGTTGCAACAACTAACCGCCCCTTATCGACGGCAGCAATCCCGTTGACCTCAGGCAAGGGTTTCCCTTCAAACTCTTTCACCTGTATTTTTTCCCGGCCAGGCAAGCTGATTACGAATAGGCCCGTATCTGCTCCGACGTACAGGCGTTCCCCACTTTCTTTATAAAAAGCGGATATTCTGAATTTCGGATTCTTAATACCAAGGGAATATTCAATTGAAGCAGTTTCCTTTTTATCTACGAACGACACAACCCGCAATCCTGTGAAACCCGGTAGGTATAATTGAAGGGTGTCCTTATTTTCCTCCTTTAGTATTTTGCAGGCAAGATTAAAATCATAAGCGCCTACAAATATTTGCTCGCGCTTCCCGCTGAGGGGATAAACATACAGTTCATCCAAATGCCTTACCCACAAATCTTCACTCAAAGTGTCCAGGAAAAGCACCTGGTATTCTTTTTGAGCCTCTTCTCCAATGCCCTTCAGTTGAAACCTCTGAAAAGCATCGGTATAGCGGTTATAACGATGAATGGCATCTACGGTATTAAACCAAAGGCTACCATCTTTGTCTTCGAAAAACGCACTTTGGATATTCCCATCGGCCAGAGAAGAGCGGTCATTGAGAACGGGTAGGTAGGGCTTTGCTTCCCTGCCGTCAAAACGGTTTAACCCATTGATGGAACTTATCCA
>JAGQXQ010000365.1:4468-10470 GCA_020436535.1 Phaeodactylibacter sp.
GGAAAGAGACAAAAGAAAAAACAGGCCGAACCTGCAGCGCCTTGTGAAAACGACTGTGTTTGTGTTGTCCATGATCGTGTGTGCTTACAAGACAACACAAAATTGCAAACAAAATGCCTGTATTTGAAGAAGTTGACGCTAATTATTGCACCGATTCATCTTTTAAGTGGTTGGACCATAACAATCTAACAATTGAACCATTCAACAATCTGAGCGGAACCCAAGGAAAAATGCCCCTTGAGCTTCGCTTTCGAAGAAGAATCGTTTAACCAAATATTGTCCAGACGCTTACCTTCAATAAAGCTTGAGATTTCCTTTTAGGTTCATTCTTTGCACATAGGAACGGGGGCGGCGGCTCGTCCTGCCTCCTCCTTCCACTCCCCTTGCAGAAATGGTGGGTCGCTCGAACTTCAGGTTCTTTAAATAGGAGATGGATGGAGCGTAGAAATATTCTCCGCCTTTCAGGGCCACCACATCCTGGAATGAAAAAGCCACCTTGTCACTTTCCCTACCAGGCCATTGTTGTTGCTGTTCTCCCACGATCATCTGTCCGATTAAAGGATCTATGCCCGTATTTTTATTCGGGAAGTCTAAGCCATTCGCCCATTGCCCCTGCAGCACTTCGAATTGACAGGAAATACTTTTCTGATACGACATGAATAGTAGGCCTGGTTTTTCTCCTGGCCTGCCCTCATAAGTAATTCCGCGGCGTGCGATACGGAAGATGGGCTTGCCTTTAACAGCGCCCCGGTGATGCATTTTACGTATATGGGCGTGCAGGGGGCACCTCCTTCCGTTCGGGTCATCTTTGAAGTTCACCTCTTTTTCCTCCGGCCATTTTTCTTTTGGTTGAGGAGAATCAAAATGGCTAAGATGAGTCCCATTTGGGAAACGCCCCACCACACGGGCCCCAGCCTCCTCCGGCGACACTCCCAGCACGCTGGCCAGCGCTTTTATCTTTTTATTGAAGGCTGGTACATCTTGCTCCAGTTTCCTGAAAACAAGGTAGCTCCCGTACCTTCCTTCACTTTCCTTTTCCAGTACGGTAGAAAGATTTCCTGTTATCGGTTCTCTTTCCTCGGTTAAAAATACCGGTTGGCTAATGCCGTCCACATAACCAAAATGTTCAATTGGTGTCTTATTGTCCAGCTTACTAACCAATTTCACCCCTTTTTCTACGAAAAGGATCTTTCCAGCTTTATGACCTTTCAGGTTATCTTCAATAGCGTTTTTCTCCTTCTCCAGTTCTTTCTCCGAATTATGGGCGATAAGCACCATCGCATCGATTTGATTTCTATAGTCGTCCGCCCATTTCCCGGAAGGAGGGTCCTTGAGCCGGCTATTGACCTCGCCTCGTTTCATTCCCAGTTGGAAGGACCGGTCGCCCGGAATGCTTTCATCCGAAAAAGTAAACTGCTCGTAACCTTTGGCTGAAAGGAAAAAGCAGAGGAGTATTTGTTCGTCGATTTCTTTTTGTTTTCCTATCTTTTTTGCATTCTGCCATTCCGTTGCCGCAGCATTGTGGTTTTCAGCGGAGGTGATCCGTTGTGCCAGCCAGCTTATCCAATGCCTGATCTGCCTTTGGTTGCCATTCAGACGCAGGAATAAATGCCAGGCATAGCCCCGGCCATGTGACTGGAGGATATTTGCCTGTATATCCTCCAGCGATACATCGCTGTACTGATCTTCCTGGATAATATCGGCCATAATTTCTGTGTTTTTGTTGTCATACCGACGGCGCCGGCTCCGGCTCCGGCTCAAATATTCCTCCCTTCTTATTGAAAGGAGGACATGCGATGGCCATGAGGTGATTGGGGCCGTCTAATTTTTCAGCGATAGTTCCATCCGTGTTCAATACAGAAACGGCAACCAAAACTTTACAGTTTACTCCACTTACCACGGCGTTCATGCTGGTTACACCAACGGCGTCGGGTTGAGACATAACGATAGAGATATCCTCGGGGTGAAAATAGGACGCCTGGGCGCCTCCGTCACCTGCATTAAGGGATGCTTGAGAACAAGTTGTAAATGGCATGATCACAGTTTGGATTAATTAATGGGCATATTGGCCTGAATAAAATATGCTCCTGAAAATAAAAAATCATGCTCAATTCCTTCTATTTATTTGACGAATGTAAGGATTGATTGTATGAAACTATCTTTTGTCTTTACGGAAGACGCAGAGCCGCAATGTCATCAAAGGCCTTCCAGCCGGCGAAGCACTTCATCCTTTAAACGTTTAGATACGCTGACCAGCTCTCCGTCCTTCATTACCAGATAACCTCCATCTCCTCGTTTGTATTTCTGGACATAGGCCAGGTTGATCAGGTGAGAGCGATGTACGCGCATGAATTCCCTGTAAGGTTTAAACTGCTCCTCATATTCTCCCAGATTTACAGAGGCAAGGATTTTTTTGGAGCTGTTGGCCAGCGAGAACTCGGTATAATTCTGCTGAGCTTCCAGCCGGACGATATCTTTCACAAAATGAAACAGCACGCCTTCTGAAGTAGAAATACCCAAGCGCAATGGGAGTTTACGCTCCTGGAACGTTTGTAATGTTTCCCAAAGAATTTGCAATTGTTGAAGCGAGATTTTTTCCTGTTGTTTTTCCCGCGCTCTTTGAATAGCAGTCCTCAATTCATCAGGTGGTATTGGTTTCAACAAATAATCCAGGGCGCCAAACCGAATTGCCGTCTGAGCATGATTATCATGGGCGGTGATAAAGATGACTTGAAAATCGGGTTTTCCAATCCGCTTTAACAGGTCAAAGCCAGTCCCATCTGGCATTCTGATATCCAGGAAGACGAGTTGCGGATGATGTATATGGATGAGTTTCAACCCTTCTTCCACACAAAATGCAGAGGCCACTATAGTTATGTCCGGCTCATACGCTGTCAGTACTTGATGTAATACTTCGTGGCTCTCTCTTTCATCGTCAATAATAATAGCCGTCATTTGATTGGGTTAGCTTAGCAATTAGTATCGTATGTACAATTTCGCAAAAATCCTCTAGCTGTACTAATTATTGGTTGGTTTAGCATTATTTAAGGGCATCTGGAAGTTAAAAAAACTTTTTTCTATACCTTTAGTTCATGGCATCGACAGAACAAAACCAACAACTTCAGCGTACGCTTGGGCCCCTCATGTTATGGGGACTCGGCGTGGGTTACGTCATCTCTGGCATGTACTTCGGCTGGAACCTGGGCCTTGAAAAAGGAGGCACACTAGGGTTAGCCGTCGCTACCGCTTTCATTATCGTGATGTACCTCACCTTTACTTTCAGCTATACGGAACTCGCCTGCGCTATCCCTAAAGCAGGAGGGGCGTTCGACTATGCCGTGCGGGCGCTGGGTAAAGACTGGGGCTTCCTTGGAGGCATGGCGCAGAACATCGAATTCATTTTTGCGCCCCCGGCCATTGCAATTGCGATTGGGGCTTATCTGAATATTTTCATGCCCTCCATCCCCATAGTGGCTATCGCCATATTTGCCTACTTCATCTTTACAGGACTGAACATTTACGGAGTGCAGGCGGCGGCCTCTTTCGAGCTTGGCATCACGGTAATTGCCGTAATTGGCCTGCTCGTTTTTGCCGGCTCAGCACTGCCCGAATTGGAGTGGAAAAACCTGCAGCACAATGCCCTGCCCAATGGCTGGACGGGCGCCTTTGCCGCCCTGCCTTTCGCCATTTGGTTTTTCCTCGCCATCGAGGGCGTAGCCAATGTAGCGGAGGAAACTATCAATCCTCAACGCAATGTGCTGATCGGATTCGGCTCTGCCATCCTTACACTGGTCGTACTCTGCTTGCTCACTTTCACGGCCTCCATCGGAGTAGGCGGCTGGGAAACCATTGTTTTCCCGGAACCCGGGGCCACTCCTTCCGACTCCCCTCTGCCTCTGGCCATGGCGCATGCTGTGGGGTCCAGGCATTTCCTGTATGATGCGGTGGCAGTCATCGGCCTGTTCGGTTTAGTGGCTTCTTTTCACGGCATCATCCTGGCCGCCGGCCGGGCTACTTTTGAATTCGGAAGAGTAGGTTACGCACCGGCTGTGCTCGGAAAGGTTCATCCCCGATTCAAAACCCCGGCTAATGCCCTGCTCATCAATATGGGGGTTGGCATTACAGCCCTACTGACTGGTAAGACCGGGGACATCATTACCATTGCCTGCTTTGGGGCGCTCAGCCTTTACATCATTTCAATGGTAGCCTTGCTGGTGCTCCGAAAAAAAGAACCCGAGCTGGAACGCCCTTTTAAAGTACCGCTGTACCCCTGGTTCCCAATCATAGCTCTTGTAATCGCCTGCGTTGCATTTTTAGCCATCACGATCTATAATCTTGCGCTGGCTTTTGTGTATTTTTCGCTTCTGTTGGTAGCCTACATCTGGTTCCGGCTATTCTACGGTGAAAAACAGGCAACAGAGTAACCTGTTGGAAGACTTGACAAGATTTCCCGATGGGCTTGTCAAGTCTGCCTCATGCTCAATTATCATTGATAAAA
Organism: Phaeodactylibacter sp.; assembly: GCA_020436535.1. GTDB lineage: Bacteria > Bacteroidota > Bacteroidia > Chitinophagales > Saprospiraceae > JACJXW01. Next base: position 8,967 of record JAGQXQ010000365.1, read on the forward strand.
AACATAATGCTCATGGAACCCAAAGGCATGCTGGACTTCCAGCACCTTAAAGAAATGGTCGCCAATGAAGAGGTCGAAACCGTCATAGTTGCCTTCACCGACCACTACGGCCGGCTGGTAGGCAAACGTTTTGATGCGGATTTTTTTGTGGAAAACGCCGCCCACGAAGGCACCCATGGCTGCGACTACCTGCTCACCACCGATATGGAGATGGAACCCGTACCCGGCTACAAATTTGCCAACTGGGAGCTCGGCTACGGCGACTTCCACCTGGTTCCCGACCTTTCCACTCTCCGAATGGCCAGCTGGCTCGAAGCCAGCGCCCTGGTCCTCTGCGATGTTATTGATGACAAGAGCCATCAACGGGTGGAAGAGGCCCCGCGTTCCATTCTGTACCGCCAATTGGAACAGGCAGGGGAAATGGGCTACGATTGCTTTGCCGCTTCCGAACTGGAGTACTATCTTTTTGAAGACACCTACCGGCAGGCCTTCGAGCAGCACTTTCAGGGCCTGAAACCCACCGGCTGGTATCTCGAGGACTACCATATTTTACAGGGCACCCGAACCGAGCCTTTCACCGCCTCCGCCCGCTGGCACCTCAAAAATTCCGGCGTGCCGGTCGAGAATTCCAAAGGGGAATGGGGGCTGGGGCAGCACGAACTCAACATCCGCTACGCCGAAGCTCTGGATATGGCCGACCGGCACGTCGTTTTCAAACAATGCCTCAAGGAAATTGCCGACGATATGGACATGTCGGTCACCTTTATGGCCAAATTCGATGCCGAACGGGCCGGTTCCAGTTGCCATATTCACATGAGCCTGTGGCACGATGAATTCAACACCTTTGCCGGTAATAAACAATTGGGCCCAGTGGAAGGGTCGGATATTTTTCGGTGGTTCCTGGGCGGCTGGATGATGCACGTTCCCGATGTCATGCCCTTTTATGCACCTACCGTCAACTCCTATAAGCGCTACGTCGACGCTTCCTGGGCGCCCACGCGCCTGGCCTGGAGCTATGACAACCGAACGGCTGGCTTTCGGGTAGTGGGTAAGGGGCAAAGCCTGCGCATCGAGTGCCGTATCCCAGGCGCCGACTGCAACCCCTACCTGGCCTTCGCCGCGTCTCTGGCCTCTGGCCTGGATGGGATCCGGAACCACATCGAGCCGCCGGAGTGTTTTACAGGGGATATCTACGAGGCCAAACATTTGCCCAGGGTACCTTATACCCTGCAGGAGGCAACAGATCGATTTGAAAACAGCGAATTTGCTAAACAGGCATTCGGAGAAAAGGCCGTGCAACACTACAGCCACTTTTTCAGAAAAGAAACAGAGGCCTACAACATGGCGGTCACGGATTGGGAAAGGAAAAGATATTTTGAACGCATTTAGGGCTCAGCAAGGGAGCATGTGTTTAACGCAACGGTTGACCACGTTAGCCGAAAAAAACATTGAAGACAGCTCCTCCTGTGCCGTAGATATCAAACGTTGAAGCTTACGTACGACG
>JAGQXQ010000365.1:10534-22792 GCA_020436535.1 Phaeodactylibacter sp.
GTAGCCCTCATCACCGGGGGCAGCAGCGGCATCGGCCTGGAAACGGCTCTGCTATTCGCAAAGGAAGGAGCGAAAGTCGTTGTCGTCGATATCAATGACAACGGCGGGCAACAGGCCGTCGCCCAAATCAAAGAAGAAGGCGGGCAGGCCGCCTACTACCACGCCGACGTCTCGAAAGCCGCCGATTGTGAACAGATGGTAGCCTTCGCAGAAAAAACGTTCGGCAAGCTGAATGTCCTCTTTAACAATGCAGGCATCATGCACAATGACGACGGCGATGCGGTCTCTACCGAAGAAGCCATATGGGACCTGACGATGAACATCAACGTCAAAGGGGTATTCTTTGGCTGTAAATATGGCATACCGGCAATGCAGCGGGCGGGGGGCGGCTCCATTATCAACACCGCTTCCTTTGTGGCCCACCTGGGCGCCGCCACCCCGCAGATCGCCTATACGGCCAGCAAAGGGGCTGTATTGTCGATGACCCGGGAGTTGGCCATCATCCACGCCCGGGAAAACATCCGGGTGAATGCACTATGCCCCGGGCCCTTGCGCACCGACCTGTTGATGAAATTTCTGAACACCGAAGAAAAAAAACAACGCCGGCTGGTGCACATTCCCATGGGCCGCTTTGGGGAAGCTAAGGAAATGGCGTCGGCAACATTATTCCTGGCATCGGATGAGTCTTCTTATATGACCGGCACGGAGTTCCTGGTGGATGGAGGCATTACAGCAGCCTACGTAACGCCTGAATAAAAGAAGAAAATGAATACGAAGTTTCAAGTCATCAGCCCGGTGGATGGTTCCGTATATGCGGAGCGATCACTGGCTTCCGCCAAAGAGATAGACAAAGTACTGGCCGTAGCGGAAAAAGCTCAACGAGGCTGGAAAACAAGTTCCATTGATGAAAGAGCGGCCATCTGCCGCAAGGCCGTCCAATATTTCCTGGAGCAGGCAGGGGAGATGGCCGAAGAACTGAGTTGGCAGATGGGCCGCCCCATCCGCTATACACCTTTTGAGATCAGCAAAGGCTTTCAGGAACGAGCCCATTATATGATCGATATTGCAGAAGGCGCCCTGGCAGATATCCATCCCCAAGCACAGGCGGGCTTCCGCAGGTTTATCCGCCGCGAACCATTAGGGGCCATCCTGGTTCTGGCGCCCTGGAACTATCCTTACCTCACTTCTGTCAACGTCGTCATCCCGGCCATTATGGCCGGCAATGCCGTCATTCTGAAGCATGCCCAGCAGACCCCGCTTTGCGCCGAGCGCTACGCTGCGGCCTTTGAATATGCAGGCTTGCCGGAAGGGGTTTTTCAATACCTCCACCTTTCGCATCCACAGGTAGCAGCAGTGGTTGCTGACTCCCGGATTGCCCATGTTGCCTTTACCGGATCGGTGGAAGGCGGCAAAGCTATTCAGCAGGCCGTCAGCCATCGTTTTCTGGCTGCCGGGCTCGAATTGGGGGGAAAGGATCCTGCCTACGTCCGGGCGGATGCCAATCTGGACTACACCATCGAAAACCTGGTGGATGGCGCCTTTTTCAACTCCGGCCAATCCTGTTGTGGTATAGAGCGGATCTACGTGCACGAACAGCTTTTTGACCCTTTTGTAGAAGGTTTTGTGGCACTGGCCAAGCAGTATGTTTTGGGCAACCCACTTCAACAAGAAACAACCCTGGGGCCCATGGTCCGCACCGCTGCCTCCCGGTTCGCTCAGGAACAAGTAAGGGAGGCCGTCCAAAAAGGGGCTACCCCCCTGATCGAGCCCCAATTATTCCCGGCACACCGGGAGGGCACCCCCTACATGGCGCCCCAGGTACTGATCGGGGTGGATCATTCCATGCAGATTATGACGGAGGAGAGCTTCGCCCCGGTTGTCGGCATCATGCCGGTTAAGGATGACGCAGAAGCCATCCGCCTGATGAACGACAGCCGGTATGGCCTTACTGCTTCCGTCTGGTCCGCCAATTTGGATGAAGCCATCCGCATCGGAGAACATGCCGAAACGGGCACCTGCTACCTCAACCGCTGCGACTACCTCGACCCCGCTCTTGCCTGGACCGGGGTGAAAGATTCGGGCAGGGGATGTACCTTGTCTTCGTTGGGATATGAGGCGCTGACCCGGCCCAAGTCTTTCCATCTCAAATTTTAACTTGAAGCAGTATCGCCGCGTTCTCTACTTTAGAGTGTATTCAAAATAAAATCTGAGTCAAATTCATGAAAGTCGGATTACTGGAATGCGATCATGTAACAGGAAAATTCCACCACATTGGAGGGGATTACAGGGATATGTTCCCAGCCCTTTTACCGAACCTGGAGTTCGAATTTTTTGACGTATGTAACGGGCGCTTTCCGGAATCGGTGCAGGAATGCGATGCCTATGTATGCACGGGGTCCAAGTATTCCGTTTATGACGACATTGACTGGATACACCGGTTAAAAGCGCTTGTTCAGGAGATCCATCGGGCGCAAAAACCTTTCGTTGGGGTTTGCTTCGGGCATCAGATGATAGGCGAAGCGCTTGGGGGTAAGGTCCGGAAAGCAGAAGTAGGGTGGTGCGTTGGCGTCCACTCGTTCACCCTGCTTCAGCGGGAAGCATGGATGACGCCGCCGGAGGACGAATACAAGCTACTGATGTTGTGCCAGGACCAGGTACAGAAGCTTCCTCCCGATAGCCGGGTGTTGGCTCATGCGCCGGATTGCCCGGTGGGCATGTTCACCGTCGGCCATACTATGCTGGGCATTCAGGCCCACCCGGAATTTTCGAAGGACTACGTCAGCGCCATCATTCAGGATCGGGAACAGCGGATCGGGGAAGCCAAAACCCGCTCGGGCCTGGAGAGCCTGAGCCAGCCCACTCATACCCATACCCTAAGCCGGTGGATCAGTAACTTTCTGGCAAATGTTACCAGAGAGGCGGTGCGCTGAAACAATCATTAATGTAAATATCAGGTTCAAATAACAAACATCCTTGTGGTGGCAGCTACAGGCGCTTCGTCGGCAGGTGCATAGCAATAAAAGCCTATTAGATTGTATTTTTGGGATAGGGATTCAATGACTTCCATGTCTGGCACCATTTTCTTTAGGCCACTTTGTTCCTTTTCGGAACCAGAGACAAAGGCGGTTTCAGAAAGCCCCACTTTTCGGGCAACCTCCAGTTTTTGGTGGTAGTATTATGAGGACACCTAATTTCATTGCAATGAGGTTAGAACTTCTCTTTTGCAACGGCTTCATGCAACGCATTCAACTTCATCAACGCCGCTGAGCCGTACCAGGGATGCAGCTCCATAACCAACCGCCCTGCCTGAATGGAAGGGTCGGAAGCCGTGAGCGCCTCCGCCTCTTCCACCGTACGGACATCGAACACGTAAATACCCCGGACCTCGCCATCATCCATAAAGGGGCCGGCGAGCACCAGCTTGCCCGCTTCCGCCAGGCGGCGGATGTTGTCCAAATGGGCGCGTTGCAGTTGGGCAGCTTCCAGAGAATCCTGGCTGCGGGTAGGGCCGGCTTTGAGAAAGGCCATCACATATTGTTTCATGCCATAGGGGTCAGCGCCCAGTTCTCTGGCCAATGCTGCATCATAGGCCGCTGCTTCAGAAGTTTCGGTTTCAGAAGTTTCCATTCCCTTTTCGGGGGCTTGTCCTGTTTGATTGCAGGCGATCAACCACCAAAGAGAGAACAGTAGAAAAAGTCGGGCCCTGATCATAGCTTTTTGTTTTTCTGAAAATTAAAAAAAGTTGGTGAATAAGTTAAGTTACATATCATCTTGAGCGCCTTTTTCTAAAAAGCCCTTCATACTTTCCCAATCAACAGGCTTTTCCCCACTTAGGGCGAACATCTCCGGTACGGAAGGCCCTGGCTGTCCATATAACTGAAAGCTTTCCCAGATATGCTCCATATACCAATCCGGTTCCCGGCCCCAGCGGAGGTCTTTAGATTTTCGCTCCAGAAAAGTCGCCTTGCTGATATTCACAAAAAAGCACTTGTCGTAGAGTGCATTTGTAGGTTCATCATACAGGGCCATCAGCCCCTCGACAATGACGACGTCATAGGTTTGGGAATACTCGACAATGGCCTGCCGAAACCGTTCAAAATCAATGGACCCAGGATGTTCCCAATCTACTTTATCCCGAATCTTAGGGATCTCTTCATCAGGATAAACGAATTCATCCTGATGAAGGATACCCGTTGAGAGTCCCCCCTGTCTAAAATGCTTCGCCAGCTGCTTGGCAAGTGCTGTTTTGCCGGCCCTGCTCACTCCACCAATCCCAATAACCATTCTTTACTTACTTTTGCTGATCAGATCGCTTGAATAATGGAACCAACTGTATTGCAAATTATTGAATTTATCGCCGTAGTAAGTGGCATGACGCATGTTTATCTGCTTACTCGCGAGAAAATTATCGCCTGGCCATTCGGGCTGCTAAGTGTGGGGCTGTATATTTTCATCTTTGCCGAATCCCGCCTCTATTCCGACATGATCCTCCACGCCATTTACGTGATACTTAACATTTACGGCTGGTGGAACTGGGCAAATAAAGGCCCGGAGGAAGACCAACTGCCCGTGACCCGCCTGACGAGAACGGAGGCCGCCGCCTGGAGCGGGTTCATCCTGGTGGGTTTCATCGTCTGGGGCAGCGTCATGAAGGCCAACACCAACGCAGATTTTCCTTACCCGGATGCATTCACCACCGTGGCCAGCCTGGTGGCTCAGTTCCTGCTGGCTCGCAAAAAGCTGGATAATTGGATCATTTGGATCATCGTGGATGTCGTAGCTATCAATATTTACATGCTCAAAGGGCTGTACCTAACTTCAGGTTTGTATGCAGTGTATCTGTTCCTTTGTATCAAAGGGTTGCGGGATTGGCGGAGGTCGATGGATTAATGCCTTGCCTCCCACTCGTCCAAATACCGCAGGCAGGCCATATCCTCCTTATCCGTACTCGGTTCATTTTCGAACCAGGCTACCAATATTTCCCGGGCCACCTCTTCGGAGGTGGCGCGCAGGCTCAGGCAGAGGATATTAGCGTCATTCCACTTTCGGGCGCCGGCCGCCGTCTGAGCATCTCTGCATAGGGCGGCTCGTATCCCCTTTACTTTATTGGCTGCCAGGCTGATGCCGGTACCGGTCCAGCAGCAAAGCACCGCCTGATCGCAAGCACCGGAAGCGACTTTTTCGGCCACCTCGATGGCGACTTTCGGCCAGAGTGCGGGAGTGGTTGCAAGGGCGCCATAAGTTTCAACTTCGTGGCCTATCTTCTTTAGTTCTTCGACGATCACCCCAGTGAGATGGGTTTTCATATCACTTCCTACTGCTATCTTCATGAGTAAGGTTTTGGAGAAAAAAACGCCTATTCCTCATTTTTCACCTTCGCCGCTGTAAAGCAGTTCCGCTTTTCATTCCCGCAGGCAGCAATATGCGCCGGCTGGCTGTCCGGCCCTACCGGGCCCATGGTCCGGAGGCACCAGTAAGTAGTAGTGGCGGGGTCGAAATTGAGGAAAGGCTTATCACCGCCTTCTGTGGTTCCATAAGCATTTTTACCGCGCAGGTAGCGGCAGTAGCGGCGGGAGGAGTCCATGGCTATTATTGTTTTTATCGATCAAAAAGAATGGGAACTAGGGAAAGGACGTGCTCCTTCAAAAAAAGAAATGGCTTCATGACTCCACAGCTCCATTGTTGAATACCAACAATGGAACTGTGAAACCATAAACCAGTGAAAATTAACCAACCGCCCCCATCACGGCCCGCTTCAGCAAGGTTTGGAAAAGCGGAACCTTATAGCCGTTGTGAGCCAAAGGCGTAGCGCCTTCCACCGCCTTTTTGGCAGCCTGCATCACCAACTTTTCATTGATGGTTTTGCCCTTCAGCACCTCCTCGGCCGCTTCGCGCCGCAGAGGGATGGGCGCCGCCGCGCCGAAGACGATACGGGCGTCCCGGCACTTATTGCCATCCATTTGCAGCACTACCGCCACATCGCCCATGCTCCAGTCGTAGCTCTCCCGCTGGCCATGTTTGATGTAGAAAGCGCGAGTACTTTCCTGCACCGGCGGCAGTATGATATTGGTGATGATATCCTGGTTGGTGGCCACATTTTCGCAGGTGACATCCACCTCAGAAGGGGTAAAGAATTCCGACAACGGGATGACGCGCCTGCCTTCCGGCCCGGTTAGCTCCACCTGGCCATCGTAAGCCAGCAGGGCCGTGGCCAGAGAGGAAGGGTGCACACAGGGGCACACATTGGTCATAAAGATGGAGTGAAACTGGTTTTGCCCGATCTGAGCAAAGCAGGTCGTCCCTCCTTTCTTCCGGCAATGGTGGCCACTGCTGCGAAAATACCAGCAACGGGGGCGCTGCATCAGGTTGCCGCCCATAGTGGCCATGTTGCGAATCTGAGGAGTAGCAGCGTGAGCCGCCGCCTCGTAGAGCGCCCGGTAGTGTTTTTTCACCTCCGGGCTGTTCTCCAGGTCCGCGATGGTAACCATCGGGCCAAATTGCAAGCCTTCTTTCTTATCGTAGGAAAGTTTGTCAAGGCCGGGTATACTCTTCAGGTCGATCACCCTGCCCGGCTCCAGAATGCCTTCCTTAATGAGGTCCAGCAGGTCGGTGCCGGCGGCTTTAACCACCTTAGCCGAGCCGTCGGTTTTGGTGACCATGGCTTCCGGCACGGTGCTGTCCATCATGTCAATGGCTTCGGCAATGCTCGGCGCTTTTATATATTCGAAACGATTCATATTTGAATTTTAGTTTTGCTAGAAAAATGGTTTTAGCTCACACCCAGAGCGGCCAGCACTTTCTGCGGCGACATGGGCAATTCATACAGGCGCACGCCGATGGCGTTGTACACCGCATTGGCGATGGCTCCAGCCGTAGGGACGTTCGCCGGTTCACCAATACCGGATGCATCCGTACTGGAGAAGGCTCCGTAATGCTCGATGATCACCGGTTCGATCTTGGGTATCTCTCTGGAATAAGGGAGCTTGTACTGATCGAGGTTGGCGTTGACCATGTGCCCGGTGTTGAGGTCCAGTATCCGGTCTTCATACAGGGCGTAACCAATGCCCATAATGACGCCGCCGTTGATCTGGCTTTCCACCTGCATAGGATTCAGCGGGCGGCCGCAGCTGTGAGCCGCCACCACGCGCTCCACCTTAATGAAACCGGTCTCGGTATCGACCAGCACTTCGGCAAACTGCACTGACCCGAGACGGCCGTAGCCAATACCATTGCCGATCTCGAACCCGCCGTAGTCGTCCGGCCGGCTAGCCGTTGCCAGTATCTGGTTGGTGCGCATCTTCTTTGTTGCTTCACCAAAAGACATCTTTTTGGAGCTGTCCGTTTTGGAATAGACCTCTCCGTTTTTCACTTCCAGGCTATCGATCTCGACATCCCAGGCGCCGGCCACCTGTCCCAGCAGTTCCATCTTGGCTTTATAGGCAGCATTGCGCACTGCCGGCGTGATGGAGCCTGCCGTTACACTACCGCCGGAGCCCGGCCCATCGGGATAGATCGTATCGCCAATCTTGACAGTAATATCTTCCGCCATCAGCCCCAACTCTTCCGCTACAACCTGGGCCAGGATCGTCTTGGTGCCCGTTCCGATATCCTGCACACTGGACATCACCTCCACGGAACCATCCTTGTTGATACGCACAGTAGCGGAGCTGTTCAAGTTGATGAAGCGCGTCCAATGTCCCTGCGCCATACCAAATCCTCGTTTGATAGGGCCTGGGTCGGAGCCGGGTTTCTTATATTTCCAGCCAAAGACTTCAGCCCCTTTGGCACGCTGCAATTTACGGACTTCGTGTTTATCAATAATATCCCGGTACTTCACCGGGTCCATACCGAGGCGCTCGGCAGCCTGGTCGATCAGCTGTTCCAACGAGAAGATACCCTGCACATTGCCTGGCGCCCGGAAAGCAGCGCCTGGCCCGGCGTGGGTAAACACATCGTACTGAGCCTGGCGGAAATTCGGGCACTCGTATAAGTCCTGCGCCACGCGGCCGACGCCGGCGCCCAGGCCTACCCCTGCCGTCCCGTAGGAGGTCAGGTCGATGGCGGTCAACTTCCCGTCGTTTTTCACACCGATCTTCAACATCTGGTGAGAGTTCGGGCGGTTGCCGGCAGACAGATGCTCCTCTTCGCGATCAAGCATCAGTTTTACCGGCCGGCCGGTTTTCCTGGATAGCTCGGTAGCCATCACGCCGAAGTGCCCGGCGCCAAATTTGGCGCCAAAGCCTCCGCCCATATATTCGGTGATCACCCGCACCTTGCTCTTTGGCAGGTCAAACAACTCCGCCAGGTCGTCGCGGACACCGGCAGTATTTTGAGTGGAGGCATAGACCGTCAGCATATCTGGCTTCCAGTCAGCCACTACGCCGTGCGTCTCCAGGGCGCAGTGGGTCTGTACCTGCGTACGGAATTCCCCTTCCACAACAAAGTCAGCTTCCGCAAAACCTTTTTCGACATCGCCCCGGGGGCCGCCCAGGAAGCTACCCGTCGAAGGGCCCCGCAGGTTGCCCTCTTGTTCATCGGCTGCTTCAACGCCTACATCGCCTTCGTTGCCCTCATCTTTGACCTTCTTTTCGAATACGATGGGAGCGCCTTTCCGCCGTGCTTTATCCAATTCTAAGACGAAAGGCTTGGTTTCGTATTCTACTTTGATCAGCTTCGCCGCTTCATTGGCAATATACTGCGACTCGGCCGCCACCGCAGCGATCGGCTGCCCGACGTAGCGCAACAGGGGCAGTTGATCTATATTATAAGTTTCCGCCGGCGCATCGTGCCCACTCTCCCGCTCTACTGAACCGCCGGGCTCCATGCTCAGCACGTGTACAGCATGGACACCGGGATACTGGCGGGCAGCCGATACATTCAGCGATTTGATGCGGGCGTGCGGATGGGGTGAGCGCAGGAATTTTCCAAATAACATGCCTGGCAGCTGAATATCCGCCGAATACTTGGCGGCGCCAGTCACCTTATAGACAGCGTCAACGCGCCGGGTGCGTTTGCCAATGACATTCAATTCATCATTGATTGGAAGAGCAGGTGGTTCATCGATAGATACTTCCCGCTCCATTTCCGTCAGGCCGTGCCCGGGCACGCCGTAGGGCAATTTCACCTTTTTCGAATAAAGATGCTTCACCGGCGCGTGCGCTTTCGTATCAGGCGCTACCGGTAAAACGATTTTCTTTTTATTGGGATTGGCCATAATTTCAGTTTTTTCGTAAGCCGGGCAGGTAATGCCCGGAATGTTTTTTCAATAACAGAAGGGGAAAGCCAGCCGCCTATTTGTTCATCTTCTTGGCAGCGGCAAGGGTCGCTTCGAACACTTTGGGGTAAGTACCGCAGCGGCACAGGTTACCACTGGTAGCGGTTTTGACGTCAGCGAGGGAAGGATTGGCGTTGCGCTCCAGCAGGCCGGCGCAGCTCATAACCATACCTGGCGTACAGAAGCCGCACATGGTGGCGTCGTGCTCGATGAAGGCCTCCTGCACGGGGTGTAGTTCTCCGTCTTTGGCCAGGCCTTCGACGGTGGTCACTTCCCGGCCTTCGACATCGACGGCCAGGGTCATACAGGAGTTGACCGGCTTGCCATCCAGCCAGACCGTACAGGCCGAGCAGGAGCCCCGGTCGCAAACTACTTTGGTGCCGGTGAGGTTCAGATGTTCCCTCAGAGCGTCGGCCAGGGTGGTGCGCGGCTCTATCCACACAGCGCGTTGCTGGCCGTTGACCATAAATTTCACCTCTGTTTCCCCGGGGCCGAGAACAGCAGTTTTGGCGGGAGCCGGCTCCGCTGCAGTAAAGCTAAGCATGCCCGAGGCCAGAGCTACGGTACCCGCCGTCGTAACGCCGGCGCCCCGCAGAAAAGCCCGCCTCGAAACCCCTTGTTTCATTTTTTCCGGCGATCTTTCTTTCGAATCGTTTTTCATGATTCTTCTTTTGGTTGGTAGAATAGAAATTGGATTTTTTTGAAGGACGATAAAAATACAAAATTTTACTCCGGTTTGGTAGTATTGCCCGAACAAAGTGAAGGCCTGGCGGTGAGCACGGTTACCTTCACTTTGTTCCGGCGCCGGCAGCCTTTAGCCCATGGGCAGGGCGCCATTCCGGAATGCTATAAAAAAGGCTTGCCCACCTTTTTAGCGTATGCCTGGCCGTTTATGTCAGCCACACACAATTTTTGGAGGGCTTTGCGCCTTATTCAAAGGTATAATTTCTGTGATGCTTTAAAGGGGGAAATATTGCCTATTAGAGTTGATGATCCTTCTACCTTTATCCATCTCCAAAAAAGAATAGACAATGGCTGTAAACATCCTGGCCCGCACGGGCTTGTTTTCCATGACGCTTTTTCTCTTTGCCTGCAACCAGAATGATAACCTCACTGCTGTCGTCGCCGAACCGGAAGCGCAAACCACGGCGTATGAAGGCGTAGACGAAGCCCTCTGGCCCTATTTCGAAAGCTTCGAAAAAGAGGCGGAGCAGCGTGGCCTGGAAGTAAATCTGCGCGAGGCCAATATCACCGGTGTCATTGAAAAACTCCCGGGCGACGGAGTGGCGGGCCAATGCAGCTATTCTTCCCACCAGCCCAATCACGTCACCATCGACCAGGAATACTGGAATAGCGCCGGAACGCTGGGGCGCGAGTTTGTCGTTTTCCATGAGTTGGGCCACTGCCGCCTGGCCCGGGATCACCGGGAAGGCGTCAGAACCGACGGCAGCTGTGTAAGCCTGATGCGCAGCGGGCTGGAGGCCTGCCGGGATAATTACAACCGGGTTACGCGCTCAGGTTATTTGGATGAGTTGTTTGACCCGGCGTTTTTTGATACGATTCAATGAATTTTGTTTTTTTGAAGAAAATGCGGGCAGCGGGCGCAGGCGAGCCCTTCACCTATGAAAAAGCAATATGCGTGTAGGTAAAACCCACCTCTCTTGATCTTAAAACATTGATCACCAATTGATTATTTGGCGCGTCTTTGAAGGCGGAGAGAGTCTTCCGAATACGGATATATAGGTGCGATTGTCGATATACTCACGTTCTTGTGCCAGACTCGCTTCGCTCGCCTGGCACAAAAACGGGCAGGCTTCGGCGCTACGCACGCTGAAGCCTGCCCGTTGGTGACAACCATAAAAGAAAAATAATTCATTATCTAAAAAAAGTGAAATGAGATTCAGTTTACTTCTTATCTTATTTATGACAACACAAGTCCTGCTTGCTCAAACTTTTACCGAAGTGCCTCCTGCTTCTGATTTTGAGGGTATCAGTTTAGGGTCCATCGCCTTTGCGGACGTGGACGGCGACAGTGACAGCGATGTGCTGATTACGGGTCAGAACAATTCATCCAACCATGTTGCGAAACTGTATACCAATGACTGGGTCGTAACTTCATTGGTTGATGCGCATAATACACTCGATTTTGACTTTGTGGTATATCCAAATCCCACCACAGCGAATCAACTAAACATCCGTTATCCATCGAACGAAAACAGCTTGACGACGGTGCAAGTATTTGACCTGAATGGTCGCCGGTTGATGTGGCTGAAAAGACGCTCTGCAATTGGCCAACAAATCTTTTCAATTAACATTACCTCTTTGGTTCAGGGTATTTATTTCGTTGAGTTGGATAATGGGAAAAAAAGAGGGGCTACCAAGATCATTGTGCAATAAAAAGAAGGTTGCCATCAACAATGTCTTCATGTCAACAATTGACAGTCAGGCCAACTCTCAAACCAAACACGCCGCCAGCTACTGCAGGTAGCCCGACGTTGTGCTTAATTTAAACGGAGAGACGCGAGTTTCTTAAAGAAAAGATTGGAAAGTATAAACGAGAAAAAAAACAGGAAATACTGGAAAATGGATTTCAACTAAATTCATAATTTAAAAAAGGTGACTTATCATATGGAATACTTGGGTTCTTGTTTGTGCAAAGGAATTAAATTTAAAGTTCTAGGTGACTTTGAGCGTTTTTATTTATGCCATTGCAGATATTGCAGGAAAGACACAGGGTCTGCTCATGCTGCAAATTTGTTTTCCACAACAGCTAAACTAGAATGGATAAAAACGGAAACTGAAATTAAAAAAACTAAGTACAATCGAGTAGGGAACGGTGAGCCATAAGCCCACCGCAGCCCTCTCACACCACCGGACATACGGACCGCCCCGACCCTTTGGGTACGGGGCATGCAGTATCCGGCGGTTCGCCAAACAGTACAAAAGCTCTTTTCACCATTTGCACCTTGCATCTTCTCCATCGA
>JAGQXQ010000365.1:22905-24928 GCA_020436535.1 Phaeodactylibacter sp.
GCCAGCAACAACTTGTCCCGTACACTACTTGCCCCGTACACAGCGTGTCGGGGAAGTGTCGGGATGGCCAGTCATTAGAACGTGGTTTGGCTCCGCTACTATGGCTTCGGCGTGAGCTCAGTCGAACGCTGGCTTCTCCATTCCAGGAATGAATCCTCATGGAGACCTCCCCGGGTAATGACATCCGCTTTCCGTTGATCTCCGCCACATCTACTACAATAGGATTGTTACCTACGGGCTTTGGCACGTTGTGCTGCCTTACCCTCCTATCATAGCCTCTTATGTGATTCCTGTTCGTCGGTACCAACTTTTGCCGTCCCACTTCCTTCAGACTCCCCGTCACCAGGGACGCCCTTGTGGCTTGCTAACAGGCTTCGGTAACTCGCCTGTAAGGGACTTTCCCCAAAGGGGCCACTTTGTGGCACCCTCTAGTTTTATTCCTTACCTTCGTAAGGACCGGATGCCCGCCGGGCACACACAGGGCATACCTGCCCATAGCCAGTAAAAGCTGACTACGTCAGGTATGCGGGCCGTTACATTCAATTGAAAAAACAATAGCAAAGTGATAAAAATCATGGATGAGAAGTGCAGAAAATGATAATTTTTGTGAAATTTTATTTTCTGACCTACTAAAACCTCTAAGCCATGTCAAAAAAAATACTTTTCCTCGTCCTCTCATTTTTTATAACTACCCATACTTTTGCACAGAATGATTGTTTTGAAGTACTTAACCAAACTTTTGACAGCATCACCTCTCAATCTCAAATATGGGGCTTTAGTGCTGCTATGCTCCTGCCAGACGGTTGTCTTTGGAAAAGGGCTTCAGGAACTGCTCAGGAATTACCCGATGAACAACCTTTGACAACGGATCATGTAATGGGGATAGGGAGTGTCACTAAATCTTTTGTGTCAGCGACAATTTTATTGATGATGGAAGATGGATTGCTCAACCTGGATGATCCAATCGGGATGTATCTTGCTCCCTATCCAAATGTTCCTCCTGAAGCCACCATTCGTCAATTACTGAGTCATACTTCCGGGATTGCGAATTATCTCCCTTTTATTGTGAATGCTTGGAATATATATCCTGATAGTATTTGGGTAATTGATACGATTCTCCACCATTATTTGCTTGGAACCAATTCTCCGTTAGGAACATATAAATATTCAGACACCAACTATTTACTGGCGTGTCGGATTATTGAAGAGGGAACAGGGACTGGACAAAGTTGGTATGAAGTAGTAAGAGAGCGCATCCTTGATCCTTTGGGGCTCACTCATACATATGCTTACCCATATGAATTACCAAATCAACCTTTTGCGCACGTCTGGGATAACCATAATGGGGATTATGAGGATCTTCAAGGAAACGGAACTTCTTTGGATGGAGTATTTGCCTTTGGTGCTGGTGCTGGTGGGCTTATTTCAAATCCTGAAGACTTGGCTCGTTTTAGTGAAAGATTGCATGGAGGACATTTGTTACAGCCGTCTTCTTTACAAGAAATGCATACAGACTATCCAGGTACAGGTATTAACGGATTAGGTGTCAAATCGCTCGGTAATAATGTCTGGGGACACGGCGGTGCTATTTTTTATTATGCTCGGGCTTATTACTATACCAATGATTCTATGGCCCTGGTAGTACAACAAAATGATAGTAGACAAGATGGATCTGGTAGTATGTATATTGACTTTAGAGAAGTAAATGATGCTTTGCGGGATGCATTTTTAACGGTTTCCACTACAGATTATCATCCGGAAGAATCGTTTCGTGTTTTCCCCAATCCTGCAAAGGATAAAATTACCCTTGATGTTTCTGAAAACCTATCAATTAATGATCCATTACCATGTTTTTTGATAGATGCCACTGGCAGGGTTTTGCAAACTTTTAAAATTGAAGGAAATCGAACAGAATTATTTGTTGGACAAATGCCAAAGGGACTCTATTTTATAAAAGTTGGAAATTCTACAATGAAAATATCTTTGATTAGGGATTAACACTCTGTAAATTAAGTAAATTCTC
>JAGQXQ010000366.1:0-148 GCA_020436535.1 Phaeodactylibacter sp.
TTCCTATCGACAATTTCGGCCTCTTTTGACGCTGGCCAGCGTTGCTCATTCCTCACGTAGCTCCGGCTATGCTCGTCATGAGCGCCTTGCCCAGCACCAAAATAGACTCGAAATTCTTCGATCAAACTTAGTACTCTGTAAATTAAGT
>JAGQXQ010000366.1:272-4527 GCA_020436535.1 Phaeodactylibacter sp.
GATATTTATTTTACAGAGTACTTATGTTACAGAGCACTAGTGCCCGGCGCACTAGGGTCAGCAGGAATTCAAGGGCAATGCCTACGCTCAACTCCTAACCTCAATATACACGCCAGGCTCTGGGCCATGGCCAGGAAACACCAGGTCACATCGACTCCATCTCCTGCTGCAACCGCAATAGCTGGGCGAACAATTCCCGGTTTTCCTGTGCCAGGCCGGCCAGAGTGCCTTCCCCTGCGGGCGCGCCGCCGGCGTGCTGCTCCAGGTAGCCCTCGATGGCTTCTACTTCCCGGGGCCAGGTTTTGCGGAGGCCCTCCAGGCTGAAGTTGAAAGGATGGCCGCCCTGCTCGAAATGTTCGGTGGCCAGGCGGCCCAGGGCAAGGATGATGGCGGTTTCGGCTTCCGGCGACAGGCCAGGCAGGATGGTTTTGCCATCGCCATGGCCATTGGCGTGCCCGTTGCCGCTTTTGCCATCCCGGATAACCGACAGGATTTTCTTGATGGTTGCTGTGTTAACCGCCAGGTTGGGCGGTTCAAACAACACTTCATGGGCCCCCTGGGCAGGATAAGCCATGAATTTTCCGGCAGTATAAGGCGCCCAGTCGCGGGAAACCATCGAACCCTCCTGTTCATCCCCGCTTTGGGCTTCCAGCAGGTATATATCGGCCCGCACGGGCGTATCCATCGCCTGATGGTTCAGAAAATGGTGATATGCCGTCATCCGGCTTTCCGCCTGTTTGCGGGCGATCTCATTTTGCAGTAAAATGGACCGCACCTTGCCCCAAACGCCCGCTTCGCCGTGTACGCCAATTTCGGCGGCATATTCTTTGAAATCAAAGCCCGTCTTTTCCAGGCGGACTACGGAATCGCCAAAGATCAGGCCGCTCACCTTTTCTCCCCGGCTTTCCATATAGCGGGCCATTTCAAAGGCCAGGTTCCCGCCTGCCGAATAGCCGAAAAAGACGTAAGGCCCTTCGGGCTGGTGTTTTTTGACCTGCTCGTAGTAAAGCTCCAGTCGGTTGCCTGCTTCCAGAAAATCGAAGCAGTACCAGGCTGTTTCGGTGAACAGGGCCGCCAGCGGCTGGTAGGAAACGGCCAGGCCGAAAAACAAGGGAAAAGCAAAGACGGTTTGCCCCGCTTCCGGATTGTAGAGGATGCCATTCTGGTGGTGGTATTCTCCGGATGCCCCGATCTTTGCCGCAAGAGCAGCAATATTCGGATGCTGGTAGATAAGGTTCAGGGGGATGGGAAGATTAAAAGCCTTTGTCATTTTAGCATTCAGCTGAATGGCTTTCAGGCTATGCCCGCCCAAGTCAAAGAAATTGTCGTGGATGCTGATGCCGCTTCTTTGCAGTACTGCTTCCCAGATTTCCACCAGGGTAGCTTCCGTGCTGTTGCGCGGCGGCACATAAGCAGCGCCGGAGGCCAGGCTGCCCGCATTCGGCGCCGGCAAGGCCTTGCGGTCCACCTTGCCGCTCGTGGTCAGCGGCAGGGCCTCCAATTCCACAAAGTAGGATGGGATCATGTAGCCCGGCAGGCGCTCCGACAAGTGCCGCCGCAGTTCTTCCGTGCCAGGAAGCCCCCCTTCCCCGGCCACCAGGTACGCTGCCAGTTCCTTGCCATGGCCCATCTCCCGGCCCTCCACCACCGCCGACTTGATAGCCGGGTGCTCCAGCAGCGCCTGCTCCACCTCCCCGGCTTCGATCCGGTAGCCCCGGACCTTCAATTGGTGGTCGATCCGGCCCAGGAACTCGATGTTGCCGTCCGGAAGCCACCGCGCCAGGTCGCCGGTGCGGTATAAGCGCTCGCCCTCCCGGAAGGGGTGAGGGATGAACTTTTGAGCGGTCAACGCTGGGTTGTTCAGGTAACCGCGCGCCAGGCCTTCTCCTCCTATATATAACTCCCCGGCTACACTAATAGGCAAAACCTGTAAACCCTCACCCAGAATATACATAGACGTATTAGCAATCGGCTTGCCGATACTAATCCGCTGTAATGGCTTTATTAACAATATACTTGACCAGATCGTCGTCTCCGTGGGGCCATACAGGTTCCAGATCTCTTTACCTGTGCCTGTAAGTTCCTTTGCCAATTGCTCCGGCAGTGCCTCTCCGCCACTAAGCAGTTTTGTTCTGTCCAGGCCTTGTATTTCACTGTTTGTTAAGATAGACCACAGAGAAGGCGTAGCCTGGAACAGCGTAGGCCTGATTTTTTCAACAAGTTCTTGTAATAATGCGGGATGCTTCTGTTGGCTGGATGACGCCAAGGCCATTCGCGCGCCGCTGAGCCAGGGAAGCCCTATTTCCAGGATCGAGATATCAAAAGTGTAGTTGGTAACAGACAACAAGACATCTTGCTCCATTATACCCGGCGCATCTTTCATACTCCAAAGGAAGTTTGTTAATGCCAGGTGCTCGATCATGACGCCTTTGGGCTGCCCTGTAGAGCCGGAAGTATAAATGACATAAGCTAAATCTTCCGGGTTGTGCCTTGTTCGTTGTAGGTTGGTTTGCCTGGCACTTTCAATCTGTTGGATAACTTTTATAGCAACGGCCTCCTCTAGTTCCTTAGCCACGGGATACGTCGCCTCATCCGTCAGCAAAGCTTTGGCCCGGCTGTCCTCCAGCATATACCGCGTCCTGGCCCCGGGCGCATCCGGCGCAATGGGCAGGTAGGCCGCCCCGGCCTTGAGTACCCCCAATATGGCAACCACCATCCACTCGCTGCGCTCCAGTTGCAACGCAATGACGTCGTCCGGCTGAATGTCATACCTTTCCCGCAGGTAATGCGCCACACCATTGGCCCGGGCGTTCAACTCCCGGTAGGCCAGTTCTCTGTCTTCAAAAACGACGGCTATGTTGTCCGGCGTTCGCTCCGCCTGTTCCTCGAACAGATCGACGACCGTCTTGTCCTGCGGATACTCCGCCCGGGTATCATTAAATTCATTCAATAACAGATCTCGCTCGGCCGCAGGCAGGATATTCAGCTCGCCGATGGGCTGCGCCGGGTTGGCCAGTACGCTTTCCAGCAAAGTTTCCAAATGCCCGGCTATCCGCTCTATCCGATCCCGGCGGAACAGATCTGTACTATATTCTATGTCAAGCCGTAACCCTTGCGCGCCGGCGGCAAAACCGAACGTCAGGTCGAATTTGCTGGCCTCGAGCTTGCCGGGTATGGGAATAAGCGCGGTATCTCCCAACTTCAAGGCGCTGCGCTCGTTGTTTTGCAAAACCACCATCACGTCAAAAACGGGGTTGCGGCTTTGATCCCGTTCCACCTCCAGCTCTTCCACCAGCCGGTCAAAGGGGTACAGCTCCCGCTCAAAAGCAGCCAGCGCCGTTTCTTTGACCTGGGCCAGCGTTTGGGTGAAATCCTCTTCTCCATGCAAACGGTCCCGCAACACCAGCATGTTGACATAAAAACCAAGCTGATCGTGCAAGTCCGGGTGGTTGCGGCCCGAGGTGGGCGTGCCCACCAGGATGTCCTCCTGGTTCGTGTACCGGTACAACAGCACTTTCACCAGCGCCGTCAGCGCCATGAACAGGCTGGCGCCCGACTCGCGGCTTAGCTTTTCCAACTGCTCCAATACTTCCGGGCCGAAGGTGTGATGAAGCCGGCCTCCCCGGTACGATTTGACGGAGGGGCGGGGATAGTCGGCAGGCAGTTCCAATACCGGTAGATCGGCCAGTTGCGCCCGCCAGTAGCCCCGCAGTTCCGCCATGCGTTCGTTATCCGACAGCAATTCGCCCTGCCAGGCCGCGTACTCCTTGTATTGGATCTTCAGGGCCGGCAGCGGGTTCTCTTCTCCTTTTGCGGCTGCATCGTACAGCGCGGACAACTCCCGCAGCAGCACCTCCATCGACCAGCCGTCCGAGATGATGTGGTGCATGTTGAGCAGCAGGATATGGCTGCCCTCGCCCGTGTGCAGCAACTCGGCTTTCAGCAAGGGCCCTTCGCTCAAGTCAAAAACCTGATTCGCATGGGCTTGTAGGTAAGCCTTCGTTTCGGCCGGCTCTTTATCCCGCCAGTCAATACGGGGGAGATGGAAGGCGGCCGGCGGGGCAATTACCTGCCGCGGCTCGCCGTCTTCTTCCGCCACAAAGCGCGTGCGCAGGATCTCGTGGCGGTTGGCCAGGCCCTCCAAAGCTTTTTCTAATGCTTCTACATTCAGCGCACCTTCGATGCGGATGGCAGACGGCATGTTGTAAGCCGCCAGGCCCTCTTCCAGCCGGCTCAGCACCCACAGCCGCCGCTG
>JAGQXQ010000367.1 GCA_020436535.1 Phaeodactylibacter sp.
GGAGGGTTTCCGGATCGCCCTCACGAATACACTCATACACTTCTCATTCACCCCCACTGCTGCTTAAACAGCCGCCAGATCTCATCCTGTTCGTCGGGGTTGGCTACGATCATTACCGGTTCTTTTTTCACCGGGTGCTCGAAGGAGAGGGAACGGCAGTGCAAGTGGATCGACCCATCCGGATTGGGAGTGGGGAAGCCGTACTTCACGTCACCGCGGATGGGACAACCCAGGCGAGCCAGTTGCACCCTTACCTGATGGGGGCGGCCCGTCTCGGGCTTCACCTCGATCAGGTTGTGGGAGCCGAGGGCAGCCATCAGGCTATAGTCCAGCTCTGATCGTTTGGCATCGCCTTTAGCCTTGGCGTAGGCATGTGCGAAATTTTTGTTGCGGTCTTTCTCGATGTAGTGGACCAGATGGCCGCTCAACGGCTCCGGCCGGGTGGCACTGATGGCCCAGTACACTTTTTGGATCTCTCGATCCTTGAACAGTTGGTTCATCCTGGTCAATGCTTTGCTGGTACGGGCAAAGATAGTCACTCCGCTCACCGGACGGTCCAGCCGGTGAATGATGCCCAGAAACACTGCACCCGGCTTATTGTAACGGTCCTTGATATAGTCTTTGACAAACTCCCCCAACGGCCGGTCACCCGTCTCATCGCCCTGCACCAGGACGCCCGCCGGCTTGTTGACGGCGATCAGGTGGTTGTCTTCAAATAGTACTTGTAGTCCTTGCATGATCGGCTATTCTTCATTTTGGCCTATAAAGGTAGGATTTATTAAGGGAGGTACGAAGAATCAGCTCACCCGAAATACATTCCTCAAATACTGCTGCACCCGTTCCACCGCTGCAAAGCAGGTTTCCAACGTTTTCCGTTCTATACGGGTCAGTTGTTTAGGGAAGATATATCGCCCTGAGTCGTCGTTGCGGAAGCCGTTGATGGCCCGGTAGCGCAGGAGGATCTCGTAGGCCAGGGAAGCCTCCCGAAACAACTTTTTGTCCGGCAGGATATCCGTCAGTTGTTCGTACCGCTGGATGGTGTTGGTCACCCCGCGAATATTATTCGCGTAAGCCAATACACGGGCGGCATGATCGAGCGGGCGCATAGCGCGGGCTTTGAGGTCGAAAGCCCCCTTTTTACCACCTTGCTCTTCAAGGATGAATTTCCCGAAGAACCCCATAGGGGAAGGGTGCCGCAGAGCGCTTTCTGCAAAAAAATTCAGGAAGCTGCTGCGCCCCCCGATGGTTTGCAGGATGTGATCCGTGAGGGCGTCGGTCAGGCGGGAGTCCCCGTAGCCTGGGCGGAAATCAAAGAAAATGGAGACTCCGATAAGTCCCTCCGAATTGGGATATCCTATCCAGTCCGTAAATTGCTGCTTCCAGCCGCTGAGTGGTTTGACCCATTTGGGGTTGCTGGCCATAATGTCGCCCGGGCAGCGGGCGAAGCCGCATTGAATAAGTATATCCACGACACCGGTGCCCAGGCGCTGAAAGTACAGGTCGGCTTGTTCTTCCTCTCCTTCCGGCGGGTCCTCATATACGATAGCATTGTCCTGGTCGGTGCGGCGAAGTTGCTCTCCTCTACCCTCGCTTCCGAGCGAAAGCCAGCAGAAAGAGAGTGCCGGCTTTTTCATCCCTTCCTTTTGCAACCTGGTAAAACTAAAGTCGAATGCTTTGTGGAGCAGGGTGTCGTTGATCTCGGTCGTCACCGCAGCGATAAAAGGAATGGAAACCTCCTGTCGGAGGTAGTTGTAAATCAGTTCATCGGCCCGGTTGCGTATGCGCGCCAGGGTCTCGATATTGCGGGCTTCCCGAAGCTGGCGGACGAGCACCGCCGGGTTGTTGCCGTGCATGAGCAGGATGTCGCGCTGGGAGATGATGCCCTGAACCGGAGAATGAAGCGTACCGTCTTCGGTTACGGCCAGATGGTCGATCTTGTGCCTGCTCATGGCGATGATCAGCTCAGCGGCCGTCGCCCCTTTGCGGATAACCACCACCGGGCTGCTCATGATCTCGCTGACAGGCGATTCCCAGTTCACATTTTTTTCGGACCCGCGCCGGATAAAATCAGACTCGGTGGCGATACCGAGGGGCCGGCCTTCCTCATCAACGATAATAAAGGAACCGAACTGCCGCTCTTTCATCTGCCGCGCCACTTCCCGAAGGGTGGTTGTCGCCGGCCCTTTCAGCAAGCGTTCCACCGGATTGGGAATGAGCACGTCTTCGGTGCGCATAAACAGGACCGGATCGCGACTCAAAAAGTGCGTTTCCTTCGATTTTCCCTCTTTCTCTTCGGTGTGGATAACCGGCATGCCCGCCGCAAACCCCCGGGCAAAAAACAGGGCCACCCGGGGGAAACGCTCCATGAAGTCGAGTAAAATATGCTCCGGGATCTTAAGCAGAATGCTTTTTCGGGTAGCCCGGGCCGACGCCAGGTAGGGTTTGTGGGTCAATATGGCCCGTATGCCCAGCAAGCCCCCTTTTTTCAGAACATCAATGACCTGGGTGCTGTCCTCAAACTTTTTCAGGACCTCGACCCGCCCTTTTCGAAGCACGTAGGCAAAGGGCATGGCTTCCTCGTCTTCTTCAAAGAGGAAATCACTTTCCGATAATTCCTCCAGGGTGGCCTGGCCAGCCAGTTCCTCTAGTTCCACCCTGGGCAGAAAGGTGAAGGGCGGATAATCCTGAAGAAAGTGGGTAATCGCTTCTGCTGTCATTTACGAGGTATTGGAAAAACAGGGCAAAGGTAGGGTTTATTGGGGGACAGGTGCAAGGAGGAAGAGCTATTCTGGCATTCATACTGTAGAATTCGTTTGAGAAGCTGTTTGAAATTTGAACAAACTCTTAGCTTGGCCCGGAAATGAAAGCGCCATGGATGTGAATTCTTCTTTAGTCATGATGAAGAGGGGATGGGTTCGACAAAGGTAAAGATAGGCCCTGCTTTTGAAAACGGCCGTTTTGAAAACAAAAAGTTTGCATCAACCACTCCCTTTTTACTAAAAATGGTTATTTTGTTTCACTTCAAAACATTATATCTTTGTATCGCTTGCTTTTTAAAACAAAAAAGTGGAAATTGCCGACATCGAAAAGGATATAAATGGTGAAAATAATTGACTAAAAAATGAAAAAGCCAAAAAATATCGATGAATATATTTCCAGTTTTCCGGAAACAACCCGGCTTATTTTAGAAGATATAAGGGAAACGGTAAAAGCCGCTGCCCCGGAAGCATCGGAAAGCATTTCTTATGGCATGCCTGCCTACCAATTAAATGGCCGTCCGCTGGCCTACTTTGCAGGGTATAAAAGCCACATCGGTTTTTACGCCACTCCAACGGGACATGCGGCATTTTCGGAAGAATTGTCCAGGTACAAACAAGGTAAAGGGTCGGTGCAATTTCCAATTGACGAGCCGATGCCACTCGATTTAATTTCGAGGATCGTGAAATTCAGGGTAAAAGAGAATTTGAAGAAAAAAAAGTAAAAAGAGAAGCGAACCATTTCATTCACCATTTTCATCATAATTCAATCCAATAAGACTATGTCCAGCAAGCAAAAAATCACCCCTTTCCTATGGTTTGACACACAGGCGGAAGAAGCCGCCAATTTTTACATGTCCATTTTTCCCGATTCAAAAATGGGCGACATACAGCATCAGGGCGAGGCGGCCCGGACCGTCCAGTTTTTTCTTTCCGGCCAGGAGTTCACCGCACTAAACGGCGGGCCGATGTTTACTTTTAATCCATCCGTATCCTTTTACGTCGTTTGCGAAAGCGAAGCGGAAATTGATCATGCCTGGAAAAAATTATCGGAAGAAGGAAAAGCATTGATGCCGCTCGAAAAATATCAATGGAGTGAAAAATATGGTTGGGTGCAGGACAAATATGGCGTCTCCTGGCAATTGACCCTGGGTAAAATATCGGACGTGGGGCAGAAGATCTCACCGGTGCTCCTATTCACTGAAAAACAACACGGAAAGGCAGAAGATGCCATTCATTTTTACACGTCCCTATTTGAAAACTCCGGCATAAATCTCCTGGCAAAATATGAAGAAGGGGAAGGCGGCCCCGACACCGGAAACATCAAACATGCCCAGTTTCGGCTTGATGGAAATATCTTCATGGCCATGGACAGCAGCGTCACGCATGGGTTCGGGTTCAATGAAGCCATATCGTTTGTGGTGCACTGTAGAACACAAAAGGAGGTGGACTATTTCTGGGAAAAACTCACCGCCGATGGAGGAGAGGAAATGATGTGCGCCTGGTTGAAAGACAAATATGGGGTAACCTGGCAAATTGTACCTGATGGACTCATCCAGCTTATTTCCGATCCCAACCCTGCCAGGGCACAAAGAGCCGTCGGCGCCATGATGCAGATGCGAAAGATCGACATCGAAAAAGTACGGCAGGCTGCCAATGATGACAGCCGAACGGTCATTACTGTACAGACAACCGTACATGCCCCCATTGGGAAAGCATGGGAAATGTGGACGCAACCCAAACACATCACGAATTGGAATTTTGCCAGCGACGAATGGCATTCGCCCAGTGCAGAAAATAATTTAAGGCCGGGCGGAAAATTCAACTACCGAATGGAAGCCAAAGATGGCAGCATGGGCTTTGATTTTAGCGGCACATATACTGTAATAAATGAAAATAAAAACCTGGAATATATCCTTGATGACGGCCGCAATGTGCAAGTTCATTTTTCGGAAGTGGATGGAGGTGTTTTTGTAATGGAAAATTTTGAAGCGGAAAATACGAACCCGGCCGAAATGCAAAAAAACGGCTGGCAGGCTATTTTGGATAATTTCAAAAAATATGTGGAAGCGAATTAGAATTTGTTCAAAATCCTATCCACGGCCTCCAATTTGAAACCTGTTTAAGCAATTATGGAACTCGTTGTTCCAGAACCTATTGTTATTTTAACTTCCGTTATTTGGGTTCGTTAGCTTGGTATGTTAAATTTACTTATTGGAAATTCGTTATCATGGTTTATGAACGAATAGGAAATGGAAACAGCGGGGCTCAACAATGGCTTAAAACAACTTTTACTCACCTTCTGCATTCTTGCTATTCCGGCGCTCCAACTTCCAGCTCAAAATCCGGAAGGCCTGGAATGGGAATACTTCGGCCCGGAACAAGGCATGGGCATGGCATTTGTTGATATCCTGCAAGACCACAAAGGCTTTATCTGGCTAGGTTCAACGAACGGGCTCTACCGTTATGACGGCTATCAAATCAAATCTTTCAAGAAATACTCCAATAGGCCTACCGGCCTTTCCAGTGATTGGATCTGGGATCTGGAAGAAGACGAGGAGGGCAACCTTTGGATCGGCACCTATGATGGAGGGCTGAATAAATGGGAGTGTTCAACCGGGCAGTTTATTCATTATAACTATAACCATGAGGACTCCAGAGCCTTGAGAGGGAACAATGTCCTGAAAATCCTGATCGACACTGTGGGTGATTTGTGGCTGGTGGTTAAGAACCAGGATGGTATTCCTGTTCTGGACAGGCTGTCCCCCGCTTCGGGCGAGGTAACTCACTTTGGGTTTTACCCGGATAACCCCAATTCCCTGAGTTGCGACACCATTTCCTTCCATGCCCACCAATCGATGCTGTTTTCCCCACTTTATCTCGATCCGAAGGGAAACGTGTGGGTGGCAACGGAAAATGGCCTTAATCTTTATGTTCAGGGCGCCGGCGGCTTCCGGAGGTTTATTCACGAAGATGGAAATCCGAATAGCCTGAGCTTTAAGAAAATCCTGGCCATCGAAGCCTCAAAGGAGAAGGAAGGCATTTACTGGGTGCGTTCGGCTTCGTACGGCCTGGGGGAAGTAGCACTGGATCGCTTAGATTTAAATAACGGCAATATAGAGCGGGTTTCCTTTGGCAGGGCCGGACAATTGGGCTTCAACTGCCTGGGGTTTCATGTTTCAGAGGATCGCATCTGGATATCGGATCATTCCCTGCGCCAGTTCCAAAGGAGCTCCCTTCAACCTGAAAAGCAAATTGAATTAAAGGGAATGCAACCAGGCCTCCGCGTAGGGTTATTCAGGCATAGTAGTGGAAATTTTTTCCTCCCCTTTTTGGGCATTAATCCCATTAATAGTATCCGGGGTGGAGATAATTTGGAGTCCCCCAAGGGTATTTTCTTTTTTGACCCCAAAAGTAACCTGCAGCATTTTATTACCCAAAACCCCACCAATCCGGGCCTTCCTTTTTATGAGGTCCTATCGATCATGGAGGATCGTTCAGGTATGGTTTGGATAGGGAACGGAGTTGGGTACTATAAAATCAAAATAAGCAGTGAGGGCATTAATAATCAGCCGGTTTTTGAGAATTATTACCAGGGGGAATCCGACAAAGGAGCGCTCTCCAGTTCGGCTATCCGGGATATTTTTGAAGAATCTTCTGATGTCTTTTGGCTGGCAACTTATCAGGGAGGTTTAAACCGGCTGGACCGGCGCACCGGCAGGATAACCCATTTTGTTCAGGACTCTTCCCGCTCCAATTCTATCGGCAGTAATCTCACCTATGCACTCTGGCATGATCATAATAACAACGAGCTCTGGATAGGGCACCATAATGGAATTGATGTCCTGAACCTGGATCAGGTAGTGCCGAACGAGCCCTCGAACGCAGTTTTCCGTCATTTGAGCCACCCCTCGGGCCTATTCGATGGCCAAGTGAATGAGATCGAATCGGATGAAAAAGGAAATTTGTGGATCGGAACGGGCAGTAACGGCTTGATCTTTTTTAACCCTGGCGCCGGTAAAATAATTCAGCGACTTATCTTTGATGAGCATAATTCCGACCCGGCTCATTCATCATTCATCAACAAGGTTTATCAGGATTCACAAGGGCGGGCCTGGGTGGCGCCAGGCATGGGAGGCTTGTGCCGGCTGAAGGAAGTGGCTGACACTTTCCAATCAGATTGTTTCCTGGACGGCCTGTTCATCGTTGATTTTTTTGAGGCCTCTGATGGTTTACTTTGGTGTGCAGCCATGAATTACGGTATTGTGAAATTCAACCCCAATGACGAAACGTACGAACTGATTAATATGGAAAACCGCTTGTCCAGGAACAGCGTGCTGGGCATTGAGCAGGACAGGCTGGGAAGGATTTGGTTTACTTCGTCAGGATTGACGCGCTACGACCCGGAAGAAGATACTTACCGAAACTACGGGCAGGAGGCCGGTATCATTGGAATGGACCCTGGCCGTTGTTTCTTTAAGAGCCGGTCTGGAGAGTTGTTTTATTCGTCCTATTACAGTGCTCTGCAAATCTTCACTCCAGAAAAGGTAGTGGACAATCCCATTGCCCCCAAAGCTGTTTTGACAGATTTTAAACTGTTCAATGAACCGGTACAAGCCGGCGAAGACAGCCCTTTGAAGGAAAATATTGAAATAGCCTCTGAGATCCGTTTAGCCTACGATCAGCACTCTTTTTCCTTTGTATTTACCGGGCTGGAATTTACGAACCCCAGTGAAAATCAATACCGTTACCAACTGGTGGGCATCGATAAAGGCTGGGTGTTCTCCGGCACCTACCGGGAGGCACGCTACAACTCGGTGCCTCCGGGAAAGTATCTTTTCCAGGTGCAGGCAGCCAACAGCGACGGTGTCTGGAATGAAGAGCTGGCGGTAATACAGGTCATCATTTCACCACCCTGGTGGAGCCGGTGGTGGGCGTATATTCTTTTTGCAGCTTTATTTTTCGCCCCTCTCTTGTTGATCTACCGTTATCAGGTAAAGCGAAGGATCGCCCTGGAAGAGGCCAAACGCCTTAAGGAAATCGATTTGCTAAAAACCCGCCTTTACACCAATATCACCCATGAATTCCGGACCCCGTTGACCGTAATCCTGGGGATGGCCGGCCAGGTTGTTCAAAAGCCGGAACATTGGTTCAGAGAAGGTATGGAAATGATCACCCGCAACGGACAGAACCTCCTCAATCTGGTCAACCAGATGCTGGACCTTAGGAAGATCGAATCGGGGGTGATGCAGGTAGATATGCAGTTGGAAGATGTCGTTACGTACCTCAAATATGTGACGGAATCCTTCCATTCCTTTGCTGAATCAAAGAAGATTGGCCTGTACTTCTCAAGTACTACACCAGAACTTAGCATGGATTTCGACGAAGACAAGCTGCTGAAAATCCTGTCCAATTTGCTGTCCAACGCCCTCAAATACACCCCACAGGGAGGCAATGTCTACGTAAAGGTGAGCAGTAAAAAAGAGGAAGGCCAGGAGTTGCTTGAAATCAGGGTTAAAGATACGGGCATCGGAATTCCAGCCAATAAGCAAGCCAGAATCTTCGACCGTTTTTATCAGGTCGACGATTCCGCCACCCGACAAGGCGAAGGGCTTGGCGTGGGCCTGGCGCTCACGCAGGAACTGGTGAAGTTGTTGAATGGAACCATATCCGTCCAAAGCGAGCCGGGAAAGGGGAGCGCATTTCTGATGCAGCTGCCCGTTACCCGCACTGCCAAGGCCCACAAGTCCTTCCAGGAAGAAAAAGTAAACCAGGTAGCCAGCCAGTTTATGGTGGCAGATTCAGAAGGCTCGAACGAGGCCTTGCCGTTGGCTGGAGACAGCAATGGCAAACCCCTCGCGCTGGTCATCGAGGATAACAAAGACGTCGTACGCTACCTACAGGCCTGCCTGGAACAAGACTATTCCGTGCTGGCTGCTTACAATGGTAAAGCCGGTATTGAGATGGCAATAAAACAAGTACCCGATGTCATCATCAGCGATGTGATGATGCCGGAAAAGGATGGCTTTGCTGTTACCGCCACGCTTAAAAATGACGAACGCACCAGCCATATCCCAATCATCTTGCTCACTGCCAGGACGGCTACAGAAGACCGCATCGCCGGCCTGGAAAAGGGTGCCGACGCTTATCTCGGCAAGCCTTTCAACCGGAAAGAACTGATGGTTCGGATGGAGAAGATGATCCAGTTGAGGAAGCGCCTGCAGGAAAGATATGCCGGTTTAAACCCGGAACCAGAGCCTTCCGGCTCCTTGTGGGAAATGGAGGATGCTTTTGTCCAAAAAGTGCGAAAAGTGGTAGAAGCTCATTTAGATGACCCGGATTTTAGCGTTGAAGCACTTTCCGGAGAGGTCTTCCTGAGCCGCACCCAGGTGCACCGCAAACTAAAAGCCCTGACCGGCCAATCAACCGGACACTTCATTCATTCTGTCCGTCTTCAGCACGCCCTGCATCTCCTGCAAACGACCGGCCTATCGGTCACCGAAATCGCCTTTGAGGTTGGGTTCAATGACCTCTCCTACTTTTCTAAGGTGTTTACCGCTGAATTCGGAAAGGCGCCTTCGGAATCGCGTGGCTGATTGGGTTTTTCTCCTTCTTTTGCGGCCTAATGCAACAGGAATACCCTTGTGGCATGGCATTTTGCAACTATTTTCCAAGCGAATGCAACTATAGCACAAATAACTTCGCCTCCTTTTTCCTTATTTAAGGTCATCGATAATTCCAAAAAACCAAATATGAGATAGAAGCCAGAGTAGCCCGTCCTTTTCTGGTTTCTATCCCCTATTACTCTCTACCTGCCCAATTGAGTCTTTCCTCCGACAACCGCCGGAAGGCGCACTCTGCCAATTTTTAAACCAAAAAATAAGACCAATGAAAAAATTATTTTCAATTCTTGCAGTCATTAGTATTTTCCTGCTATTGAGCAGGTGCCAGAAAGACGTGCCTCTTCTTTCCGGTCCGGACCAACAAGTGCAAGCCATTAATGTCCAGGCTCTGGCTGAAGGGCTGGATATCGACCCCGTATTTCTGGCCAATGAAGTGGTGACAACCGCCGAGTGGCCGATGGAAGTGGAAATGGCTCCGGAAGGAGTTGTTCCCCGGGGGATGGGCGTTCACGGCTACTACCGGCGGGTAATAGAAGGGGATATTGCCCATTACATGTTTACGGTACGCATCGGCTCCGGGCCATACGACCGGATCGGACTGCACCGGGTCGTCAAAGAGTGGTCTCCCAACCGGCCGGCGAGGACTTCCAAATCACTGTTTTTCCAGCACGGAGACGCCAAGAGTTTTGTCGGCATGATGCTCCCAGGCATCAATTCTCCGACTACTCCCAGGGGTTTTGGAATGGCCGTTTACCTCGCCAAGAACGGCGTTGACGTTTGGGGTATCGACCAGGCCTGGAACCTGGTTCCTGATGGCGTTTCAGACTTCACCTTCATGGCTGACTGGGGCCTGGATAAGCAACAGAGGGACCTGCGGAGGGGTATAGCGATCGCCCGCCTGGCCCGCTACCTGACCGGCAGTCCGATGGATGGAATGATCATGGCTGGATACAGCAGCGGCGTAGCTACCGGATTTGCTGCCCTGAATGCCGAGGCCCAGATCGGGGAGGGACAGCGCAATATCAAAGGGTTTATCCCAATCGACCTGTCGATCAAGACGGATGACCCGGGAATGACTAATACCTTTATGACAGAATATAACCGTACCAAAGAACTCCTGGATAATGAAACTTATGAGGATTTCGTTCCATTCCGGCTGCTTGGCCAATTAGGGCGGAACGATCCGGATGGGGAATCTCCGGTATTCCCTGGTTTTACCAACCTGCAGGCAGCCCTTTTCCTTGGCGCAGGGCCTATCTTTGGGGAACCACACTCCCATTATCTGGCCGGCATTTGGGAAGATGGACTTCCGGTTGACCTGAAATATCTGACCCAGGAACAGTGGTTCGATTTCATGGAGTC
>JAGQXQ010000368.1:0-2266 GCA_020436535.1 Phaeodactylibacter sp.
AAGAATACTGGGGGAAGAAGATATATCAGATCCCGGGGGCAGAGTATATCCGGGAGGCCATCTATGAGAAAGGTTTTTTCAAAGGCCTGCCGGTAATACCGGGGAGCCAGGAGGGTATCCGGGAATTGATGGAGGATTACGAGGTCTTTATAGTGACCGCCGCCATGGAATTCCGGAATTCTTTTGAAGACAAGTACGACTGGCTTCAGGAGCACTTCCCCTTCATTCACTGGAAAAACATTATTTTCTGTGGCGATAAAAGTATCGTCCAGGCCGATTATATGATCGATGACCACGCCTTCAACCTGGAACATTTCGGGGGCAAAGCTCTTTTGTACACGGCCTTACACAACATCCACGAGACGCGCTTCCGGCGGGCCGACAACTGGGAGGAGGTGATGGATTATTTCAGAGCGGAGAGGGAGGCCCTTTAATGGGACGGGGTTCGCATTTCGGTGTTGGGTTTACCACCCTTCTGTTGTACTTGTTAGTGCTAACGAACCAGCGAATACCAAATACCGCCCAATTTCCCTCAAACTGCTTACCTTCGGTGTAAATTGTCCGAAGTATGAAGTTGAACTGGGAAAAAATAGGCAACCTGTTCCAACTGAAAGCCAGGTTTGCTATGACCGGAGCCGTAGCTACGACGGTAGACTATGTGATTTACCTGTTGCTGGTCGGCCGTTTTTTTTCACCGGTGATATCTAATATTATCTCCTACTCCTGTGGCATGGTCATCAACTTCATACTGCAAAAGCGTTTTGTTTTTGCATTGCAGGGTTCGGCTTACCGGGCCTTCGCACTATCACTCATAGTTTCGCTGGGTGGTATGGCGCTGAGTACCGGGATTATTTATGGCCTGACTCAGCTGGATTTTTTCAGCAGTCATCAGTATATCACTAAGTTGTGCGCAACCGGCACCGTATTCTTTTACAACTTTTACCTGAAGCGATATGTCTTTGAACGCAAGTTTATTTAATCACCACCGACAATTGACTATGAAGACATTTTATTTTCTACCGATCCTACTCCTACTGAGCACCGGCAGTAATGGCCAGCAGGAACTCAGTCTTTCTCAGGCCATAGAAACCGGCTTACAAAACAATTACCAGATCCAAATATCGGAAGCCCGGGCGGACATATCGGCCAACAACAACGACTGGGCCGTAGCCGGGCGCTACCCCACCATTAACCTGACCCTCAATTCCAACAACAGCTACCGGGACCTCAGCAACCCGGGCTCGGTGCTGCGAACCAGCAATACCATCAACACCGGCCTTACGCCAGGGGTGGAAGCCAACTGGACGATCTTCAACGGCCACCGGGTTCGCTATACCAAAGAACAGTTGGAGGTACAGAACCAGCTCAGCGGCGGCGACATCAAAATAGCTGTAGAAAACAGCATTCAGAGTATCATTCAGGCCTACTACAATGCGCTCGTTCAGCAGGAACAGCTGGATGTAGTCCAGGAAGTACTGGTGCTTTCGCGAGACCGGGTGGAGTATCAGGAGTTGCGCAAGGAGTTTGGCCAGGCCAGCACTTTTGACATCCTGCAGACCCAGGACGCCTACCTGAATGACTCTACCAACTTCATTCTTCAGGCCAACACCTTCCAAACGGCCATCCGAAATCTCAACCTCAGCATGGGGGTTGAAGAGCTGAATACCTCCTACCGCCTGTCCGATACGCTGACTTACAATGTACCCGATTATCAAATTGAGGATCTGCGCCAACAGATGCAGGCCAGTAACAACCAGCTGCAGAACCAGTTCGTCAACCGGGAATTGGCCGCCCTGAATACCAAAGTGCAGGAGGCCAGCCTCCTTCCAACGGTACAAGTCCGCTCCGGCCTGACCTACGATGTAGCTCTTTCCACCGGGGAACAGCAGTTCAGCTTCGAAATGGAACCCCGGGAACTTCCCCGGGTCGGCGCCAAAACCTTCACGGGCTTCATCAATTTTTCAGCTTCCTACCCTATTTTTGACGCCGGCGTGCGCCGCAAGCGCATTGAAAATGCCAAAACGGAAGAGCTGATCGCTCAGCACAACATCAGCGACCTCAAACGCAACCTCAACAACCAGCTGAGCAACACCCTGGCTACCTACAACACCCAAAAACGCCTGGTGGAAGTGACCACCTCCCTGGTGGCCAACGCCCGCCGCAACCTGGAGATCGCCGAAGAGCGTTTCCGCGGCGGCCTGATCAACTCCTTCGACTACCGTACCATCCAGGTGAGCTATATCAATGCCTCCCAGCAGCGCCTGAC
>JAGQXQ010000368.1:2335-11056 GCA_020436535.1 Phaeodactylibacter sp.
GTGAGATAGTTCTGGGCTAGACTTGACAAGTTTTCCTGCCTGCCACCACCGGAAAAACTTGTCAAGTCTACACCAGGACTTTTCCATTTTTGCCAAATAAACCCTTCCTTTGCTTCATTAGCAACCACTAACCACATGAACCTATCCCTCCGTATCGCCCGGCGATACCTTTTTGCCAAAAAATCGACCAATGCCATCAACATCATCACCGGCATTGCAGTCTTTGGTATTGCCGTAGGGTCGGCGGCGCTGGTCCTGGTGCTCTCCGTCTTCAATGGCTTCGAAGATCTCATCACCACCATGTACAGCAACTTCAACCCGGATATAAAGGCCACTCCCACCCGGGGAAAAACCTTTGAGGCCGATACGGTGATGCTGGAAAAGCTGATGGCCCTGGAAGGGGTGGAACAGGTATCCCGCACCCTGGAGGAAGTCGCTTTTTTTGAATATAAGGACAACCAGGACTTCGGCACCCTCAAGGGGGTAGATGAAAATTTCAATAAGGTAGTCGGCATCGATACGACAGTGCGGGAAGGCAGGTATAGTTTTGAAGAAAACGGCAGGCAGCTGGCCATTCTCGGCCTGGGCATGCGCAACAAGCTGGGCGCCAACGTCGGCGACCGCTTTACGGAACTGGCCGTTTACATGCCAAAAAGAGAGCAGAGCAGCGGATTGTTCGGCCAGCAGCTACAACCCTTTCGCCGCCGTTACATCTATCCGGGCGGCACCTTCGTCATACAGCAGGAGTTCGACAACCAGTACGTCCTGGCGCCCCTGGAATTTGCCCGGGAGCTATCCGGAACAGAGAGCGAGGTGAGCGCCCTGGAGATCAGAATGGCCCCTGGCGCCGAGGCTTCGCAAGTGGTAGCGGCCGTGCAGGCCGTCATGGGCCCGGATTTCGACGTTAAAGGCCGTTACGAGCAGGAATCTTCCTTTCTTCGGCTGATGCAGGTCGAAAAATGGCTCAGCTACGCCATCGCCAGCCTGATGATGCTGCTGGTCGCCTTCAACATCGTTGGCGCCCTCTGGATGGTCGTGCTGGAAAAACAAAAAGACATCGCTATTCTCAAATCTATGGGCGCCCTGAATACCAGCGTTCGCAATATTTTCCTCAACGAGGGATTGTTGCTCAGCCTGCTGGGTATCGGCATGGGGTTCGCTCTGGCCATAGTTTTGTACACCCTGCAAAAGACCGTGGGCATTATTTCTGTCCCCGGCAATTTCGTTGTGGACGCCTACCCCATTAGTATGCGGTTAATCGATTTCATCATAGTAGCGGTTACCGTCATCGCTATCGGAGGGCTGGCCTCCGTGCCGCCGGCCCTGCGCGCAATGAAGGTCTCGGCATTGATCCGGGAGGAGTGAATTTATTTTCCGAACAATATCGCCCTTTTGATGTCATCCAATAGCCTATTGGTATAATGAGGCTTTCTCCGAAACAAAAAAGAGCTACCTTCATCCCCCTGTTTTAGACAATCCAAACGCATCAAATTAGTATGAAAAAAGAACTTCTACCCCTCTTCTTTTTGATTTTGGCAACTACCCTTTTTGCTCAGCCCGGACTGAATTACTCGCGGGCCAAGATCAGCCTGGCCAACACCGGCCTTTTGGAATTGGCGGCCCTGGGCCTGGAAACTGACCACGGCCAGCTGGCCAAAGGGCGCTTTCTAATCAATGACTTCTCCGAACGGGAACTGGCGCTGCTCAGCCAGCACGGCATTGAGTATGAAATCATTATCCCCGACGTCAAAGCCTGGTACCGGGAGCAAAGCCTTCAACCTGATCAATCGCTGAATTTCCGGGGCAACGGTTGTGATGAGGACAGCGGCCCTTTATATGATTACTCAACGCCTGCCAATTATGAATACGGTTCGATGGGCGGCTACTATACTTACGAGGAGATGCTGGCAACCCTGGATAAAATGGTTGAAATGTATCCGGGCCTGCTCAGCGCCCGCCAGCCCATCGGCGATATACTGACCCACGAAGGGCGGCCCATTTTCTGGCTGCGCCTTTCGGACAACCCCAACGAAGACGAAGACGAGCCGGAAGTACTCTACACGGCCCTGCACCATGCCCGTGAGCCTAACAGCCTCTCTCAGATGATCTTTTACCTGTGGTATCTTTTGGAGAATTACGAGTCAGATCCGGAGGTCCAATACCTGGTCAACCATACGGAAATGTACTTCATCCCGTGTATCAATCCGGACGGTTACATCTACAATGAAACCACCGACCCTTTCGGCGGCGGTTTGTGGCGGAAGAACCGCTGGGCCGATGAAGATACCATCATCTACGGCGTCGACCTCAACCGCAACTACGGCTACGAATGGGGAGCGGATGATATTGGTTCTTCTTCCAATCCCGAAGGAGCGACCTTTAGGGGCATCGCGCCTTTCTCCGAGCCGGAAACGCAGGCCGTCAAACACTTTTGCGAGCAACGCCAGTTTGGCATTGCCCTCAATTATCACACCTACGGCAACCTGCTGATCCACCCCTGGGGCTACAATGACCTGCCTACCGAGGAGGATGCTATTTTCAAGGGTTTTGGCCGCCTGCTGATCCGGGAAAACAACTTCACGATGGGCACCGGTAGCGAGACAGTAGGATACATCGTCAATGGCAACAGCGATGACTGGATGTACGGAGAGAATGAATCCAAGCCGGCAATCTACTCCTATACGCCAGAAGTGGGCTTCGGTTCGGTGGGCTTCTGGCCTTCCCAGAGCATGATCGACGAGCTCAACAAGTCCTGCCTGTTACAAAATCTGACGGCCGCCCACCTGCTGCTCAACTATCTCGAAGTAGAAGACAACAGCGAGGAGATCCTCACCACTGCCGAAGGCAGCATCGGCCTGGCCCTGAAAAAATTCGGCCTGATGAACGGCCCGGTTACGGTTTCCGTAACCGCCGGCAGCCCTAATGTGACGGTTATGTCAACCCCTCAGGAATATACCCTTGCTCTTCTGGAGGAAGATAGCTATACATTTGAGTATACTCTCGAAGAAGGAATAAGCGGGGAGCAGGAGGCTCTATTCGCCGTCCACATCGACAATGGCCTGTACACCCGCACCGACACCCTGCGCAAATCCTACCTGCAGGGCAACCTGGAAACGATCTTTTTCGACGACTTGTCTGCCGGAGACAATTGGACCTCCAATTTTCTCTGGGGGCTAACGGAAGAAAGTTTCGTCTCCGCGCCCACCAGCTTCACCGATAGCCCAAACGGCAACTACCCGGATGGCTACGAGGCCAACATCACTCTGCAGAATCCTGTCTCTTTGCTCGATGGCCAAAAAGCATTCCTGAAGTTTTGGGCTCACTGGCAGATCGAGTCCAACTGGGACTACGCCCAGGTGCTGATCTCCGTCGACGGCCTCAATTTCATTCCCCTTTGCGGTAAATACACCAAAGCCGGCAACGGCAACTTCCAGCCGGAGGGCGAGCCCCTCTACGACGGCAGCCAGAACGAATGGGTCATGGAAGAGATCGACATTTCCGAATACCTCGGTTTTGAAGAAGTCTACATCCGTTTTTCGATCCACTCCGACGGCTTCGTCAACCAGGATGGCTTCTACTTCGATGACCCCGAGGTGATGATCCTCACCGAGGGCCTCACCGATGTAACCGAAGGGGCGGGCGATCCAATGCCTTACCTGCAGCTCTACCCCTCGCCCTTTAGCGAGCAATTCCAAGCCGACTTTTCTCTGGCCGAACGCAAGGCGGTGGTACAGGCCCGCCTGCTCACCCCCTACGGCCAGCTGATAGCGAAGCAGGAGCTGCGGGAAGTGTCTGCCAGCCAGCGCCACCGCTTTACTTTCGACGAGGAAGGGCTGCCGAATGGGGTGTACTTATTGCAGATACTGGCGGATGGGGAAGTGCTGGGAGTGAGAAAGGTGGTGAAGGCGGAGTAGTTATTTTTTCACCAATGGCTGACTTGAACAGCCAAGTTTGTTCGACCGAGCCTTTTGGGGGGAGGTGTGAGCATCAGAAGAGAATCTTTTGGTTTATCCAAATCAATATATTGCAAAAAGACAAACAATACGGTTTCATCTTTGATTAATATGTTAATATCAGCCCGCTTCAGTAACCATTTCATGCAGAAAGTGGTATAATCGTGTATATTTGAACCTTATAAAGCAATGAACTGTTAAATGTCATTGATTACTAAGTCCTATGAAAACCATCAAGCGTTTCTCTTATTGAGAGAGCATGGGGCAAACAGAAAAGATTGTAACTTTTATGCGCCAGCAATACATTGTTGCTATTATTCCTGCTTTCAAAAAATGGTGCACATACTCAAAGAATATTTCACAGATGAGTATAAAAGGGTCAATACAAAAGAAAGCAATTCACATTCCCTATTAATCAGAACATTCACTGACTGTTATTCCAATAATTTCATTGAAAATTCGTCCCTCATAAATAGGTACTTAAAACAGTTAAAAATACTGAGGCAAAAATCTGATTATGAGGATATAATGATCAGCGAACAGGAAATGGACAAGGCCTCGGAATATCTGGCAAAGATCAACAAAATCATAAAGGAGGATATTCAGCTATGACTTCAAAGCAAACACTCCAGGACATTTTATCGCAAATTTCCAATGCTTTCCCTTCTGTAAGGATCGAATACCAATTCGACCGAGCCTCTAATACCCATTTTATCAAAGTATCCCCACAGGAAACCTATGACTCTACAAAGTTTCTGCGTTTTGAATCAAAGCTCAACAAGCAATGGCTCGAGTCTGGTATTTCCCCTGAGGAAGACTTCTGCATCGTTTCGAAGGATTCGCTTATCCAATTAGAGAATCCCGAATTGATATATGAACCATCTCCAAGGCAGGACTTCATCTTTGTACCATCCATCGACCTTGAGGAAACAGTGGTCACCTCTCCTGCAGATGATTATTTCTATTCTTTTGTTGATACTGGATTGTCTACAGACTTTGCAGATTCTTCCTATAAACTTGCGGCGTAATGGTGGAAGAAGCTATTTCACAGTATTCTCTGAAACGGATTGCTCTGGTAAAATCTGTTTTTGAATCGGCTCAAAATTTCTATGAGCCACAGAAAGAATTATCCCTTAAAGTGGATGTAAAACACAAAGAAGATGAAAATTCGGTAACAGTTTTCCTAAATGTTACTGTTTTAGAAGATCAGGGCAAGGTAAAAGACCTGACTTTAGATGTCACCATGGCAGGAGAATTTGAATACAAAAAAAATGGAGGGGAACGACTAGACGTGAAATTTAAGGAATTTGTCAAAATAAACGCCCCGGCCATCATTTACCCCTATGTCAGGCAGCACATTAGAAATTTAACACTGGAAGCTGGGTTTAAACAACCCATTATTTTGCCAATCCTTAACTTTGTCAGGCTGGTTGAAAAGAGCAAGAATCAACCTTCTGGTTAGTGTTAATTAGAGTTGATGCGTTGGAGCAGCATGGTGGGAAAAATGAACTGTTTTCGACCACACGCAGGCTTTTTGAGGGAGCATCCGTACGGACGCGACCGAAAAAAGGCACAGTGTGGGAAGAAAAGAGTCGTTTTTAGCCCATGATTGGCCCCAACGCATCAACTCTATTATTAATTGAGCGTATTAGATGCTACCAATTCATCTGTTTTTCAGAAAAAGGAAAGAGCAAAATGAATTTTGCTCCGCTAACCATGTCGACAGTCAAGACGATATAAAAATTCCAGCCCTTCCTCCACCTCCCCGCCAGTTGGGACAGTTACAACGCAGCCCCTCCCTCACCTGAAGCCATACAACATGCCATCAGTTTTAATAATCAGCTCCCAACTCCAATGTTTGGTTTCCGCAATTGGACTGTCTTGATCCGGCTTGGAAATTAATTGAAAAAACGTATATTTAATATCCTAAAACCGATTACCATGAATGTAATTTCACTACCCGCTCGACTCAAAGCCCTCATTCTAATTCTTTTTGTTGCCCTGGCTCCCGCCTCCGCCTCCGCCCAGACCCTCTACGGCGGCATCAATTTCGGCCTGTTCCCCGGCGATGATTTCTTTGCCGAGTTCCACACTGAATTCGGGAAGCGCTGGAAGGGCCGGTTCGGGCTGGGCCTCGCCTACACGGGTTCCTTTGGCGGAGGGACAAGCGTAACCTACGGCATACAAGGCGCCGGCCTACAGGGCCGCCTGGAACTCGGCCGCTGGCTGATATCTCTAGATGCCGGAGCGGTACTAGGCGCCAGCCACAGCACCGACTGGTTTTGCAACCGCACCTATGAACAGGAATTCGACCCCTATTTCCGGCCGGCCCTGGGCTTCCGCTTTGGCGTATTTACCCTGGGAATGAGTGGCTTCCTGACCACGCCGCTTCGATTTTCGGAATACGACGAGGCGGTCAATCTGGAAGACCCCATGATCTGCTACGGTAAAGAATACCTGGAGCATTTTGAGCGGTTCACTTTTACGCTGGGGTTGAATTTCCCGGGGCCCAGGCGTTAAAAAAACTTCTCATACAACTCGTGCTTCACCGGCGCCCCCGTCCGGCTTTCCAGAATTTCAAAAACATTGCCCTTGATGGTATGCGCGATATCACCGGTGGGCAGATCGTTGCAGTCCAGCCCGAAAGGGTCTTCGATCTCCTCACCCAGCAGCTCTACGCCGAGCAGGGCGAAGAAGATAAACATGGAAATGGGGATAGCCGACAGGTGAAACATGTTGACCAGAGCGAAGGGCAGCAGCAGGCCGTAGGCCGTGATGAAAATCTTGAGGTAGACCGCATAGGAAAAGGGAATAGGCGTCTTTTTGATGCGCTCACAGGCGCCCAGAATGTCGAGCAGGCTCTGATGCTGCGCCTTGATGTTGATGTAATCGCCCTCGTTGATCTCCCCGTTGCGGTGGGCAGCCGCCAGGCGTTCGAAGAGCTGCAGGGCAATGTGGTTGGGAATGTGTCCCTTGGTTTCGTACTCCGCCCGCTCCTCGTCGTGCAGGTAGATCAGCTTTTCCAGTTTGGTTCCCTCCCGCAGGTGCTCCACCAACGCCAGGCAAAAGTTGGAGATGTTCTTGGCGAAAAAGCGCCGCACTTCCTTATCTCCTTCCGGAAACATGCTTTGCACGTAGATGGCGAAATTGCGCGTGTTGTTTACCAGGGCGCCCCACTGCTTGCGGGCCTCCCACCAGCGGTCGTAGGCCGAGTTGGTGCGGAAAACCAGGAAAATACTGAGGATCACACCAAGTAGGGAGAAGATGGAGGTGTTCATCTTGATGTACCCCCCCAGGCCGAAGTAGACCGTTGTCAAGCATACAATAGCGGAATACACGCCGATCAGCAGCACCGAGCGCATGATCCGGACCATGGTCCAGCTCTTGGCCAGGTGCCCCACATCACCGAACCAGTTGTCATTCGTTTTGTAATAGATCATTGGGTGTTGTTTTTGCTAGAATCAATGTAAGAATGGTTTTGGGAGGGGGATTGTTTTGGAGCATTTAATAAAACCCAAACCCACTCGGCGCCACCCCAGCCAACACCGAATCCAGCAAATTCCCATCCTGATCATATCGATAGATCATCTGGCGGCTCTTGTAGTCACCCGCATCACCCAGCCAGATATTTCCAGTGCCCGGCTCTACGCCCAGGCCGTAGAGGTCGCGGCCATCGGCAGGGATCAAAGGTTCGGAAGGAAGCGCGGTGGAAGAAGTAGCCATCGCGTACAGATCGATTTTTGTATAGTAAAGTTGCTGCCCCGCCTCGTCAATTACCAGTCTGGGAGCAAAGCCAATGCTGTTGTCCGAAAAGGGGAAGCCTTGCAGCACAGCCCTGGTTTGAGGATCTACCTGAAACAGCCCGCCAGGAGCGCCCGTATCGAAATCGCCGGAGCAGAGCACCCATATTTTACCGGCCGCATCCTGCACCATAGCGGTAGGGCTCAGCCCTACTTCAATGCTATCTAACAGGATGTGATTTTCGCTATCGATCACAAACAGCTGCCGGTTAGGCTGCTGGCCGAAAGAACTTGGACTGGATACGAAAACTTCATTGCCCACCTTTATCATCTGTTCGGTCCAGCCCTGAGGCATGGGGATAGAGACTACAATAGCCTGATTGGAGAGGCTTACCACGTGGATCACCCCTCCGAAGAGGTCAGAAACGTAGGCTGTCTCTGTATCAATGGGCAAAAAATAACGAGGCGAACCCTGCATCTCGATGGCCCCCTCCGATTCAAAGGTTTTCACATCCACGATCTCGATGCGCTGGGAATTGTTGAGCACCAGGTAGGCCCTGTCGCCTACAATCGTCATGCTCTGGAGGATGTCGCCCAGGGGGCGGCCGTTCACTTCTGCAAAGAGTTCCTGCTGTATGGACTTGTCGTCAAACTGATAATAACTCACCGAGGCATTGCCATCATTGAAGCCGCCTTCATTGGTGATCAACACCCCCGCGCCGGCTTCAACCAGATTATTGGCGGGCGTTGGGGTTTCATCATCGGTATTGCAATTGCTCAACAAGAAGGTGGCGATCAGCGCCAGGAGAATAGAAATACGCATGTTAATTGTTTATTTTTTAAAAAATTCAATATTCAGTCCTATACGATAAAAGCGCCCCGGCAACGGCCGGTTGGCGACGAGTTCGTAGTGTTCGCCCCACAGGTTCTCCAGTTTGACATACAGCCGCCCCGAGAAGGGCTTCCAGCGCCAATCCCGGGACAAGCGCAGAGCGCCAACGGTAAAGCCCGGCAGCCAGTCAGAGTTA
>JAGQXQ010000369.1 GCA_020436535.1 Phaeodactylibacter sp.
TCGAATTTACCCTGAGCTTGTCGAAGGGAACAACCAACAACCGCAATGCGCAAAACAATCCAAATAGCACTCCTCCTATTTATCACCCTTCCTTCCTGGGCCCAGCGGGAAAGCACCCTCACCCCCGAGGATAAACGCTACGGCCTGTCAAACTTCTGGAAGGAAGTGAGTTATAACTTTGCCTTCTTCGGCCAGGTTCCGCGTCTAAACTGGGACAGTGCCTACCAGGCCTGGGGTTACTGGACCGTTCAGGAAGATCCGGAAACGATCGTCGAGGAATGGGAAAGGAAGTCTATTGAATACTTCAATGGCGACGTTTGGCATGAATTTGAATACGCCCCGGATACCAATGATGTAGAAGGGCCGAAGCTTGTCGTACCCACCGTCATCCTCACCGGCCACAATACCGCCTCCGCTGCCGAAGACTTCCTGGTGTACCTCGACAACCAACCCCACATCACCCGTTTGGGCCGCAAGACTTACGGCAGCACCGGCCAGCCTTTATTCCTGGAGCTGCCCTGCGGCGGCTCAGCCCGAATCTGCACCAAAAAAGACGTTTTCCCCGACGGGCGGGAGTTTGTGGGCTACGGCATCGCCCCGCAGATCGAAGTGAACCCTACTGTGGGAGACTTTATTCAGGACCGGGACCCAGCGCTGGAGAAGGCGGTGGAGGTGGTAAAGGGGAAATTATAGTGTAATTGGTGTATTGGTGTTGCAGTCATCGCAAAAATTAGCCGGGAGACGAAACTGACCCACTGATACACCGATCCACTGACACACTAAAACACAATCAAAAACCATGTTCAGAAACTACCTCAAAACCGCACTCCGCAACTTATTCAAGAACAAGCTGTTTTCCTCCGTCAACATCTTTGGCCTGGCCATTGGTATGGCAGCCTGCCTGCTCATTCTGCAGTATGTGGACTGGGAGCAGAGTTATGACCAGTTTCACGAAAATAAAGAGCGCATCTACCGGATCGCGATGGAACAGTACGAGCCGGGAGAAGCACCCCAGGACTTTGCCTTTACCTTCCCGGCGGTGGCGCCGAATTTGCTGCGAGAATTCCCTGAAGTGGAGAAAGCTGTACGGTTGCGAAGGACTGGAGGGATAGTCGCTTATAAAAGCCAACGCTATGGCGAGCAGGGCATCGTGTATGCCGATTCTTCCCTTTTCGAGATATTTTCTTTTGAGGTGGCCAGCGGAGACATCAAAGCTGCCCTCAGCGAGCCACATAAAGGGGCCATTTCAGAATCGACGGCAAAAAAATACTTTGGCGCTCAGGACCCCATTGGTGAAACCATCGAAGTGGGAACCGGGGGCGCGCCCATCGAAGTGGCCGCTGTTT
This sequence comes from Phaeodactylibacter sp., assembly GCA_020436535.1. GTDB lineage: Bacteria > Bacteroidota > Bacteroidia > Chitinophagales > Saprospiraceae > JACJXW01. Next base: position 1,347 of record JAGQXQ010000369.1, read on the forward strand.
TTCAGGATATCCCTGAAAATTCCCATCTGGCCTTTGATTTCGCCTTTTCTTACGTGACCTATATAGACCTGATAGCCGCCCGGGGCGGCGATGCCGAAAACAACTGGGGCTGGTCGGATTTTTACACCTATGTAATGCTTCGGCCGGGCGCCGATATAGCCTCCCTGGAAGAACAGTTGCCGGCCTTTGCCGAGCGGCACATGGGCGAGCAGATGAAAGACCTCAATTTTAAGATTCACTTTTTCCCTCAGCCGCTGGAAGACATCCACCTGCACTCCAAACTGGCTTATGAATTCCGGACAACGGGTAACGCCCGTTACGTGTACGCTATGATGGCTATTGCCTTGTTTATCATCTTTATCGCCTGGTTCAATTACATCAACCTCTCTACGGCAAGGTCTCTGGACCGGGCGCGGGAGGTGGGCGTTCGCAAGGTAGTGGGCGCACGCCGCGGCCAGTTACTGAGGCAGTTTTTGCTTGAATCGGCGCTGGTCAACTTTGCGGCTCTGGCCCTGGCCCTTTTAGCGGCGAACAGCCTGATGCCCGTCTTCGGGCGACTGGTGGGTAAAGACATCTCCTTTCTCCTGCTGCGGGAGCCCTGGTTCTGGGGGTTCGTAGCATTACTTTTTGCCGGCGGGGCCTTGCTGGCAGGACTCTATCCTGCGGTTGTCCTCTCCGGCCACCGGCCCATAAAGGTTTTAAAAAGCAACAAGTCATCCGCTGCCGGTTCCGGCGGCAATCTGCGGAAAGGGCTGGTCGCTCTGCAGTTCGTCGCCACCATTGCCCTCATTGCCGGCTCGCTGGCCATTTACCGGCAGATCAACTTCATGCGCCATAAAGATCTGGGGGTGGATATCAGCCAGACGCTGGTGTTGAGGGATATGACCTACAAGGACAGTACCTACACGGAGCGGATCCGGTCCTTTGAGCAGGAGCTGTTGCGCCATCCGGATGTGCGCAGCGTGGCGGCTTCCGGCGATGTTCCGGGCAAGGAAGTTGGCAATTCCTGGAGTCTCCGGTGGGCAAAATCTCCGGGCAGTGGTTTCAAGCGGTTCCGCACTTTTTTAGTCGATCGCCAGTTCTTCGGGCAATATGAGGCTGAACTTATAACCGGGCGAGAGTTCAACGAACCCTTTGAAACCGACCGACAAGCCACCGTTCTCAACGAAACTGCAGTTCGGGTATTCGGTTTCGAAAGCCCGGAGGCCGCCCTGGGCGAGGAGATACTGGCGGCCAACGGGCAAAGCCTGGGGCGCGTAGTGGGTGTCATCAAAGACTATCACCAGGAGTCGCTGCAGTTCGACTTCAAACCCATCTGTTACTATTATCAGCCGTATGGATATTCCTATTACTCCCTGAAGGCAGAGGTTTCCAACCCACAGGAGCTCGTGTACTTCGCCGAAAAACAGTGGAAGGCCCATTTCCCGGAATCGCCGGTGAGTACTTTTTTTCTGGATGACTTTTACGAGGCCCAATATCAGGCCGACCTGCGCTTCGGTTATGCTTTTGGCCTGTTCACCTTGCTGGCTATCCTGGTGGCCTGCCTGGGGCTGTTTGGCCTGTCGTCCTTCAGCGTAGCCCAACGGACGAAAGAGATCGGCATCCGCAAGGTGCTGGGCGCCAGCGTTGCCCAGATCCTGATGATGTTGTCGAAGGAGTACGTCCGCCTGGTACTGGCCGCCTCCGTGTTGGCCCTGCCGGCCGCCTACTATTTCCTCGGACGGTGGCTCGACAATTACGCTTACGGCATTAGCCTCAGCTGGTGGTTCTTCCTGCTGCCTGTGATCCTGGCTCTGGCTATCGCGGCGGTTACAGTGAGTTATCAGGCGGTAAAGGCGGCAATCAGGAATCCGGTGGAGGCGCTGCGGTATGAGTGAGAAGATGTGTATATATAGTATTGCATGCTTGTTAAAGCTTGCTCGAAAAACAAAGTTGTTATTTGGAACCGTGCATTTTTTTTGAAGCTTTTCCTTTTTTTTCATAGGGGATTTCCTGTTCTCCTAAAGAATGGGTGAAAGCCTCGATTATTGGTGATTGGGCCTCTCCCTCGCTTGAGACAGTTATGACCGGGTGACCTAAAGCTATTTCCAGTTTGATCAGCGTTTTTAAGGTGAAATTATGGCCCGGCGCAAGCCATTTGCTGATTTCCGATTCCTGTTTTCCCATTTTATCTGCCAGGTCGCGCTGTGTCCTATTTTGGTTTTCCAGCAAAGCGTGAATGCGGTCGACTAAATCGAATGAAAGCTCTGTAAACCTTTTGGATTCCGGCGAGATTTTATGGGCTGCTTTGTCGAAATATTTACTTGCCATTTTGAGACATTTTATAGTTCAATCCCGAAATCATCATCAAACTGCAAGCTTTTGCCGTTGACGACAATTTCCTTATTGACAATCGCTTCACCAATTTTCTTTGCAAGGTTGTTGGCCAGCCGGAAATGAGGCGCTACATTTGGGCAATCCTGGGCAGCATCCATTGATTTTCGATCCCCATTCGTCAGGATTACTACATTCTCGCTGAGCCGAATGCAATATAGGCGCAGGATATCGCCCCGTGTTTCCTTGCTTTGGCCAAGTTCTGCTAAAGTATTCGCAGAGGGAGGCGGTGCATTAGCCCGGTTTTCAAATCTGAAATATCGTTCTTTGGCACCCCTTTTGCCAATTTCGACAATGGAATTGTAGACCAGTTCCGCCCCATGCGACGGTTTTTCAGGCTGGTCCAGAAATTCTTTAAAGAACTTGTCGGTTTCCGTTTCGTTTTCCCACTCGCCATCTTTCCTTTCCAAACGAACGGTATAAAACTTAACCTCGCTGAATGTTTTGAACTTTTCTATTTTTGCAAACACTTTACTTTTGAGTTAAGTTCAGTTGGCAGGCTATTCATTTTGTTCCGGAAATTCAAATGGTAGACACTTTTATATTGCTTAAATTTGTTACCTGGATATTGTCGACATTATGGCTTTTTCTTTTCCAAATACATTGATTAAAAATAATATATTTTGTCATGGTGCAAATTATCAATGATAATATAGAACTGATCGCAGTTATTCTGGAAATCGCATCATTCTTTATGGTTACAATAGACCTTTATGGCAAGGATAGATTGCTAAAAGTAGAAAAAAGAATAATTAATTCTTCTTCAGATAATCAAAATTCAAAACCAATGAAAATTGTTTCGATAGGATTTATGATAATTTTCTTTATCCCATATATTTTGCTGTTCAATAAAGTTTTGACAATTTCGGGGACAGTTGGACAAATTGGGCTTTGGTATTCATTTATTTTAGTTTTGGCATTAATTTTATTGATTTTTTCCTTAACATTTTCTATCAGTATGTTTTTTGGTTCTTATAAGAAGGTCTCGCTAATAGTCGTTAGGTTGGGTGTATTCATTTTAAAGAAATTAAAGCTGGAAGGGTTTTTACTCTATGCTGGTACGGGACTATTCCTATTGTCAAAACTTGCTACGTTATTAGCCCTATGATGAAGTGCGTGCAGTTTCAGATCGAGAGCCACCACTGTCCAAAATCGAACACCCTACTGTACACCAGCGCACAACCCGGCTGGCCGAAAGGCCTGACCTGGATTATTAAGTTGTTGATTATTAGTTAATTAAGTTCGTTGGCATAGCTTTTGGCAGGAAAAGGGTGAACCGACAACACCCTCAATGCACAAAGCAACAGCCATGTTACAAAACTACCTCAAAACCGCCATCCGCAACTTGCTGCGCTACAAAACCTACAGCGGCATCAATATCCTGGGCTTGTCGGCCGGGCTGGCCAGTGTGCTCCTCATCGGCCTGTACGTGCAGAACGAGCTGAGTTACGACCGCTACCACCAGAAATCGGATCGCATCTACCGCCTGGCGAACCACATCGCCGGGGTTTCTTTCGAGAACGGCATCGCCAAGGTGAGCGCGCCCTGGGGGCCGGCGGCCGAAGCGGAAATCCCAGAAGTGGAGAAGGCCTGCCGTTTTGTTTTCTTCGGGCAAGCCCTGGTAGAAAAGGAGGGGCAGCAGTATTACGAGTCGAACGGCATGTTTGCAGACCCTTCCGTTTTTGAAATCTTCAGCTGGAAGCTTTTGGAAGGAAACGCCGGAGAAGCGTTGCTGGAACCCAATACTATAGTGCTTACCCGGCCTTTTGCCGAGAAGTACTTCGGCGAAGAAAACCCGGTGGGCAAAGCCCTGACAGTCAATCAAGAGTCGGAATACCGAATCACGGGCATCGTGGAGGCGCCGCCGTCGAATTCCCACTTCACGTTTGACTTCCTGGCATCCTCGTCTTCTTACCGGCATCCTGAACAGGAAAGCTGGTTGCTGTCGAATCAATTTTATACCTATCTGCTGTTGCGGCCGGGTGCTGATCCGGAGTTGGTGGCGGAAAAAATGGACGGCCTGCTGGCACAGCATCTCGACGAGGAAACCTCCGAAGCCTATACCCCTTTCCTGCAGCCCATCGCTTCCATCCATCTGCATTCCAAGCTGCACCGGGAGATGAGCGCCAACTCCGACCGGAGTTACATTTACATTTTTGGCAGCATAGCCCTGTTCATCTTATTCATTGCTTGCCTGAACTTCATCAACCTGGCGACGGCCCGGGCAGTGCAGCGCGCTAAAGAGGTTGGCGTGCGCAAGGTAAGCGGTGCCAGCCGCCGGGAATTGATTCTACAGTTCTTGGGGGAATCTATGTTTCTAACTGGCATTGCCGCTGTAATTAGCGTTGGCATGGTGAGGTTAATCCTGCCTCGCATTTCCAGTTTTCCGGAGCTGAACCTGGCTCTGAACTGGCAGGAGAACTATTGGCTCTCCGGAGGGCTCCTGGGTCTGGTGCTGCTGGTCGGGTTGTTGTCGGGCAGTTATCCGGCCCTGGTTTTGTCGAGCTTTAAGCCGGCTTCGGTGCTCAAGGGGCGGCTGTCGCCTTCCGGCAGCCCTTTCTTCCGGAAGGTGCTGATCACCTCTCAGTTTGCGGTGGCCGTCTTCCTGATCATCGCTACTATGGCAGCCGGAGGGCAGTTGCGGTACATTCAGAACAAAAACCTGGGGTTCAATAAGGAACAGATTCTCCTCCTTCCTTTCCGGTCGTCCCCAAGCCCGGAGCGGGTGAGGGTTTTCCGGGAAGAACTCGGCCGCATCCCCGGCGTCGTCAGCATATCAGCTTCGGCTAACCGGCCGGGAGGCAGTGACTATGGGGTGCCCTATGAGGCGGTGGGCCTGCCGGAAGGACAGCAGCCCGCGATGCGTTGCCTGGTGGTCGACGAAGCATTCCTGGATACGTACCAGATGGAGGTAACCAGGGGAAGAGGCTTTTCTTCAGAATTTCCGGCCGACACCAGTGCATACCTGATCAACGAAACGGCGGCGCAACAGCTAGGCTGGGACAATCCGGTGGGGCGGCAACTGGCCATGCCGGCCATCGGGCGCGCCCCGGGGCCGGTGGTCGGCATCGTCCGGGATTTCCATTTTCGGTCTCTGCACGACCCCATTACCCCATTGTATTTCTTTGTGCAACCGGGCTGGTTCTCCCAGTTCTCGCTTCGCCTCGAAACAAAAAACCTGGACAACACTCTTGCCCTTATCGAAGAGAAATGGCAGTCCTTTGAGCCCGGTTATCCGTTCACCTATTCCTTTTTTGACGAATCCTTTGACAACCTGCACCGGGCGGAGCAGCGGACGGCCGCCCTTATACAGTGGTTTACCGTCGTGGCCATATTGCTGACCTGCATGGGCCTATTCGGGCTCGCCAGTTTCATGACTGCCCGCCGCACCCGGGAGATCGGCATTCGCAAGGTAATGGGGGCTACGGCCAGCCGCATTTTCGGCCTGCTGGCTTGGAATTTCCTGGCCCTGGTGGGCATCGCCTTTGCCGTCGCCGTACTGCCTGCCTGGTGGGCGGCCCGGCGGTGGTTGAGCAACTTCGCCTTTCATGCGGAGCTACAATGGTGGCACTTCCTGATCGCCGGCGCCCTGGCAATGGGCATCGCGCTGATTTCGGTGAGCTGGCAGAGCATCCGTGCGGCGGTGGCTAATCCGGCGGAGGCATTGAAGTATGAATAAGAAGATATGTACACACATATACAAAACCATAAGCCATGCTAAAGAACCATCTACTAATCGCCTTTCGTGCCCTGATGAAATACCGGGGCAACACCGCTATTCACGTACTGGGCCTTTCCATGGGCCTGGCCTGCTGCCTGCTGATCTACACCTTCATACAGTATCACCGGAGTTTTGACCGGCATCACGAGAAGGCCGGGCGTATTTACCGGGTGGGCATGATCGATTATTCGGGGGGAGAAAAAGAAATGGGAGGCAATACACCCTATCCCCTGGCGGTAGCGCTGCGCAATGACTTTTCGGATTGGGAGCAGGTGGCGCGCACCCATACGGAGCGGGAAGTATTGGTGGGGTTGCCCGATGGGCGCAAATTTGAAGGGCCGGCGCTATTCGCCGAGCCGGAATGGCTGGATATTTTTGATTTTAAAACCGTGGAAGGCGACCCCCGTTATACGCTGTCCCAGCCCGGGCAGGTGGTGCTTTGCCGTTCGGCGGCGCAGCGTTATTTTGGGGATGAGGAAGCTATAGGGAAAACCTTTGAGCTGGACGGCGAACTGGCCCTGTCGGTAGGAGCGGTAGTGGAGGACATACCCGCCACCTCCCATCTGCGGGGAGACATGTTGGTGGCCTACGCTTCTCTGAAAGATTATTTTCCCTTGGATACTGAATCCTGGGGAATGGTTATTGGCGGCAGTACTTATGTTTTGCTGTCCGGCCAGACGGATGCTGTAGCTATCCAGGAGCAACTCCCGGGTTTTATCAGCAAGTACTACGATGAGGATGAAGCCGCCATTACTGAATTTGTATTGCAACCCCTGCTCGATATTCATTTTAATACAGACTTTGAGGTAACCGGCGGTACGCCGGGCATCGATGCCCGGTACCTCTGGTTTTTTGGCGCTATCGGCCTGATGATCCTGCTTGTGGCCTGCATCAATTTCATCAATCTTTCTACCGCTCATGCTTTTCGGCGGGCCCGGGAGATTGCCGTTCGCAAGGTGATCGGGGCGGAGCGCCGTCAACTGGTCATGCAGTTTCTGACGGAGGCTTTTCTCATCTCAGCAGCCGGGGCGATAATTGCCGCTCTATTGGGGCAGCTGGCTCTTTCGCATTTGAATGCCTTGCTGGGGCTCCAAATGAAGTTGAGCTGGGCCGCTGACCCTGCGCCCGGGGTATTTCTGCTCTGTTCGGTGCTGCTGGTAACCCTGCTGGCAGGCGCCTATCCGGCCTTTATTATTTCCGGATTTCGGCCGGTGAACGCCCTCAAAGGCAAAGTCGGAGAAAGCCTGCGCGGCACCCTTCAGCTACGTAGAGGGTTAGTTGTGGGGCAGTTTTGTATTTCAATCCTATTGCTCATCGGTACTTTGGTGGTTTCCCGGCAGCTTCACTATTTTCAAAACCAGCCGCTAGGCTTCCGGCAGGAAGCCATCCTGGTGGTGAACCTGCCGGAACCGGGGGTGTATCCCGCCATGAAGGAGGAGTGGCTTCAGCATCCTGGGGTTGAGGAGGCCTGTTTTTCCTTTGGCGCCCCCACTTCGAGGGGCAGCGTGGGCACCCGCCTGTATCCGGAGCCCGGCAACGAACGGACCGCCATCGATTTTGTATTCAAAGCGGCGGAGCACAATTTTGATGACCTCTTTGAGCTGGATATTATTGCCGGCAGGGAGCTGCAGGAAGCCGACGACCGACGCGCCACGCCGGAAGATCCGGAAGCGGAGGGACAGTACAACATCCTGGTCAATGAACAGATGGTGAAAAAACTAGGTTTTGAACAGGTACAGGACGTTATCGGCAAACAATACGAGCTGGGCATCAACCACATCAACGCTACCATCGTTGGAGTCGTCCGGGATTTCAACCTGAAGTCGTTGCACCATTCCATCGAACCGGTAGTGATCATGCACTTTCCCCATTTTTACTACGGAGCGGCTTTGAAAATACAAATGAACAAACCTTCCGAGGCCATCGCTCATATCGAGCAGGCCTGGAGCCGCCAATTCCCGAAAGGCTTGTTTAAGTACGATTTTCTGGATGACACCATCGCGCAGCTATACCAGGAAGAATCCCGCCTGTCCAGCCTCTTTCAGTTGTTTGCCGGGCTGGCCATCTTCATCGCCTGCCTCGGCCTGTGGGGGCTGGTGGCTTTTATAACTCAACAACGGACCAGGGAGGTGGGGGTTCGAAAGGTGCTGGGCGCCAGTGTTGCTCAGATTATCATTCTGCTGACTCGCGAGTTCACCTGGCTGGTGGGCTTTGCTTTCCTGATCGCCGCCCCTCTGGCCTGGTGGGGCGCCCAAAAATGGCTGGCCAACTTCCCGTACCATACTCATCTGGATGCCTGGATCTTCCTGGGCGCCGGCGGGCTGGTTCTGCTGGCCGCCTGGCTGACGGTGGGCTTCAAGGCCGTGCGGGCCGCCCTGGCGAACCCAGTGAAGGCGCTTCGGAGTGAATAGAGTTGATGCGTTGAGGCCAATCATGGGCTAAAAACGACTCTTTTCTTCCCACACTGTGCCTTTTTCGGCCGCGTAGCTAGGAACTTCGGCGGGAGCTCAGTCGAACGCTCTGCTCCCTCAAAAAGCCTGCGCGTGGTCGAAAATAGCTCATTTTCCCACCATGCTGCCCTAACGCATCAATTCTAATGATTTGGGGAAGTATACAAAGGTGTGAAAGCACATTTCCACTTTTATACCTTTCCACCTTTCCACGAATGCCTCATCCCCTGCCGTACCCCTCCAAAATCTTCCACCGAAATTGTAACCATTACTCCCGGCGCTCGTACTAAAAAGGAAGATTGCAAATTATCCAAGCAGACAAAATTTTAAAACGGACGCGCCGGCCGCACTGCGGAGCGGGTTTTATTTGATGGTACACCAACTTGTTGTGACAGCAAGACAAGTTGGCCTTCCCGCTAACCGCTCGTCAGGCTGGTGCAAAATACCCCCTTTCTAAGGTATTCGATCCATTAATAGTGGAATAAAGGCGAACGCCAAAGGCAGGAGCCGCTGGTATCGGAATACGGACAACTGTCGGTTCCCGCTGTCCCCCCACTTACCTGGAGCGGATGCTTCCCGTTTATGTCTTAAACTTATTTGATCATGAAGATTGGGCGAAACGAAAGCGACTCTTCCTCAACGTCATTTTTCAGGAATGTATTTAGAAGCAGGAAATTGCTCCTCAAGGCGATCCTCAGCCTGGCCGGTATAGCCGTCCTGGCTGTCCTGTTTCTGGCAGTGGCGGGTTACGGCGCCTATGTAGGCAAGCTCGGGCAGTACACCTATTCCAAACCGGTGATGTTACAGATATCGGACCTGGATTTTTCCTTTTTGGCTGATTACGCCAGAGGTGAACAGGCGGAATTTGAAACGGTCGGCCTCGAAATCAAGCCGAAGCACCTGGATCAGCTGCAAAGCCTTCGGGACCAGGTGCTGCAGGAAGGCGTCATCAGTGAAGCCATCCTGAAAGAGGAAGTTCCCGCAAGGCTTTATTATAAAGGCCAGGCACACGACGTTAAATTGGAGCTGGCCAACATGCTGGCTATACATTTTAATGATCCGGCCCAATGGCCCCTTCAGGTGGAAGCCAAAAACAACACTTCGGTCGCGGATATGAAACGCTTCGACCTGTTGCCGCCGTCATCCGGTGGGTACATGACCGATTGGCTGGCCGATGAATTGCTCAAGGAAAGGGGCATCAAAAGCATGGGCGGTGATTTTGTAAAAGTGTCTATCAACAGTAAGCCAGTCGGGGTCTATTATCTTCAGGAGCGATTCCATAAAGACCTGATGGAAAGCCAGCGCTTTGGCCAGGGCATCCTCTTTAAGATTGAAGAGGATATGGTAGTGGATAAGGAAGATGAACTAATGAATAATACGGCTACCAAGGGCCATCTGCTGATACTGAAGCGGATGTGGACGGACCTGCAGGCCGGTAAGTTAAAACCGCCGCAGTTCTTCGACCTGGAGAAGATGGGCCAGTTGTTTGCCATCGCCGACCTGATGAACCACAAGCATCCACTCCTTCGGGATAATCTGAGCTTTTACTTTAACCCGGAAAGTGGCCGGGTGGAGCCCGTATGCCGCGAATTTACCGGCATGAACAATAGCGACTACGGTGCTTTCACCTCCATTCTGGGAAAACCCGAACCGGAGAGCCAATGGCATTCCACTTTGGCTCAGGATGATGCCATTCGTATGATCTACGACGAACTCGACTTTAAACGCGCCTACCTGCGGGAAGCGGAGATACTCACCCGCGAAGGTTTCGTCGACGATCTGTTGTTGCGCAATGGCGAGAAAGTGAATGTGTTGCTCAACAACGTATATAGCAAATGGCCCGCCGCCGACTTGCCTACGGCCACTCTGCCCGGCAATCAGCGTTACCTGCGGTTTGTCCTTTTTCCGGATGAGGGAGAAATAACCGCTTATTTCAATCAAGCCGGAGAAGGCCACCTCGACGTTAGCCTGCTCAACCAGCAGGATGTACCTCTGGAAGTGGCCTATCTGGGCTGGCGGGACACTTTCCTTTTCCTGCCCGAGCAACCCATCCTTCTTGGTTCCAGAGCGGAGGCCGGTAATGAGCAACCCCGGGCTTTTGATTTTCAAATACCTTCTGGTGTGATCTGGTCGGACACCCTGCTTCCGGAACTGAAGGTGTATTTTAATATGCCGGGATTGGTGGAGAAGCGCACGGCCCTGGTTTTTCCCTGGCCGTATGAAGGCCGCCGGGCCCACAACGGCAATCCGATCGTTCGGGAGGCCAACCACACTTCCTTTGATTTTGTCGAGGAGGTGCCGGAAACAAATGTTATCACGATCCCAAAAGGTAACTGGACCCTTTCCAGAGACCTGGTCATCCCGGCCGGCCGGCGGTTCGAGATAGCGGCCGGCGCCCGGATCGATATGGTCAACCACGCCAAGGTGATCTGTTACTCGCCCGTATTTTTCATGGGCACTGAGCAAGATTCTATCCTGGTGCATTCTTCGGACCAAACGGCAGAGGGCGTGGTGATCATCAGCGCCGGGGAGCGCTCATCGGTAGAGCATACCACTTTTGATCATATTTCCTGCCCATCTGAGGATGGCTGGGGCTTGTCCGGCGCAGTAGTTTTCTATGAATCGCCGGTAGACTTCAATACGGTTGCTTTTATCGGCAATCAGATCGGCGACGACTTTTTGAACGTCATCCGCGCCAACTTTACTATGGAAAAAGGATTTTTCAAAGATATCAATTCCGATGCCTTCGATTGTGATTTTTGTACCGGGGTCATTAACAACTCCGCCTTTATCAATGTCGGCAATGACGGAGTGGATGTTTCGGGTACCAAAATCGATATTAACCATGTCACCATGAATGGCATTGGCGACAAGGGCCTCAGCGCGGGGGAAGGCAGCGATATGACCGCCCGGTGGATAGAGGTCACCAATGCCGAGATCGCCATCACCAGCAAGGACCGTTCGCGGCTGGTCATCTCCGATTCCAAAGTTACCAATAGCCGGATCGGGATCACTATATTCATGAAGAAAACGGAATATGGCCCTGCTTTTATCGAAGCCAGCGGGGTGGACATACAAGGGGCGGAATTGCCCTACCTGATCGAGGCCAATTCTGGCTTCACCCTGGACGGAGCGAATTTCCCCCCCAACCATATAGATGTGAAAAAAATCTTGTATGGGGCTGAATTCGGGAAGGCGAGTAAGAGGTGAGTGTAAAAGTGTAAAAGTGATCCGCCATTTCTAAGGTTTCGGCGGACGAAGAATGTCAAAAAAAAAGCGATAGGAATCAATATGAAAATCAAGGCAATAGAAAATAACTCCCGGCTCGCTGAAAAGGTACGTGATGTAGTCCGTATCAGGAAACGTTTACCTTTCTGGATGCTGGGAATAATTGGGGTCGTCATCTCCGCCATGTGTTTTCTTGGGGTATTCAACTATGGGAGGTACCTGTACTACTCAGGGCAGACGCAGCACTTTGTCCCCATCGTGAAAGACCTTTCCAAGCTGGATTTCTCTTTCGTAAAGCATTATACCCAGGGGCAAATGGCGGAACTCGATGAAGCTGTGATCGATATCAAGTTCAAACACTTGCTGCGAATCCAATACCTCCGGGAGCAGGCGATGAAAGAGCGGTTTATCAACCCGGCATTTAAAGATGAAGAATTTCCGGCAAAGTTGACCTATAATGGGCAAACCCACAATGTGAAGTTGGCTCTTACGGGCATGGTGTCCAGAACACACCTGGGTAATGCCAATAAGTGGTCCTTTGAGGTGAAAGTAAAGGGAGACGGCACCATTGCCGGCATGAAGCGCTTCGCCATGCTGGTGCCAACAGCCCGAGGGTATTTGACCGACTGGCTGAGCTTTCGGCTCCTCGAAGATTTAGGCCTGATCGGCATGCGGGTAGATTTCGTGAATGTATCTATCAATGGCAAGTCCGCCGGGGTTTTCTACATGGAAGAGCGCTTTGACAAATACCTGGTCGAAAATAATTCGTTGCGCGAAGGCATCATTTTTAAGCTGGAAAAGGAGGTGCAGCCCTACGGGGAAAACAAATTGATGGCTGCTCCGGGCACACGGGCCCAACTGTTACTGATGAAGAGGATGTGGCAGGATGTGGCCGTCGGCGACCTGCCCGCGGACAAATTTTTCGATATGGAAAAAATGGCGAAGCTATTCGCCGTTTCCGACCTGATGAATAATAAGCATCCGCTCAACAAGGCCAATTTACGCTTCTATTTCAACCCGGTTACCGGCCTGGCGGAACCTATTGCCCGCGAATTCGAGGATCTGAGCAAGCGCGAGCCCGGCAGCATGAAGATGTTCCTGGAGGAGCCTGATCTGAATACCCGCCATTTCTGGCTGGAACAGGAATCCATCATCGGGCTGATCTACAACAATGAGGTGTTCAAGCGCTACTACATCCGGGAGGTCAGCGCCGTTTCCAAAAAAGAATTTCTGGATGGTTTCTTCGAGCGCAATAATGACGAGTTGAAGGCCATCCTGTATAAAGTGTACCGCACCTTGCCCTTCTACAAATTTCCCAAAGATGAGTTATACGCCAACCAGCAGTACATCTGGTCGGTCATGCATCCCGACAAAAAGGAACTGATCGCCCATTTCGCCCAAAAGGAGGGGGGGCAGCTGAGCATTCAGCTGCAAAACCAGCAGGCTCTGCCCATCGAGGTAGCCTATCTCAGCCGGGGCGACGCCAAATTTTATCCGGGCGATGCTGTTGTTATTGACTCCCGCGCCAGGGAGGGTAACAACAAGTTGCACCTTTATCAATTCAACATTCCCGACGGCCTTTCCTGGACGGACAGTCTCGTTTCAGAATTGAAAGTACACTATAACTTTTTGGGCTTAGAGCCTGAAAAAACAGCCTCCGTCTCTCCGTCTCCCGACAGGTATGCGCTGTCTCCGGCCGATCAGCTGATGGACAAGGCCGCCAACTATACCTCTTTCCCTTTTGTCCGGGAATTAGCGGAGGGCAACGTCCTTTCCATTCCCGCCGGGAATTGGTCCCTATCCAGCGACCTTGTCCTTCCCAAAGGTAAGCGCCTGCAAATTGAGGCCGGCGCCCACATCGACCTGCTAAATCAAGCGCGGATCATCAGCTACTCTCCGGTATTCAGCCTGGGCAGAGAAGAAGCCCCGGTCGTGATCAGCTCTTCGGACGCTTCGGGTGAAGGCCTGGCCGTTATTGGAGCCGCCCGGCGCTCGAGCTTGTCCTACACCCGGTTCGAGGCCCTGTCCAGCCCGGAACAGGAGGGCCGCCTGTGGGGAGGAGCCGTCACCTTTTACGAATCTCCCGTCACCATTTTTGCCTGCTCCTTCGCCGGCAATCAGCGCGGAGGTGAATACCTGAGCATCGTCCGGGCGGACTTTTCCATTGAGAAAAGCCAGTTTAAGGACATCCACGCCAATGCCTTTGACGGCAGCCTCTGTACCGGATCGGTCAGCAAAACTACTTTTGTAAATGTGGAAAAGAACGGCATCAACCTCACCGGCGCAGACGTGGAACTATCCAATATATTCATGGGCCGGGTCGGCAATGAGGGCATCCGTGCCGGCGAAGACACGAAACTGTCGGGCCGCTGGGTGGACATCCGCAACGCCGAAGTAGGTATTGCCAGCGAGGGCCGCTCCAGTGTCCTGCTCTCCGATGCCCAGTTGATGAAGAGCCGCGTGGGCATCCGCCTGTCCCAGGAACAAGCCGGGTATGAGGAGGCTTA
>JAGQXQ010000370.1:0-16551 GCA_020436535.1 Phaeodactylibacter sp.
GGTTTTCGAAACCTCAAAGGTTTAAAAGTAAAAAAGTGATGAAGATCCTGAATAGCCTTATTCTGGCAATGATCCTTTTTGGGCCGGCTTGCCTGGCGCAGCGCGAGGTCATCGACAAAGTGGTAGCCACCATTGGTGGCGAACTAGTGTTGCTTTCCGAGGTGGAAGAACAACATGCCCTTATGGAAGCTCAGAGCGGTGTACTGCCAGATGACGCCCGTTGTAATATTATGGACCAGTTGATGGCTTCCAAGCTGTTGGTCAATCAGGCCAAGCTGGATAGTATAGAAATTTCGGAAGAGGAGGTGGAGGCCCAGCTCGATGCCCGAATCGAACGCATCCTGAGTTTTATGAACAACGATGTGTCGCAGTTCGAAACCTACTACGGGCAGACGATCAATGAGGTCAAGTCACAGTTTCGGGAAGACCTTAAAAGCCAGATCCTGGCGGATCGCATGCGTGGCCAGGTTATGGCCGGGGTAACGGTAACCCCCTCCGAAGTCAAGCAGTTCTTCAACTCTATACCTCTGGATAGCCTGCCGTATTTCAACTCAGAGGTGGAGGTTGGCGAGATCGTTTACAAGCCCGAGGTCAATAAAGAAGAGCGGCAAAAGACCATCGAAAAGCTGGAGTCCATCCGGCAGCGCATTCTCGCCGGGGAAGACTTTGCCGAACTGGCTTCCAAGTACTCGGAAGATGGCTCTGCCAGAGCCGGCGGTGACCTGGGCTGGGCCAAACGCGGAAAATACGTGCCTGAATTTGAGGCGGCCGCCTTCAAGCTCGAAAAAGAAGAGATATCTCCCGTCGTTGAGTCCGAATTCGGCTTTCACCTCCTCCAGATGCTGGAACGCCGGGGCAATTCTATCCACGTGCGCCACATTCTCATTAAACCCGAACTTACGGATGCCGACCTGGAAAAAGCGAAAGCTCACCTCGACACCGTACGCCACCTGCTGGTCACGGATTCCATCACCTTCTCGCAGGCGGTGAAGCGCTATTCCAACGAAGATGTTCAGAGCTACAACAACGATGGACGGCTGGTGAACCCGGCTACCGGCAATACCTTCTTTGAGATCGGCGACCTGGACCCCGACATCTATTTCACCATCGATACGATGGAAATAGGGGGCATTTCAGCACCCTTTGAATTCCGCGATCAGGTGGGCGATATCTATTACCGCCTCGTCATGCTTCAGTCCCGGACGAGCCCCCACAAGGCCAATCTGAAACTGGATTATTCCAAGATCCAGAAAGCCGCGATTGAGTCTAAAAAGAGTGATTTTATCGCCCAGTGGATCAAGGATAAGGTCGATGCTACCTATATCAATATCGACCCGATGTACAATGCCTGCCCGGTACTGGAGAAATGGAAGGAAAAGGATATCCGGCCGTAGTGTTCCAGGATACTGAGCAGCTATTGATTTTCAGGCCCTGGTGAGCCGGGCAGAACTGGATGATTGGATAAATTAGTTGATTAGGACTATCGCAAAAAAGAGGGCCCGGCAGCAAATCGCTGCCGGGCCCTCTTTTACGTTCGGCGTTTTTGGAACGCTGGCGGCTGAAAGGCCAGGCCATTCCAAAAACGCCGAATTCAACTCAATGCACGCCGTGCATCCATTTTTTGAGAATAGGGGAGAGGAGCAGGAGCACCAGGGCTGCCCCCAGCACCACATAAACTCCCCAGGTCATGTATACATCGGCGTAAGCTTTCAGCGCATCCGATGGATTGGTGCCATGGCCCGGTTCGGCAATCAGTTTGCCCAAATTGCCGGCGATCTTATGAGCGAAGGCGATGGAGAGAAACCAGGCGCCCATCACGAAGCCCACTACTTTGGCCGGCGAAAGCTTGGTCACAACCGAAAGGCCTACGGGTGAAAGGCTCAATTCCCCTGTGGTGTGGAAGAAATACATACCCAGCAGGAAGATCAGGGGCACCAGTGTGCCGGCGTCGGCGGTGCCGAGGACCGAGCGAATACCCCATACAATGACAAAATAACCAATGGCCATTTGCAGCAAACCCAGGAAGAACTTGATCGGGGTCCGCGGTTCCCGTTTGGATTGGCCCAGCTTGGTCCATATCCAGGAGAATACCGGCGCCAGCAGGATGATGTACAAGGGGTTGAGCGCCTGCAACTGGGAGGCTTCCATACCGTGCAGGTTGACGTAGCGGTCCGCCAGAATGTTCAGAGAGCCACCGGCCTGTTCGAAGAGAGTCCAGAAAACCATGTGAAAGAAGAAAAGGAAAATAAAGACGATCATCCGTTGCCCTTCTTCTTTATCCTCAGCCGTAAGCGAAGTGTAGATCAGGTATCCAATCACGCCCAATCCACCGATGAGCAGAATGTAATCAGTTACTACTTCGGCATTGATCAGCACGGAAAAAACGGGGATAGCCGCCAGGGCGCCCACGATAATGAGCGTTTGCTTGCTCATCCCTAATTTCCAGGGTGCGCGGTAATCGACGGGGTCGGGGGGGAGGCCCTTATCGCCAAACTTTTGTGAATTCCGCCAGAAGACGATGACGCCCAATATCATGCCCAGGCCTGCTGCCAGAAAACCCAGTGACCAATCGACGCGTTGTGCTAGATACCCACAGGTGAGCGGCGCGAGGAAGGCGCCGATATTGATACCCATATAAAAAATGGTAAAGGCGCTGTCTTTGCGGGTGTCGTTCTTGTCATAGAACGTACCGAGAAAACTGGAAATATTGGGTTTGAAAAAGCCGTTACCTATGGTTAGCAGCGCCAGTCCGAGAAAGAAAGCCGTCTCCCCCAGGTCATTACCGGCGGTGGTGGCCAGGGCAAACTGGCCGGCAGCCATCATGATACCACCGGTGATGATAGCGTGTCGGAAGCCCATAAGCCGGTCGGCCAGGATACCCCCGATGAGCGGCGAGGCGTATAGCAGGGCATTGTAAGCTCCGTATATACCGTATGCCCGGGCATCCGCTTCTCCCTGTGCCATCTGGTCGAATAAAACCTTCGTCATGTAGAGAATGAGGATGGCGCGCATCCCGTAGAAAGAAAACCTTTCCCACAACTCCGCGAAGAAAAGGGTGAAGAGGGCCTGTGGGTGCATCTTTCTTTGTGAGTAGACCACCAGGGGCACCCAGATTAGCACGAACACCCAGCCGAAGATGAGTAAGCCTAATGCAAAATCCATAAGTTTTTCGTTTATTGAGTTTAGTAACTTTTAATAAGTAGGTTCGACAAATAATAATCTTCCAGTATATAGTCTAGAATCCTTGCTCTTTCTCTGGCCATTCCTCTTCCTCTTCCGGCTGGTCGGCCAGTTCGAAACCTTCCTGTTCCTCAAAATGGCTGTCGGGAAGGTTTTCGGCGCCATGGGCCATGCGTTTTAGTGGCTTTAACATCAGTAACACCAATAAGCCTGTGGCCGTGCAGCAGATGGTGATCCCCGTGAATATTGCAAAATCGCCGAAATGCTGGGCGGCCTCTCCGAGAGTTCCCGCTAGCTTGTGGCCCAGGCCCACCGCTACAAAATAGAAAGCTAATACCAATGAGGAGTAGCGGGCAGGTGACAATTTTGTAATAAAGGATAAGGCCACGGGGGATGCAAAGAGCTCACCCAGCGTGAGCAACAGATAAGCCAGCAGCAACCAGTACATAGCCGACTCTCCTTTGGCTTCAAATTCAACCGACGCTGCGGTCATGAAAAGAAAGCCCAACCCCATGATGATCGTGCCCAGGGCCATTTTGAAAAGGGAAGAAGCTTCCCTGCCTTGCCTTTTCCACCAGAGCCAGGCCAATCCTATCGGTGTTCCGAAGAGGATAATATACAATGGACTGAGTGATTGAAACCAGGGGGCCGGTAACTCGAAGCCGGCCAGCATGCGGTCAGTTTTTTGCTGGGCGTATAAGTTCATCAGTCCACCTGCCTGTTCAAACGCACTCCAGAAAATAACCAGGATCAGGAGGGAGATGAAGATAACCATCAGGCGGTCGCGTTCCAGAGGAGCGGATTCCTGGTAGATAAAGATAGCCTGCCCGGCCAGGAGGGCGAGCAGGACGAAAAGGAAACCAAAAGCGGGGCGCCCGGCCAGGGCGAAAATTACGCCAATCAGCGCCAGTGTCAAGGCTGCCAGTAGCGGCGTACGATGGCTAAATGCAGCGCCGGGCCGCCAGCCATTCGCCGGCCTGACTCCTGGAGGTGGCGCCTCGCCAACACCCTTTAGGTACTTTTGCCCAAAAATATAAGTGGCCTGCCCGATCAGCATGCCCAGGCCGGCCATGCCAAAGCCCAGGCGCCAATCCACCCGCACCGCTATCCACCCTACGATCAGGGTAGAAAGAAAGGCGCCGATATTGATGCCTATATAAAATATGGTGAACCCGATGTCTCTTTGATCGTCATCAACGGAATACAAAGCGCCCACCATGCTGGTTATGTTGGGTTTCAGGCATCCCGCTCCCAGAATGATGAGCCCAAGGCCGGCGTAAAAGGTGCCCGCCATTTCAAAAACGAGCAGCCCGTAACCGAGACACAGGAGCAACCCCCCAACCAGCACGCTGCGCTTTTGGCCCAGCCAGCGGTCGGCCAGCAGCCCTCCGGGAATAGCGGCCAGATAGGCCAGCATGGTGTACCAACCATAAAGAGACAAAGCTTCCTGGTTGGCCCAGCCGAACCCAGGGTTATTTCCCGTAGTCTGAGCAACCAGAAAAAGGACGAGAATGCCACGAATGCCGAAAAAGGAAAAGCGTTCCCATAACTCCGTGAAGAACAATATGAAAAGGCCAACAGGATGCCCTGCTAGTTTTGGTTGCCCCTCGAAGTCAAACGCACCAGCTTTCGCCATTAATCGATCCGTTTATTT
This sequence comes from Phaeodactylibacter sp., assembly GCA_020436535.1. GTDB lineage: Bacteria > Bacteroidota > Bacteroidia > Chitinophagales > Saprospiraceae > JACJXW01. The sequence goes on from JAGQXQ010000370.1 coordinate 4,835, forward strand.
CCGCAAAACTATGCCAAAATAGAAGTTTTTAGGCGTTTTGAGGTAAAATCCAAGGTATTATTTTGGGAGTTGGATGCAGGCGTGGGAAGGTTTGAAGGTTTCAACGCAAAAATGAACCTGCTGACACCTGCTACTTCTTTCTTTTTTTCAGATGACACGAATACCCATCAATAGCTCCACGAAGGGCCTGAAAATTTCCGACTTCTCTTACATCTTTGTACCTTCGCGATCATTTTGAAAATCAGCCACTGGCATTAACAACGATGATCACATACATCAAGGGGAATATTACACACAAGAGCCCGACGTTTATCGTCGTGGAGACGGGGGGGCTGGGTTACCATGTTAACATCAGCCTGAACACTTACTCCCAGGTGGAGAAAATGGAATCCGTCAAGATACTGACACACCTCCATATCAAGGAGGACAGCCACACCCTCTATGGCTTCGCCGATGCTGCTGAGCGCAGCCTGTTTGTTCACCTGATCTCCGTTTCCGGTATTGGGCCTAGTACCGCCCAGCTCATGCTCTCATCGATGACGCCCGACGAGATGAGAATCGCCATTATCAGTGAGGATGTCAATACACTGAAGCGGATCAAGGGTATCGGGCCGAAAACGGCCAAGCGGGCCATCCTGGACCTCAAGGATAAAATGCTAAAGGATTCCGGGGAAGAAATGGTGCTGGCCAGCCCTCAGGACAATACAATCCGGGATGAGGCGTTATCTGCTTTGGTGGCTTTACAATTTAACCGCATTCAGGCCCAAAAGGCCCTGAATAAAGCTTTGAAGGAAAACCCTGGTATCGCCGGCGTAGAACAATTGATCAAACTGGCGTTGAAGGAACTTTCGTAACAATCTGAACCAGCCAAAGGTGTTAGCCCGGCTATTGTTTCCGGGCACTGGCGCAGCCTCCTGGCGACTTTAGGGGCTGGTATATTCCCAAATACTTGATGTGTTAAAATCCGGATGGACAGCAGAAAGCCCAGGCCTGCTGCGTTCTAGTGAAGTGAAAAAGGTGAAAGCCTGAAACGATCATAAGAAAGCTTTGAATATCAATTGATTGAGCACTGCTGTATAGCTATGTGCGCGAATCCCATGCTGAAAGCTATGAGTAAAATATTTTTACCCTTCTGTCTCGTATTCGGAATTGCAACTTCTGTCCTGAGCGCCATGGAAAATGGCGTTTCACTGGAAGACCCTTATGGTATTGGTTTTGTTATTGCCGCTGATACCATCCCGGATATCGAAGAGCGCTATGACGATTTTGTCACGGGAAGTTCCGATAATCCTTTTGACCTCGAGGATCCCAGCATCATCGAGAAAAACCTGGAATACGACCCGGAGACCGGGGATTATATCATCACCGAACGGATCGGAGACCTCAACTTTCGCCCGCCGACCTATATGACCTTTGATGAATATTTCGACTTCCGGCAAAAGCAGGAAGAACGGGCCTATTTCAACCGCCTGGCCGGCATCGCTTCCGGAGAAGGCAGCAGCGGGCTCGACCCCCTTGCCAAGATCGATGTGGAAAACAACCTGCTGGATCGGCTTTTCGGGGGTACTACCGTCGACATTCGCCCCCAGGGAAATATCGACCTCACCTTCGGGGTGGATTTCTCCCGCGTCGATAACCCGATCCTGACCGAACGCCAACGGCTACAGGGCGGTTTCGATTTCGATATGAACATCAACATGAATGTGACGGGAAAGATCGGCGAAAAACTCAACCTCACCACCAACTACAATACCAACGCCACTTTCAATTTTGACAATCAGATCAAGCTGGACTACAATAGCGATAACTTTGATGAGGACGCCATCATCAAAAAGATCGAAGCGGGCAACGTCAGCCTGCCCTTGCGCGGCAACCTCATTCAGGGCGCACAGAGCCTTTTTGGCCTGAAAACCGAACTTCAGTTCGGCCACCTGCGCGTCACCGCCATCGCCTCCCAGCAAAAATCGCAGCAGGAAAACATTCAGGTGGAAGGGGGCGCTCAGATCCAGCAGTTTGAGGTGCGCGCCGATGAGTACGATGAAAACCGGCACTTCCTGCTGACTTTCTATAACCGGGATAACTTTGAGCGCTCCCTGCGCAACCTCCCTCAGGTTAACAACTTGTTTAAGCTCAAAAAACTGGAAGTCTGGATCACCAACGACCGAAATGAAGTGACCGATGTGCGCGATGTGGTGGCTCTGGCCGACCTTGGCGAGCCCCTTCATCTGGTAAGCCCCGACAAGGTAACTCCGAACCCCACCTGGAACCGGCGAGACCTCATCGAAAATAAACCCCTGCCGGATAATGCCGCCAACGACCTCTACACCCGTATCCTCTCTAAAGGCGAACAGGTGCGGGATATCGATAAGGCGGTGGCTACTCTTCAGGGGGAGTTCGGGCTGCAACAGTCGCGGGACTTTGAAAAGGTAAGTGTGCGCAGATTGCGTGAATCCGAATTTACCTTCCACCCTGAACTGGGGTTTATCTCCGTCAATATCAACGTACAACCGGATCAGGTGCTGGCTGCTTCCTTTGAATACGAATACAACGGCAACATTTATCGCGTCGGTGAAATGTCGATCAACAACGGTACAGTGAGCACCGACACCATGGACCTGACTCCCAAAGTGCTTTTCGTTAAAATGCTGAAGAGCACCACCCAACGTACTGATGTGCCGACCTGGGACCTCATGATGAAGAACGTCTATTCCATCGGCGCTTTCCAGGTCAATCAGCAAGATTTCAGACTCGATATTTTTTACGATGATCCCGGCGCCGGCCAAAAGCGTTTTTTGCCGGAGACCAGGATCGCCGGCAAGCCGCTGCTGCGCGTGTTCAACCTCGATAATCTCAATACACAGGGGGACCCCCAGCCTGACGGCATATTCGATTTCGTTCCTGGAGTGACCATCAACCCCCGGAACGGCCGTATTATGTTCCCGGTTCTGGAGCCTTTTGGCAGAACGTTGGCGGACAGCATCAACAACGACCTACTGGAGCGCACCTACGTTTACGATTCGCTCTATGAAACGACGCTCTTTCTCGCGCAGGAAGCGGCTGAACAAAACCGATACATCATTCGCGGGGAATATAAATCCAGTGTTTCATCAGAAATATCCCTCGGGGCTTTCAACATCCCGGAAGGATCGGTGACCGTCACCGCCGGAGGACAGCGCCTGGTGCCCGGCAAAGACTACGAAGTGGACTACAACATCGGGAAAGTCCGTATTCTCAATGACGCCATCCTGCAATCGGGAGTGCCGATTAACGTCTCTTTCGAAGATAATACGCTGTTTGGTTTCCAGACGAAAACCATGGTCGGCTTAAGAGCGGATTATGAGGTGGATGATAATTTCAATATTGGAGCGACCTACCTGCAGCTCTTTGAGCGCCCTTTCACTCAGAAAGTGAATGTGGGGGATGACCCGATCAACAACAAAATATTCGGCGTGGACCTCAACATGAGCCGCGAGGCGCCCTGGTTGACCCGAGCTGTCGATGCGTTGCCGGGTATCTCCACCAAGGAGATGTCCACCATCAATGTGACAGCAGAAGCTGCCGCCCTCAAGCCCGGCCATGCCCGCGCGATCAACCAAAACCGCAAAGATAAAGGCGGGGTAGTCTATATCGACGACTTTGAAGGCAGCGGCAGTAGTTTCGACCTGCGCATACCGACCAACCGCTGGTTTCTGGCCAGTACGCCCCAAAACGACGGGCAGAACAACAACCCGCTCTTCCCGGAGGCTCAGTTGATCAACAACCTGACCTTCGGCGCTAACCGCGCCCGCCTGAACTGGTACCGGATTGATCCGGGCGCCCGCTCCGGGGTGGATGACCGCAACCCTTACACCAGCCAGGTACCTCAGCAGGAGGTCTTTCCCAACCTGAAATTGACCCCGGACCAGCTGCCCAATATCCAGACGCTGGACCTGGCCTATTACCCCAACGAACGGGGCCCCTACAACTTCGATACGCCCGACGGCTATCCAGGCTTTACCCGGGGTGTTGAATTCCTCGGCGACTCGATGGTTTTGCGCGACCCGCAGACCCGCTGGGGAGGTATCATGCGGGATCTCAATACCAACGACTTCCAGACGGCGAATATCGAATTCCTGGAATTCTGGGCGCTCAGCCCTTTCCTGGACCCGTCAAGCCCGACCAACCCCGCTCCGGATTATGAGCTGAAAGAAGGCAACTTATATATCAACCTGGGGAATGTTTCGGAAGATATCCTCAGGGATTCCCGCATCTTCTTTGAAAATGGGCTGCCCGGCCCGGCCAACCCGGAACGGCGGACCGATGAGACCAATTGGGCCAAGGTGCCCGTGTCGCAACAGATTGTCCGCGCCTTCGATAATGACCGGGAAACACGACTCCGCCAGGATGTGGGCCTCGATGGACTGGACAATGAGGGCGAACGGGAGAAGTTCGCTCCTTACCTGAATGCCATACGGGCCGCCAATACACAGGCGGCAAGCCGCCTGGAACAAGACCCCTCCTACGATGACTTCCGCTACTACCGGGACGGTAGTTTTACGGACCAGGACGGAGTGCTGCAGCGTTACCGGGACTTCAACAACCCGCAGGGCAACTCCCGTTCAAACGATAATCAGACCGAGCGGCAAACGGCCACCAATATTCCCGACGCCGAAGACCTCAACCAGGATAACACCCTGAACGAAACAGAATCCTACTTCCAGTACAAGATACCCCTGCGGGCAGACCCTATGAACCCCCGCGAACTGGATATCGAACGCACCCCATTCGTTACCGACCGCCGGGTGAGCGACGATGGACAACGGGTCTGGTACCGCTTCCGCATCCCGCTCAATGGGCCGGATAAAACGGCCGTAGGAGGTATTCGGGATTTCCGGTCTATTCGCTTTATGCGAATGTACCTGCATGGCTTCCGCGCCCCGGTTGTCCTCCGCTTTGCCCGCCTGGAGCTGGTGCGCAATCAATGGCGCCGCTACCGGGGAGACCTTTCCGAACTCGGTGCGCCGGGCCCTCCGGTTTGTACTTCCGACTCCACCTTCTTCAACGTCGATAATGTAAACATTGAAGAAAATAACGGCCGCCAGCCTTTCAATTATGTTCTGCCGGAAGGCATCCAGCGCGAGCAGTCTGTTGGGGTCTTTAGTGCATTGCAGAATGAGCAGTCGCTTTCGATCAATGTTCGCGACCTTTGTGATGGGGACGAAAAGGCGATCTTTAAGATTATCAACATGGATATGCGGGTGTACGAGCGCTTCAAGATGTTCGTACACGCGGAAGAGAAGAACGTCAAAGTACCGGATGGCGCCCTCTCGCTCTACGTTCGCCTGGGCAGTGACTTTAAGAACAACTACTATGAATATGAGATTCCCCTGGTCATGTCGGACTCTACTCTGCTGAATGGCAACCCCAATAGTGACGAATATAAAAAAGAGGTATGGCGCCTGGAAAACGAGTTCGATTTTGCACTGGATGATTTTGTGAAGCTGAAGGAAGAGCGCAACGCTGCGGGCCAGGGACTCAATACCCTGTATCAGAAAGAGATGCCCACCCCCAATCTTTCTACCGCCAAATTGAAGATACTGGGTAACCCTTCTATCGGCCAGGTAAAAGTAGTGATGGTGGGTATCCGGAATATTTACGATTTTGACAATGAACCATACGATGCAGAAGTGTGGGTCAATGAGATGCGCCTAACCGGCCTGGATGAGCGGGGTGGCGCGGCGGCCACCGCTCGTGTCGATGCTCAACTGGCCGATTTCGGCAGCATTACCGCCGCCGGCAATATCAGCAGTATTGGCTTTGGCGCCATCGACCAGAAGGTGCAGGAACGGCAGCGGGAACGCATCACCGGCCTTGACCTGGCAGCTAATTTCAACCTCGACAAGTTTTTACCTGAAAGCTGGCGGTTGCGCCTGCCTTTCTATGCCCAGTATTCCAACATTACCAAAAGGCCTGAGTTCGACCCCTATGATCTCGATATTACCCTGAAGGATAAGCTCGCCAGCACCGCAGACAGCCAGGACCGGGATTCTATCCGGGCACAGGCCGAAGAGGTGACGATACTTAAGAGCATCAACTTCACCAATGTGCGAAAAGAGCGGGCCGACAATACCAAACCGCCCATGCCCTGGGATATTTCAAACTTTAGCGTCTCCTACTCCTATACTGAAACGGAGTACCGGGACCCTATCATCGAGTTTGATGAGGAACAAAAACATACCGGGGCGCTCGATTATACCTACAGCACCCGGACGAAATATATCGAGCCGTTCAAAAAGCTCAACGGAGAACTGCTTCGACTGATCAAGGAGGTCAATTTCAACCCGTTGCCCAACTCCTTTAGTTTTAGCTCGGTCATGAACCGCCGGTTCCAGACCACTCGTTATCGCTTTACGGATGTTGACCCGAGGTTCAAGACTTTCTACAATAAACGCTTTACCTGGGATCGCGATTACGACCTGCAGTGGGATTTTACCAAGTCGTTGAAGTTCAGCTTCAATGCCGCCAACTCTTCGGTGATCGACGAGCCGGACGAGACCGCCCTTATCGAGCAATACGGGTTTGACCGGGCCCGGGAAATACGGCGAGACAGTATATGGACCAATATCAAAAACTTTGGCCGGCCGAAGAATTATCAACACAATGTCAATGTGAGTTATAACCTGCCGGTTCGCTACCTGCCTTTCTTTGGGGATTGGGTGACGGCCAAGGCCCAGTATGCAGGCGGATATAACTGGACGGCGGCGGCGCTGAATGTCGACTCGCTGGGCAATCTGATCCAAAACAATCAGAACCGCAGCGGCAATGTAGACTTCAATATGGAGAAGCTCTACGACAAGGTACCCTACCTGCGCAAGATCAATCGGGGAAAAACGGCCCGGCCCGGCAGGCCTTCTACCGGGCGAACGCCTCGCAGCCGCACCGATAAGAAAGAGGAGGTGGATGGTAAGGAAGAGAAAGAAAAAAAGGATCGCCAGCCCAGTGGAGTGGAGCGGGTCATCGTCCGGCCCTTGCTTGCCGTTCGGCGGGTGCGGTTCAATTATTCTGAGCAGTTGTCGACTTCCGTTCCGGGCTATTTGCCGCGTTCAGGCTTATTGGGCATGACGGACTTCGATTCGCCCGGGTGGGGCTTTGTCGCCGGGTTGCAGCCCAACATCCGCAACCTGTCGGAGGACCAGCGTTTCAACCCCAACCCCAATAATATTAAGGGAGACTGGTTGCGGGAGAATGCCGACTGGATCACGGGCAGTGTATTCCAAAACCAGGAAGTGATTCAGCAATACACACAGAGTTACGATATTCGGGCTACAGTAGAACCTTTCAAGGATTTCCGGATCGATCTGGAAATGAACAAGAACTATTCGGAAACTTATACCGAGACGTTCAAGGACACGTCTATCATTGACGGGGTCAAGCAGTTGGTGCACACTGTTCCGATTGAGATAGGGCAGACGCAGGTAACCTATTTTGCCCTGCAAACCTTGTTTCAGGATAGCCGTGATCAGATCATCGGCTTGTTCAAAGAATTCGAAAGCAACCGCATCATTATTTCCAACCGTTTAGGCACCGGGGAGCACCAGGATGAAAACCTGGCGGACCTGGGCTATGCCCGAGGCTTTGGCAACACCCAACAGGAGGTGTTGATACCGGCTTTCGTAGCTGCTTATACCGGGGAAGATGCCCGCTCCGTCAATCTCAATATTTTTGACATCATGCCGAAAGTGAACTGGCGCCTCACTTACAACGGCTTGTCAAAGGTGCCTTTGTTCAAGGATATCTTCCAGAACTTCTCGATGACCCATGGATACCGGACCACGCTGGCGGTGAGTAACTTCCGTTCGAGCCTGCCTTACCTGGCAACCCGGGATACGGATCCGATCGACACGACCAGTTTCAATTTTTATCCGAGGCTGGAAATTTCCGATGTGACCATTCAGGAGTCCTTCTCGCCTTTGATCGGGATCGATGCTACGCTCAAGAACGGCATGTCGTTTAATGTTGATTATAAGAAGTCGAGAGGGTTGGCCCTGAGTACGGTGAGCTATCAGCTGAATGAGACGCAGACCAAGGAGATCGTATTGGGCTTTGGGTACCTCTTGCGCAACGTGGATATCCCGTTCCTGACCGGTAGCAATAAGAAAAAGGGAAAAGGAGGGCGTGGCCAGGAAAAGGAACCTCAACAGGATCAGAGTCAGGGGAATAACCGGGGCCCACGTGGCCGTGGCTTGCAGGGACAAGACCTGGACATCAACTTCAACTTCTCTTTACGAGATGATGTTACCTTTGCCCACCGGCTCGATCAGGGGATTATCGAACCGACCCGCGGTAACTATACACTGAGTTTATCTCCATCAGCCGAGTACCAGCTTAACCGCCGGTTGTCGCTCCGCTTGTTCTTCGATTACCGGCGCACCGTACCCAAGACCTCGGCGGGTTTCCCGCGTACAGATACCTCCGGAGGTATTATCGTCAGTTTCCAATTGAATTGAGTTCAGGGCCCTGTGTTTTTGCCGGGGAGGTGAAAACACAGGGCCCTCCATTTTCGATTCAGTTGGCCCTTCTTTAGTGCTTCCGGCAGCAATCCTGCCCCATTTCTGAATCCCGAACTCTGGGTAGGGGCGCCCCTGAATTACCACCCTAGTGCCTGCTTCATCTTCGCATTAATAGCTGTATTTTCATAAAAACCCCGGAAGAATTCTGCACCGGGCCCATAGGCGAAGACGGGGAGGAGAGAAGCGGTGTGGTTGTCGGTAGTGAAAGCGGTGATGAGTGAGTCCGCCTGGGAACCCGGGGTGATGGCAAAGCCGCCGGTTTCAAGATCACCCGTGACGATGACCAGCGTGTGGCCATCCCGTTCGGCGAATTTCATCACCTCTCCGATGGCTTTGTCGAAGTCGGTCATTTCGGAAACGATGTAGTCGGAATTGTGTTCATGGCTCGCCCAGTCGATCTGCGCTCCTTCGATCATGAGGAAGAATCCGTTCTTGCCGCCGCGTTTATCCAGAAAGTAAGTAGCCATATTGCTCGCTTGTGGCAGATAATCTCTCCCTTGGGAGGCTGGCAAGGGCTCTTCTGCCGCTGTGAAATAAGCGAAGTTTTGTTGGGCCATAGGGACGATTTCGGAGAGGGGCTGTTGGTTGTAATCAGATACGAAGTATCCTTTCTGCTCCAGCTCGTGCAGGAGGTTCCGGTTATCACTTTTCCGCCGGTTAAAGGCATTTTCTCCTCCACCAATGAACAGGTCGATCTCGGTTTTCAGGAAGTCGCCGGCGATCTCCTCCGTCAGGTTGCAGAGCGTGGCATGGGCTATAAATGCCGCGGGGGTAGCATTGGTAATAGAGCCGGTTGATACCAGGCCAGAGGCCATATTGCGCGCTTCGGCTTCTTCGAGTATACTCATTACCGGCAGGGTGTCTGCATTGACCCCGATGGCGCCATTGTAGGATTTGACCCCACAGGCAAGAGCAGTAGCGGCCGCCGCTGAATCAGTGATCAAGCTGTTGGCGCCGTACGTTTTTTGCAGGCCGACGACTGGAAATTTTTCCAGATTGGTTTTATTGCCATTGACATACATTCCGGCGCTGATCTGTGAGATGCCCATGCCGTCCCCGATCATCAGGATGATGTTTTTTGGTTGAGTGGCCGGCATTTTCGTTGCTGCCCGTGGGGCATCAGCGGCTTTATTGGGTGAAATAAAACTCAGAAAGAGCGTCAAAAAGAGGGAATGAATGGCCATGTTTATTTAGTGTTCAAGTAGTTGTCAGTCAATGGGAAGGAATCATAAGGTATTTATTTACCAGAGTACTAAGCCAATACATACTGCTTTCCCGGCAATGCCCTTATGACGCCTTTAAACTCCAGCTCCAGCAACAGGCTGGCGATCTCGCTATTGGCGACTTGCATCGTTCCCATCAATTGATCAATACCAATAGCCTCGTACTGGTTGAGTAAATCTACAACTATTTTTTCGGCATCGGTCAATTCGACGAAAAGTTGCTTTTGGATAGCCTTGGGGTTGCCAGGTTCATCCCAGCGCATAACATAACCAATATCAACGGCACTTTCGATCAGGGCCGCCTTGTGGGTTTTGATCAGGTGGTTGCAACCTTCAGAGCAATTGTCCTTGATACGCCCGGGGACGGCAAAGACGTCTTTATTGTAATCATTGGCCATGTGAGCACTGATCATTGAACCGCCCTTCCTTTTGGTTTCCACTACGATAAGGGCGTCGCACATGCCGGCGATGATGCGGTTGCGCATGGGGAAATGCTCCCGGTCGGGCAGGGTATAACTAGGGTATTCCGAAAGCAGCCCCCCGGCCTGGTGGGCCATTGCCCGGGCCACGGCCCGGTGTTGTGGCGGATAGATCCGCTGCAGGCCGTGGCCCAGCACGCCTACAGTCGGTATTTCGAGGCTCAGGCACTTGCGATGGGCAGTAATGTCGATGCCGTAGGCCAGCCCACTGATGATGGTGGCGCCGTAGGCCTTGAGCCCCTCTACCAGCTCCTCACAGGTGTGTATGCCGTGAACGGAAGGTTTTCGGGTGCCAACAATGGCTACGATCCGTTCGGCATTCAGATTGGCCTGGCCAGTGTAGTAGAGCATGGCAGGGCTGTCGGCATAGTGTCGCAGCCGGGTGGGGTAGCCGTCATCGAGATAGAAGAGGGCTTGAATGCCATGGCTTTCAAGGAAGTTCAATTCTTCCTCGGCCCGGCCCAGTACATCGTGGTTCACGATATTGTCGGCAATCAACCTGCCAACTCCCGGTACATTGAGCAGTTCCCGTTTTCGGGCTTCGAATACCGCTTTCACCCCGCCACAGTAGCTGACCAGGTTGCGGGTGGTCACCGGCCCCACATTGGGGATCAATGTGATGGCCACCTTGTACAATAATTCCTCCATTGGGTTTAGATCTTTTGTCAATGTCTGCTACAGGAGGGCATTCTCTATTTGGCGTTCGCAATAGGATCAACGCGGCTACCAAACAAGCGAGCGCAGCCCTCTTGTTTCTGAAGGATTTTCTACCTTTACGTTACTGTGAGAAAAAAGAAAAGCGTTACTTAAAAAGGAGCCTGAAAAGAGCGCCTGTGACTGTCGACATAAATCCAATCGTAGAGCTAACAATTTACGGAGATTTTTGCATAAAAAACAGTATCCCCAAAACAAAATGTTTATGAGTAAGCAACCTGGCCTTTTACCCAAAGTAGAAATTCTCGTTATCGGCATTTTCTTCATTGGCTTCCTGATGTGGGCGGTGTCCAAATGCAACAATACCCAACGGAGCTACCGCCAAAAAGAGGCCTTTGATGTGGCCGAACAAGCCAGGGCCGATTCGATGGAGCGGTTCACAACCGATATTGCGCCTCTCGACACCAGCATACAGCCCATCAATCCGGAGCCGAACGTGGAAAAAGTAAGGGTGCCCGTCCTGTATATCATCGTCGATGGTGTAAATATGCGCACAGGCCCCGGGCTCAACAACCGAATTGTCGACCGCCTCAAGTTGTACGACGAAGTAGAATTCCTGGGCGAAGTATCGGACTCTACTCAGGAGATCAAACTCGGTGAAAACCTCGTCGCCAATGAGCGCTGGGTGAAAGTCAAAACCCTAAAGGGCCGGCAGGGATGGGTCTATGGCGCTTGCGTGGATTATTACAAACACCAACTGGAAGGGGTGGAGACGGAGTAGTTGGATTGCTAGGAGCCTGTCGGAGAAGTGT
>JAGQXQ010000370.1:16673-27459 GCA_020436535.1 Phaeodactylibacter sp.
AGTGCTTCTCCGACAGGCTCCTAGATTGCTAAATTGTTGAGGGAGAAGGGTCTAAATTGTTGGTTGCTAACCAGGTCTTGTTCATTCATCCAGCAATATAACCATTCAGCAATATAACCATCCAGGGGTGCGATCCTAGTCTGTATCCCCTCCTTAGTTTAGGAGCCTATTGATGCCTAGCGGGGGGCGTAGAGGCTTATTTGGGGCCTTATTGGGGGGTTAGAAAGGTTTAGCTTGCCGTTAGAGGGCCTCTTACAGGCGGCTCTCAACCCCCATGAGTCCCGTAAAGGCCCAGGCCCTGCCGGGCAGCGGCTGTTCTAAACCCAGATTAGTTCAGGAATAGCCCTAAACCCGCTAATGGGTACAAATGGGAATCGCACCGCAACCATCCAGCCATGAGGGCGCAGTGTGATAGCCGGCCTACTGCCGACTAAGGCAAAGTGCCCTCAACCCTCAACCATTCAGCCATTCCACAATCCATTCCTACCTGCGGTCCAACTCCTGCAACCCATACATTTCGATTACTCTGACGAGCTGCCGGGCCAGGTTCTTTTCCTGGGAGAAGTTCCTCTTTTCCAACGCCTCTGCCCATCCCTTGTAATCCGTATCTGAAAGCTGGCGCAGAGGGGCGAACGAGCCGGTGGTGATGAAAAAACTATGGTCCCGGAAGCTGGTCCAGGCATTTTCGTACACTCGGTAACACTGGGCTTCGTAGGTGCGTTGAGCGCCTTGCCAGTTGGGGCTGCAACGCAGCGCAAAATGGTTATTGGCGCCGGCATCCGCCAAATCGGATGTGCCGGCAAGGCTATGAAGCAGTGCATTGCCTATGGTGATGGAGGCCGGAATGCCAAACTTCTTTTGCTCGCTGACAGCCACCCGGTCGAAGCGTTGGATATAAGCCCTGATCTTTTCGTCATCCACCTGCTCCAGCCGGTCGACGGCGAGTAGGCCGCGACGGCTGCCGGGCGGGCTGCTGAAGTCGAACCGCTCGGTGGCAGGCAGTTCCGTAGCGGCAGTTTGCTGCGGGGTGTTCTCAGTGTACCGCTCCGGAGGAGGCGCCTTTTGTTGCTGCCGGGCAGGGGCGGAAGGTTGGGGTGGCGCCTGTTGCATTCGCACCGGGCTGTTGAGGTTGATCCGAAAGCTCAGATCCTTTTTCATAAAGATGAACAGGAGAATAAGGGCAAGCCCCAGTTTCAACCAGTTGCGTTGCAGGTATCCTTTTACTTTATCGGTAGAGGTGCTCATAACCGATCATTTTGTTTTAATTTAACTTGCTGAGAGTAGGTTTCAACAAATTTAAAACAAAATGTTGTTTAAAACAAGTCAATGAAACAATTTGGTGAAAATTGTTTTGGTCTTTAAACCACAATGTACATAAGCAACTACTCTCCCTTCAACACCTGCTCTATTCCCCTCAGCACCTCCTGTCCCCGCTCCGAATAATTGGAAAGGGCAAAGTCCGCCTCTCCGGCCTGTGCCAGTACGAGGAATACAAAGTTATCCGCCAGCACCTCATCCGGATGGATGATATAATTGGTATTGTCGCCGATCTGTTCGAAGAAGTTGGCAATTTTGCCGGGAGAGGGCAGAGGGCTGCGATAGCCACCTTGCGTAACTACCCGGTAGCTTCCCGCTTCCTCTTGTATAGGATAGAGCTGGAAATCCAGGTAGGCAAAAAACTGGGGTAGGGCAGGGCTGTAATTGGGCTGTGAGGAGACGATCAACGGGATGGCCCGGACGGACTGGCTGTCTTCCGGCAGTTTCAAAGTGACGGCGTAGCTGACGTCTATGCCATCGGGATTGAGTAGCAGGCGTCCGGCAAGACTATCGGGAAATGAAAGAGGTTTGGTTATGGGTTCGAAGCCGATGAGGCGGTACAGCGCTTTCTTTTCTTCGGGATGATAACGCGAATAGATGTGGAATACCTCGTGGAGCATAACCTCCAGGAGCCCGCTCCGGTTGCCTTCCCGAAGTTCATTTTCGGGGATGATGATGCAATCCTCCCGGGTATAATAAACAGAAGGGCCGTAGTGTAGCCCCTTGGTTTTGATGAGGCGGATGCCAGTCGGGAAAAGGCCGGGGTGGAGTTTTTCCGTCAACTCAAAAGCCTGCCGGAAAGCCTCCCGCAACAGCTTTTGGCCTTCCTCACTAAAACTTTCCACATCGCTTCGCAGAAAGGCGCGATAGTCGGCCAGCAACGCTTCCCGGTGGAAAGTGTCAGGCAGTGGCTTCCCCATCTGAATGGACATGTCCAGGGGGGTGATCTGGTCGAAGAAGCCTTCAACTTCATCTTTCACGATGGCGCGGGCAGCCTGCAGGCTGTCCAGAAAAACCACCTGGTGGCCATCAGAGAGCTGCAAAACGGATTGAGAGGGCGCCGGCCGGCAGCTAAGCAAGGCCAGGGCGAGGATGGGTACATAGAAATGAATGGAAAGATATTGCATGCTTCGGGTTATATGTTTAGCTGTTATGAGTCCTGTCGCCAAGGCCTTTCGTCCCTTTGGCTGGATTTCCCCCTTCCCCCTTCCCCCTTCCGACTTCCGATTGATCACTCCAGTTGCCCGAGAAACTTTCTCCCGAAAACCAATTTGTAATCGCCCTTATCCAGGTCGCGATCCACGGGCTGGTAGCGGCCCCCCAGGTTTTGGGAGAGGAACTGTTCAGCGATGGCCCAGAAGGAAATCCAACTACCGGCATTTCGGTAGTCGTGCACTTCCTCGGGATAGTAAAAGTAGATGACTTCCTTACCGGCTTTATTTAATGCATCGGCAAAATCGTCGACCTGTTTCTTTGGCACACGGCCGTCCTTACTGCCGGTGGTCAGCAGTATGGGGCTTTGAAAATCCTGGACATAATTGATAGGGGAGTGCTGCTGCAGGAGGCGGGCGCCGTCAGCCGTATTGGGATTGCCTACGCGATTTCGCCACAGGTTGTTATCCGTAAAGGGGATACGCGAAAAGGCGTCCAGGTCGGCCGGGCCGTACATGGAGATGCCGCAGGCGTAGAGCTCTGGCGCAAAGGCCAACGCGGCAGCCGTAGCATACCCGCCGTAGGACCAGCCCCACATACCGATCTGCCCTTCCCGGGCGATACCCTGGCGGATGGCCCAGTGAGTAATGTCAACCTTGTCGTGATGCATGGCATCGCCCCATTGCCGGTCTCCCAGGTCAGTGAAGTGCTTACCCAGGCCGGTGCTGCCGCGAAATTCGGTATTGATTACTGCATAACCACGGTTGGCCAACAGCTGAAAGTTGCGGGTGTGAAACCACTGATTCCAGTGTACGACACCTGCCCAGGGGCCGCCGTGCATGTAGAGTATGGTGGGCAGCGGTTGCTCCGGAATCCCATCGTTATTAGTATCGGCGCCGGGAGGCAGGTAAACATGGACCGGCAACTCATAGCCGTCACGGGCCATCACACTGAAAGCATGCCGGCTGGCTAATTGGTACCCGTCAAGGGCCGGGTAATCGTTGAACAGGCGGGTGAGTTGACGGCTATTCCGGTTGAAGAGGTAATAGGTGATGGGGCCGCCATCCAGCTTCCGCAATAGCCAGTTGCGGCCGTCGGCGCTGGCGTCGGCAAAGCTGGCATTGCCCTGAAGCAGGCGGTTGGCATAGTCAAAATCGGCCTCAGCAGTGGCATCCAGGAAGTGGCGGCGGGCAGCGGCAAAGACGCTGAGCACCATCTGCGGCCGGCCGTCGGGGGCAATCATGAACCCAAAGGGTAATATATCCGCCTTGCCGTCGGAGACAAGTAGCCTGGTGGCTCCGGTTGAAACATCAATGGCCACCAGCGCTGTTTTATCCCGCATTGTGTTATCAGTCGCGTAAACAGTCTGCCCATCGGCACTGACGCTCACCACGTTCTGAAAGCCGCCGATGAACTGGGTTTCATCGAAAGGGTAACGTAGTTGTTCCTTCCAGGTGGCGCCGTCATAGGTGTATATCGAGTAGCCATTGATGTCATTGAGCAGCCGCCCGGCGCGCAGGCGAAGTTGCTGGTCGAAGTAGATCTGCTGGAAGTCCAGCGGAGAGCTTATCTTTTGGTATTTCCCCGTTTTCAGGTGAATTCGGTAAATACCATTGAGGCTGTCCTTTTCTCCTACGATGGAAACCACGCCCTCATCCGGGCGCAGGGGGCTTACCGCTTCGATGCGCAATTGCTGAAAGGGGAACAACGGTATTTCACGCTTTTTCCGTCCGTCCGGGCCGAATATTATCAACTGCTTGCCGGTACTTTGAACTACTGCCAGGATACTACCCTCCGGAGTGAGTTTCCAGTTCAACAAGGCTCCTCCCATGGATAGGCTTTGTTCCCGGGTGGGACGTTGGGTTTCGATGTAAAAAAGGCGGCCTTCCTGCACGCTGCGCCGCTGGTAGTAAACCCGCTGTCCATCCGGCGACAGGGTGATGGCGTACGGGTCTTTTTCCTGGAACAGGCTGTCGCGGGGAATGATGGCGCCCTGTGCCATAAGATAGAGCTGACAAATAGCGAAAAGGAATGCGAGCAGTAATTTCATAGTCAATAAACCTACTGGGTGGCAACAATATTATGCGATAGTACGCGCAGCTTAAAATGTTTTTTTAGCCAGTGTGAACTACATAGTGGCCGGCTTAGTTAAGATTCCATTTTTAATATTCTAAGCCGCGTCCTCAACAAACCCAAGGCCTAAGCAGGGGGACACATTTAGCATAACAATTTAACCCTTTCACCCTGAGCCTGTCGAATTTACCCTGAGCCTGTCGAAGGGAAAGCAATCCAACCTGCCCTCTACTTCCCCATCGCCTCCCTCAATACCGACGGCGCCACTCCAAACGCTTTCTTAAACGATTTGGTAAACGACCGGCGGTCGGAAAAGCCAAGGCGGTAGGCGATTTCCTCCAACGTATAGCCTCCGGCAAGCAACGCTTTAGACGCTTCTAGCCTCAGATCCAATACTTGGCGGTAAGGGGTAGTGCCAAAGGCCTCCTTGTATGTACGGAGCAGGTGGTATTTGGATAAAGCTGCCTCCCTTGACAAGGCATCGAGTTGGATATCTTTATGGAAATTCTCCAGGATGTATTGCCGGGCAATACAAAGGCGGCGGTACAGTTCTTCGCGGGTAGAGCGCCGTTTGGCGGTTATGCCCTGCAATTGCCGTTCTATATGTTGCTGGCTGCGGAGCAACTTTTCCGCCAGGGTAAAATACAAGGACTCAAAATCCATAGGCTGCCCGCTGACCAGCACAGGCTTGATGGCCGCCAGGAACTCGCCCAGTTCATTTTCGCGAACGTGGTAAATCTTTTCCAGAAAATCAGGAGTTTCCTCAACAACAAGGAAAGGGTCGTCCAGGATGGCTTCCGGCTTCCTGTTCAGTTGGGCGGCGGTTTCCCGAATGATTGGCTCACTAAGGTAGAAACACAAGGCCTCCACCGGTGTTTCCGACCTCAGATAACAGTCGAAGGACCGGTGGCGGTTGATTACCAGGAAGCGGCCGGGCCGGATGGTGTATTTCTGATCGTCTATGAAGTAGTGCTCCTCGCCGATATGGCCAAGCTTGATAGACAGGCCGGAATCCTTTACCCTTTTCTCAAAATGCGTGAAACGGGAATGGATGACCACATTATCGAAGTTCAGCTCCTGATGGCGAAGCTGGTCCGACATACGCTGTACCCGCAGTGATGTGAATTTTGTCATAACGTCTAGTTTTCGAAATAGATAATTAAGGGCTTCCCCCGGCAAAAGAGAAGCAGTGAAAACCAGACTGAAAAAAGATGATGATTGACGAAAGGACAAAGATGTCGAATTCCTGCCGGCAGGAGAAGCCTAATCTATAAACGGCCCAATTTTATCGACGGGGTGGGGGAGGTGTTCTCTGTTGAATGTTGATAGTTGTTCGTCGATAGTTATTTCCCAACAGGGATAAACATCAACGAACAACTATCAACATCATTACCGAACGACGAAAACCTTTGCTTCTGAACGGTTCTCAGCCGTCAATTGGATCGTGTAGGCGCCGGCCGGCAGTTGAGTATTGATTTCCAGGCCGTGCCAACCTTGTCCTTGCTGGCCAACCTTTTGGAAATAAACCTGCTGGCCGTTTAAGTTGAACACCTGCACTGTCACCCCGGAAGAGCGAGGCAGCTCGTAGCTCAGCATCAGCTGTCCATCAGATGGATTGGGGGACAGGCGAAGGCCCAGCGCGCCGGCGGGCAACGGCTCATCGGTACCGACGGTATAGTCGACCGGCTCGTCGGTGTACATACGGTACTCGCCTGCCTGCAACGGCAGCAGTTGGTTGGGCGTAAGAACATTGATGCTCTCCCGGCTGAAGAACTCGTACCAGGTGCCGGCGGAAGGGAAAACCGACGATGCGTTGCCGGCGGTGATACCCGTATTGGCCACGGCGACAACCGTGATGTCGGAGCCAAATAGTTTTACCTTTTTGATCGCAGAGCCAAGGTCTGTTTCGAAGTTGGTGCTTTGGAAGGCGTCGTAGGCTTTGCGCATGGCGATGAGCTGCCGCGTCACATTGTACAGATGAAGGCGAGCCTCAATTTCGAAATAATCCCAGCGAATGGGCTTATTGCCGACGCGGCAATCGTTGCTGATCGTGCCGTCTTCACAGTAGTTGATCGAATAGTCATAGCCCAATTCTCCGAACTGCCAGAGCATTTTAGGGCCGGGCACGGAGTAAAAGATGGTGCTTAGGGCTTCTACCCGAGACAAGGCCGTTTCGAAATCGCGCACATTGTAATTCCCACTGGAGCTGCCATAGGTGAGCGCTTCGTACATCAGGCGTTCTTCATCGTGGCTTTCCATGTAGGATACCAGGGCGTAAGGCGTATCCCATCCACGAGTTTTATAGGAAAGGCCGTTGAGGCCGCCGCCGCCGGCTCTGACTGCATCCCGGGAGGGGTGGTTCTGATTGTTCCAAACCATCATCCCTTCACCATAGCCGGTGAGTTCCTTTTCCTCGGCCCAGTCGGCGAAATGCTCCAGGATCGTATAGGAACCTGGTGTGGTTTGCCACATGACGTCAGCGTAGTGCTTGATGATGGCGATGCGGCTGGCGTCATAGGCGCCGGCGTCGAAGGGGCCGTTTGCATTTTGGGTGAGGCCTTTCGACAGGTCAAAGCGGTAACCGTCCACCCGGAATTCGGACAGCCAGTAAGGGATAACCTTATCGAGATAAGCCCGGGTCGCCGGGCTTTCGTGGTTGATGTCGAGG
Source organism: Phaeodactylibacter sp. (assembly GCA_020436535.1). GTDB lineage: Bacteria > Bacteroidota > Bacteroidia > Chitinophagales > Saprospiraceae > JACJXW01. The sequence goes on from JAGQXQ010000370.1 coordinate 23,884, forward strand.
AAAACGCTGAAGGCATGAGTGGCCTGCTGGTTCAGCCAGGGGTTATCGGGCGCCGGCCGGCTGTTGGCCGAATCCCAGTACAACGCGCCTAATGGGCTGGGCAGGTCGATGTGGTTGTAAACGACATCGAGGATGACGGCCATGCCGCGGGCGTGGCAGGCGTCGACGAAGCGTTTAAATTCCTTGATCGGGCCGTAATACTTGTCCAGCGCCATGTGGAAAGTGGGGTTATACCCCCAACTCAGGTTGCCGGCAAATTCGTTGACCGGCATCAGTTCGATGGCGTTGACGCCCAACGTCCTCAGGTAGTTCAGCGTGTCGATGAGCGCGGTGTAGTCGTGGCGTGCCAGGAAATCCCGGAGTAATAACTCATAGACCACCAATTCTTCTTTAGGCGGACGGCTGAAGTTGTTCACCTGCCAGTTGTATTCCGCAACTGCCGGGTCAATAAGTGTGACAACACCCTGGGCGCCGTCGGGGTATTCCGGCAGGTTGGGGTAGGTCACATCGGGAATGAAAGGGTCGTTGCCGGGGTCCAGGATAAGAGTGCTGTAAGGGTCGGCAACGCGAATGTTTCCATCCACCAGATACTGGAAGGTAACCGGACCGTTTTCGGGCAGGCCGTCGATCTCGATCCACCAGTTTCCATCGTCGGTGGGCGTCATCTGAAAATCGACATTCACCTGATAATCATTGAAGTCGCCTAATACAAAAACGTTTTCTTTATTGGGAGCGTAGAACAAAAGTTTCAGGCTTCCATTCGCGAAAGTAATGCCCGTTTCAAGCCCTGTCGGCGGGTCGGAAGGGGCTATATCCAGGGCGACGATATACGTAAACGACAGGGTCTGTTGTTCGCTGCCGTTGTCAACGACGATCTCTACCAGGTGATTGCCCATATCACCGGCAATCAGGTTGTAATTCAGGATGGAGCCGGTTTGCTCGGTTAGCAGGTTGCCGTTATCAAATACAGAATAGGTGACAGACTGGGTGGCGGTTGCCATTATTGGAATGGCCTCTCCAGATTGGACGATCACCAGGCTGGAAGTGGGGCTTTGCAACAGGACGCCTCCGTCGTATACATCCAGGAAGATATCACTGCCTCCCTGTGCGCGGCCAGATTGGCTGCCGTCTGCATTTCGGAAAACGAAGGCCAGCTGCTGTATGTTTTCGGTAGTTGGGACATTGAAAAAACTCCGTATAGATGGAGAGAACGTAAAACTATAAAGGTTGTTCTGCCCGGATACCGGGGTCATACGCCAGTTGGGGTTTGCCTCGCCCCAGTTGGTGGGAACGTAACGCCAGTCTGAACTACCATTGCTCAAATTGGTGATCACTCCGGTATGGAGGTAAACGTCGCAGTTGCAGTTTTGGAGCCCCCCGTTTCCCTGAGTGGCGTCAAAGAAGATCGTCACTTCTTCATCAGGGTTGGGAGCAGCCGGATCACTGTAAACCACCTGCGCCTGCAGGCGGATAGCAGAAAGTATGGCAAATAAGAATAGGAGTAAATTCCGATACATCACTGTTCGATTTTAATGGTTTGGAATGGCAGTTTGGTAACAGGAAGGAGGTTGATAGGTTGTTAGAGTTGATGCGTTGGGGTCAATCATGGGTTAAAAATAGTTCTTTTCTTCCCACACTGTGCCTTTTTTCGGTCGCGTAACTGGGCTATGCTCCCTCAAAAAGCCTTCGTGTGGTCGAAAATAACTTATTTTTCCCACCATGCTGCCCCAACGCATCAACTCTGTTTAAGACCACTACTCAATCAACAAACCTATCTGAGGAAAGGTCAAAATTAAGCATTACCCATAGAAAAAGAAAGGAGCGACGAAAAAGAATCCGTCGCCCCTTGTCTATTCGTCTATCTTAACCAGGAGGGTTGTCTAGTAACGGTCCGAATTGTAGTTGCCATCGCTGTTGCGATCGCGGCGGTTGTAGTTGTCCCGGTCGTCGCGGCGGTTGTAGTTATCACGGCCACCACCACCACTGTAGCTGTCGCGGCGGTTGTAGTTGTCGCGGCCACCACCACTACCGTAGCTGTCGCGGCGGCTGTAGTTATCGCGGCCTCCGCCTCCATTTCCACCGAAGCTTTCGCGGCGGTTGAAGTTGCCGCCACCCTGGCGACGGTTGCCACCGCGAGGTTCGGCTTTTTTAACTACGATGGTGTTGCCATCCAGGTCGGTGTCATTTAGTTGTTCGATGGCGGCATAGGCCTCATCGTCGTTGGGCATTTCGACAAAGCCGAACCCCCGGGATTTTCCGGTGAAGTGGTCGGAAATAACTTTTGCGGTGTCCACTTCCCCAAAAGATTCAAAAACTTCCCGAAGCGTGTCGCTGTCGGTGTCAAAGTTGAGCCTAGCAACAAAAATGTTCATTACAAAAAAATTAATAAGTGAAAAAGATGAAAAAATAAAAATGCCGAATTTGAATGCCTTCCACTGATGAACAGAGCCAGGGGGTGCTCACCGTAGCGGCAGCATCCTAAGCGTAGTCAGAATTTTTAACGGGCTTTCTGTAGGGGAAGATCCCAAAAAATGGCTGGCTAAACTCGGATGGAGGGGACGCCTTGTTCAGTAACAAGGGCTAGACGATCTCACTACTTTGCTTCGTACATATTATTGAGAATAAAAAAGAAAAAAGCATAAATCAAAAAAATGTAACCAAAGGTAGGGAAAAAAGCGGGTAAGAATCAAGAGGCGGCGCTAAAAATTAGTATAAATACCGGCTGTTTTCCATTAGAAAGTACTTAGAGGCGGGGCCCGGGCAAATAAAAGATGGTTTGAAGCGGAAGTCACCCTTCGCAAAGGATTGCCACGAGTTGTCTGATCCGGAGTAGGGGCCTTCATGGCGAAATATCAATTTTTTGCCCCTGGCAGTGTTTTCCAATAAGGCCGGCTGCCTCTTCCAGCACTGTATGTAGCCCCTCATGTCCTCCGAAGTTAAAAAACAACAGCAGGATGCGATTGGTCTCGTTCCGGGCCATGGTGCGGGTTGAGTCGCTGGTGGGGCTGCCGAATGCGCCCCGTTCATCCCTGAGCACGGGCAGTCCGGCAATATTAAGCGGGCCCCGGGCGATGGCTTCATAAGGCTCTTTTTCCCGGCCTACGCCCATAGTTGCCGATCCCTCGATTTGATCCGCATCGTAACCGCCGATCGAGTAGTGGGTAGTGATGGAACACAGGTTGATCACATCCACTACATTATTAATATGGTATAGCCCTTTGCCACTCACTACTCTTCGCAGCAACGCCTCTGCGCTGGGGCGGTACCGGCCCGGTTTCTTCCCCGTTGCTTTATATGCATCGCGGGTAGAACGGATACGGGGCAAGCTGCTGATGTCATCTACTTCCAGTGAGCTGATGATCCGGCTACAGGTTTCTTCAATTTCTTGCAGTAACGCGGGGCTGCTCGGCGCTACTTTTACCTCCGCGCTCAGGTAGCCGAGTTGTAGCTGTGGGCATTTCTGGCGGAGGCCGGGCAGGATAGGGATTTTGATGTTAGACATGAGAAGTAGCTTGTTTCTGAATAATAAAACAGACGTAACTATTCAGCAATTGGCGCTTAGCTGTTGGCCATTGG
>JAGQXQ010000371.1:0-2711 GCA_020436535.1 Phaeodactylibacter sp.
CATGTGCTCTTCGCCGGCAGTTTCAATATGATCATTCCGGAATTGCCCGCTTACCTGACTTCCCTGGGAGGGGGAGACTATAAAGGGCTCATTATTGCGCTCTTCACCCTGACGGCGGGCCTGTCGCGCCCATTCAGCGGCAAACTGACCGATACAGTGGGCCGGGTGCCGGTGATGATCTTCGGCACGCTGGTATGTGTGTGTTGCAGCCTGTTATACCCGTTGCTTACCTCCGTTGCCGGCTTTTTGTTACTGCGGTTGTTTCACGGATTTTCCACCGGATTTAAGCCGACGGCCTCCTCCGCCTATGTGGCGGATATCGCACCGGTGTACCGGCGGGGAGAGGCAATGGGCATACTGGGAGTGAGCATGAACATGGGTGCCTCGATCTTTCCTCCGGTGGGCAGCTGGCTGGCCGGCGCCTTTTCCCTGAATGTGATGTTCTTTGCCTCCTCGGGCCTGGCGCTCCTTTCGATCGTCATTCTATTGGGGTTGAAGGAAACGCTGGAAGGCCGGCAAAAATTTGGCGTTCATGCCCTGAAGGTATCGAAAGGGGATGTCATTGAGCCGATGGCCCTGGCCCCGGCGGCCGTCATTGCCCTTTCCTATTTCAGCTTTGGCGCTTTATTGACCATTGTGCCCGATCAATGCGGCCATCTGGGGATGGCCAATAAAGGCCTTTTCTTTACGAGTTTTACGGCGCTGTCTGTTTTATCGAGATTGGTGGCCGGGCGCGTCTCTGACCGTTACGGGCGGGTGCCTGTGCTGAAGGTGGCGCTCCTCCTCTCGGCGGTTTCTCTGGCGCTGATGGGCAATGCCAATACGCCGGCTATGCTGTTGGCCGCTTCAGGCTTCCTGGGTTTTTCTACCGGTATTGTCGGCCCGGCCGCTTTCGCCTGGGTCATAGACCGCAGCCCCGATGAGCACCGGGGGCGGGCCCTGGCTACCGCCTTTATCGCTTTGGAAATAGGTATTGGATTGGGCGCCCTGGCCTCCGCCTGGGCTTATGATAATGATGCGGCCAATTTCCCATTTGCCTTCTACCTGATGGCGGCGGCGGCCGTGATGGCGTTCGTATACGTCCAGGTGGCGCGCCTGAAAGGATAAGGCGAGAATTCATGACGACAAGGTTTCATTATCACCTTACTCTATATAAATAATTCCGGTAACTATATTGGCCTTTCGGTTTTATGGTGTTTCGATATTGCGGCCGAGTGCTTCAGGAGGCTATACAGTTGCCTGGCAGCAGGCCTGGAATAGGCCGGCCACATTTATACTTTGGGTGAACTTTTAGCGGTTAGCAAATACCTGTCCTTAAGGTTAGCTTCATAAGCAAAGAACCGGCAACTTATGCTTATATCCCGATTAATGGGCATCGGGCGCCAATAACCAACAGCCAATTGCTGAATAATTCCCCCGGAAAATGAATAGCAGATCAGTGGCCGGCGGCCCTGTTTACCGTCAAAAAGGAAGATATAGGATATTAAAGCTTATAAAAAAGCATAATATCTTGAAAAACAAGCCTGGATATCCGCTTTTTTTCAGCTGAAGGGTATGCTTAGCGCCGATTTTCTTGTTCTGCGAAAAAATAAGCGGTAAATTTGAAACACATTTTAGTAATGTGTAGTATAATCATACTATAGTTGCCTCTTATTATTAATTGGCACAGCCGGAAGGCCGCTATCTATACCGATTTGAGTAACATGTAAATGACCGCCTGGTTTGCCGTTTGCACAACTGTTTAATAATAGTTGTGGCGGCCAGGTTGGAAACCTCAATATAACTAGGTTGTCTCAATGGCAACAGAGAATCGGGGAGGTTTGGCGGTATGGTTCCGCCAAACCTCCCTTATTACCACAACTAAATTATTAACAATTAATCCCTATGACTATGATTAAGCGAAGTACCCTTCTGCTGACAGTAGCCCTCCTCTTTGGGGCAATGGGTAGCCTTCTGGCCCAAAAAGCACAAGATAGCGGATATCCGACACCCAAAGATATGTTCGAAGTTGGAGTCGGTGGCGGCTATGTTTTTATATCCGGAGATATTACCCAAAAGCCTGGATTTGGCGCCAGCTTTCACGTCCGTAAATCCCTGGATTACCTTTTCTCCCTGCGGTTCGATGGTTTTTACGGTATGGCGTCTGGCCAGCGGAACACCATCGGTAGTTACGCCGAATTTGAGACGTCTCTCTTATCCGGTACTGCCTTCGGTGTTATTTCAGCCAATTCCATGCGTTGGAACCAATCTGTCCGAAAGTTTAACATCTATGGTATGGCGGGGCTTGGCGCTACGCAGTTCAAAGCGGACAAACGGGAAGACGATAAACGTCCTTTCGGAAAAGGTACGTCCCAAACGATGCCTCACTTTGCCGGTGGCGCCGGCATCTCCTTCCGCCTCAGCCCCCGCATCAATATTGGAGTTGAACACCAGGCTCACATCGGTTTCGGCAATCAATCTGACCTGGTCGATGGTTTTAACCTGAGTGCTAACTCTACCCGCAATTCTCTCTTTAGAGATGTGATCAACTTTACATCTGTTCGGGTAAATGTCAACATCGGCAACCCGACAACCCAATCCGAACCCCTCTACTGGGTCAACCCACTGGAATCTGTCATGAACGACCTTGCCCAAATTAAGGACCAGTCGCAACTGACCTTAGAAGATACCGATGCGGATGGTGTGATCGACGCCATTGACCAGGAGCCTAA
>JAGQXQ010000371.1:2818-3211 GCA_020436535.1 Phaeodactylibacter sp.
GGTGAGCGGGTCGATGGTGAAGGAGTGGTCGTTAATCCTATCGGCGGTGGCCCCGGCGGTGGCGTCTCTGAAACCAGAGTTCGCGAGATCATCGCTGAAGAATTACAGAATTACCAACTGCGCGATGAAAATAGTGCAAGTGGCGGCGGCGTAACGGAATGGTTCCTGCCTATGATCCACTTCGGTACCAGCAGCAACAACGTCAAATATTCTGACTACGGAACGCTGGCCAGCATTGCCCGCATGTTGAAAGGAAATCCGAACGTTCGCCTGGTAGTCGCAGGATATACCGATGCCACCGGTGAGGTGCCGAGTAACAACGTACTGTCTTACCAGCGTGCTAAGTCAGTCGTCGACCATCTGGTCAACAACCACGGTATTGGCCGCGGCCGC
>JAGQXQ010000372.1 GCA_020436535.1 Phaeodactylibacter sp.
ACGCGCTGCCCGCGATACGGGTCGGCGCCGCGGTAGGCGGCGGCATGGGTAGCGCCGCCGCTGCCTGTGAAGCTGGACAGCCCAGCGACCTGCGGTATCGTCGGCACGCGGTACCGGCCGGTGGCGCCGACCACATGGTCGAAGCGTTCTTCCCAGGTACGGCCGTCAGCGTGTGTGGCGCGCACGGCCCAACCGTTCCCGGCGGGGTCAGGGTCGACCTCATCTACGCGGGTGCGAAACCGGGCGTCCGCGAGTACTCCCATGTGTTCGGCGTAGCGGCGGAGGTAGGCGCCGATTTGTTCGGCCATGGGGTAAGGGGGAGTGCCGGGCGGGTGCGGCAGGTCGGAGAATGCAGTCATTACGCGACTGGTGTTGGTGCGCATCCCCGGCCAGACGCTGCTTTGCGGCCCGCCGACCCGCCATTGCCCCCCGACGTCGATGTCCTCTTCGATGAGCGTCGGGCGGAAGCCCGCCTCTCGCAGCCAGCGTGCCGCTACCAGCCCGGCCGGGCCGGCGCCGATGATCGCAGCTGTCCGTGCTGCCGTGTTTGTCGCAGTATTCATAATGCCTCTGCTTTTTTCGGCCGTTGAGCGCGCGCGCTGTTTCCGGCTTACAGATGAATTAATATTCAGAACAGTTATCCTTGATCGATAGTCCAGTCTGCAGCGGATCCATTCCTTTCAAAAACTGGTATTTCGCCCGCAGATTCCCAAATTTAACCATGTCTTTGGTAACCTGCAAGGGAAGCATAGTGGAATCAATCACGCATTACCTCCGGTATTCCAGGCATGCGCTCAAAAATCACTCCTCCGGCACCGACACCACCTCCACCGGGCGGCCTGGGAGGAAGTAGGCTTTTTCACTGGTGCAGGCGTGGACCTTGTCGTCCATCCGGCTGAGGCCGTAGGAGCCCTCCGGGATGTTCAGCCCTGCTTTGGCGATGGGGATGCTGGCTTCCCAGTCGAAGGCCAGCATAGTGAAGGCGCCGGCAATCTCATAAGTATACCCAAACCCGATGATTGTCGCCGACTCTTCGGTGACCACCAGCTGCATCTCCGCCCAGGTGTTGATGAGTTTGTAGAAGCCGTCGGCTTCGAGCTGCATTTTTTGGAAAGGGGAATTTCATGATCGTATTGATGTTCTTTTTGCCACAAACCTGCCTGCCCAGCTAGGGCTAGCCAGGGATACTAACGCACGAAGAAGGCAAAAAGGTTCTTTCCCGGTATTTTTGATTGCTTTTCAACCACCCTTGAAATGAATCCTCAAGGAATAAAGTTAAAAATATCCCACCATCCCTCGCATTGCTTTGGATGAATATGGGTTTCCCGAAAAAGTTCCCGGTGGCGACTGCACCCTTTTAGGTGAAACGGCTTCTCCATATTGAAACACCTTCAGGTCTTTGCCCCCCTTGCTATTGGGAACCGGAACGGCTTTTCCTCCTTTATACGAAGCATCTGCGATCCGGTATTTGGAGCTGAACCGGGTGCTTTCGACCCAGTGCAAACCGGCCTTTGCTTTTCCCTTAATAACGTCTTTGTCAATACGGTAAAGGAGCTTTTTGCCTTTGTGGTAGAGGAACTTTACTAAGTTGCCGTCCGGCAGTTTTTTACAGATCACCGTAAACCCGGCGGCAAAGAAGTCCTCCGGGCATTTGTCTTTTGGGTCGAAGTCTCCGCCATTTTGCCAGTCGACAGTGAGGTCGGAGGTGGTTACTTCGTAGGAGAAGGCGGCGCCACCGCCGGTATGGCCTGTGAAATAGACAAGCTGCGGCGCTGGATTCAAATGGCTGTAGTAAAGCGCGACAACAAGCAGCAGCGCCAACAACAGCAGGGCCAGGGCATAGAAGGGGAGCCTTCTGCCCGGGGGAGAAGCCAGGGATCTGATCATGATGACAACCCAAGAAGTGTGAATCCTGACTTGTCAGACTATAGCTTAAAACTTTACTCCAACGAATATGCTTGGTTCAAATAGGAAATACTTCCTCCATTTGTCATCTAAGGCCTTAAAACTTGCGGGTGCTTTGGTACTTAAAGCCCAAAATTGAGAATGCACCTGAGGTTCTATGAAAAAACGCTTTTTCTTTCCAAAAGCAATGTGATAGCCAAGATGCAAAGAGGTATATACCTGAAAACCATTTTTTATCTTGTTATTATTCTCATCCAGATAAGTTTTATACTGTGGTAAAACTTCTATTGTGGTAAACAGTCCTTTCCATAGCATGCGTTGATAAGACATACCTATTCCTGTATGTCGTACATAGCCGGGGTAAAATTCGCTTTCAGTTTCTAATTTATCCAAAAGTCCATCCCACCAAACAATTCCCATGGGTTGAAATAGTCGCCATGTGGCAAGCTTTATCCCAATGATGTTTTTATCGTCTAAGTTACGTTTAACATGAAGCTCGAAGTGCTGTGTATTTTGTCTATCATTCCAAGAACTAGTAAAGAACTGGGGTAAATTGCCGATAGGGAAACTCACCCTATACTTGTACTTCACATCGCTTTCAATATTTTTCACAGGTTTATTTTGAGCAAAAGCACTAAGTGTGCAAAAAAATAAAAGAATTGTTAATAGACTTTTCATGATAATAATATTTTTTCTTGACAATTCCGATTTCTACAAAGCACCTCCCGTTATCGTTAGTTCAAAGGGGAAAGGAATCATTATCCGATGATATTTACTCTGCTATATCGATTTGATAGTGCAAAGATGAAGTGGAAAGAAAGGTGAATCGTCCTGAAATGTAATTGCGGACTTTATAGTGAGATTTGG
>JAGQXQ010000373.1 GCA_020436535.1 Phaeodactylibacter sp.
CAGAAATCCATAAAGATCTCTTTGGATTCCGCTTTGAAAGGATAGTGGCGCCCGGAGTCGTTCTCGCCGTAATCGTGGTCGTCCCACACGGCGAGCACCCGGGTTTGGTTGCACAGGTTCTGAAATTCCGCTTTGGCGGCCAGTTTGGCGTATTTGGCGCGCAGAGTGTCCATATCGCGGGTATCGCCGTAGATGTTGTCTCCCAGGAAGAGGAATACATCCGGATTAAGGGCGGCAGCCACGTTCAACAGGGGCTGATCCTTATCCTGATGGGCGCAGGAGCCAAAGGCGATACGGATAGTTGGGGGGGCATCTGTGGGCGGCTTGTCGTTCTGGCAGGCCGATAGAAGGGTGCTGGCCAGGAAGAGAAGGAAGAACTTTATTTTTACCATCGGCGTCATTTTATATTTAAACCTCATTGCCAAGCTTGGATAATGCTTCGGGATCAATTTTAAATATTAGCGCCCCCAGCCAAACTCCAAGCAGGAGGGAGAAGGCAGCCGTTGCCTCAAACCACAAAGGATCCGGAGACTCCCGGTAGAAAATAAGCCATATGGATTCAGCGATGATGAGCAGGCTGATGATGATATGGGGTATTACGCTTTTCCTGCCTGCGAGAAGATAGGCGGCCAACCCGGCGATGAAAGCGGCAAGAAAGGTCCCGGCGCCGCCAAATAGGAGGTGTGATATAGGAGAATGGGTATAAGTAATGCCTCCGAAGATGGTTTCCTGCACGATGGTGGTCAACAATACCAGCAGGAATTCCCCGGCGATTACCGCCAGTACAATCCTGAATATAAGGCCTGGGGTAAAAAGCTTGATTGGATGTGTCATAATAGATAGTTTTTTAAAAAAATGGTTATTACGACTGGATTGAAAAATTATAAAAGGCGTTCTTAAATGTCTGAAAGATAATACTTTAATTTCAATTTAGGAGTTTTTAAAATCTATATTCTTATAGTTTTGTCCTTCCCTTCCTCTATTGATCCGGTTGCCTTTGTTGGCAATTCTTTCATCTATTCGGAAGAGAATTTAGATGTAGAAGATTCCTAATACCTACTGCGGAGTGTTCAAAATCATTGGCCAACATAGCGCTGAGTACTGACGGCTGCCTGGCGGTAGTAGGGACGAGCACCGATACGGCCGCCAAATATTGAGGAAGTCGGCGCATTTGCTTAAATTTGTAAAAACCGTTGTTATGCCCTCTCCCTTTCCCGGCATGGACCCTTATCTGGAAGGGCATCTCTGGCCCGAAAGTAACCTCTTGCTGCAAATGCTCATTTCATCACCCCCTTTTGTTCTGCTAAAAACTCCGACGGCGTCATGCCCGTCATCTTCTTAAACGTGCGGTTAAAAGTCGTTTTATTGGTAAACCCACACTCCAGCCCGATGGCGAGGATACTGTAATGGCGGTAGTTTTCATCCTTCAGCCGCCGTTTGGCGGCCTCTACGCGATAGCTGTTCACGAAATCGTAAAAATTGGTTTCCATGCCCTCGTTGAGCACCTGCGAGAGGTGGTGGGAGGGAATGCCGAGGCGTTCGGCCAGGCCGGATATCTTGAGGGAAGCGTCGAGGTAGGGTTGTTCCCTTTTCATCAGGGACAGCAATTCATCCTGGTGGGCCTCCATCTGTTCGGGGGTGAGCGGCGAGGTTTTGTATTTTCCATTGCCGTTTTCCCGTACCAATGCAGGTAGTAATTTTGGGAAATCCCCCAGCCGCCCGATGGCGCGGTAACCGGCCAGTTGAATGCCCAGGGCCAGCAGCGAGGCAATAACCATTTCCATCACGGGGGTATCTATTTTCAGGGCAAAGAAAAAGAACCTGGCAGCCAGGTCCAGCAAAAGCAATATCAGGAATCCCAGGCAAAACTGCCGGTACCAGCGGGCATTGCTTTGGTTGACACGATCTTCCTGCCGGTTTTCAATACGCTGCGACAGCTGCCAGGCCGCCGCTACGTAAATCAGCAGTTGCAACAAAAATCCGCTGCTAAGGATAAGGTCGAGCCAGCTCAATTCCCATTCGCCGGAGAGGATGATGTCAATAGCCTTCAATTTCGTTGCTTTTGGTAAAGCATAGAACTCAAGCGTATCAAAAAAGGCAACAATCGGCAGCAGGAGGTGCCAGAGGTGAGCCCGCCTGAAGTGAAAATCCGGCGTCAGGGCGTATTTGACAAAAAAATAAAAGCAGGGGCCGACGAGGAAAAATAAGGGATAAAAAACGCCCAGCAGATGTGGCGCAAAGCGAATGAAGCCAGTGAGGAAAAACAGATAGTTCAGCAGGTACAGCGAGACCAGGACGAAGGCAGCGCTCAGCAGCTTCAAGCTTTGCCGCCCTTCGTTTTTAGCGAAGAGCAAGCCGGCCAGCCATAGGCCGTGCAGGGCCGCCGCCGCCAGCAGAAAGGTGAGCCATTGAATATTACCGGAGTTGATGTTATTCATGATCGGGCCAGGTTTACTGGTATTTCCAAAGTTAGGCATTACCGTTTAAAATTGCCTGCCTGCCCCAGCCCGATGGCCACAATTTATTTATTGAAACCAAAAAGGGCGGCAGTAGGGGTCACAGTTAATTAAACGGCACTTCTGTTCCC
>JAGQXQ010000374.1 GCA_020436535.1 Phaeodactylibacter sp.
CCTGCCCTTAAGGTTGTTAGGTTAACCCAAAAACCGGTAGCTTAAGCTTATATCCCATTTTTATGGGCATCAGGCGCCAATAGCCAACAGCTTAAGCGCCAATTGCTGAATAGTTACAGAAAACTTAACTATTCGGCAATTGGCCATTAGCACTTGGCTTTCAGCGCGAAGTGCCCATAATTGCCAGGATTTAAGGTTAATGAATTGGGCTTTTGCCCAAAGCTTAGCGCTAACCCAAAGGACTGGGAAGGCAAAGTTTCAAAATCGAAATTAACAACCATGACAACCTACGACACCCTTCCCGACGTCACTCGCGTTTGGGTCTACCAGGCCAACGAGCCCTTCCGGGATGAGGATATGCCGGAAATCCGCCGGAAAGTACAGGGTTTTGCCCAGAGCTGGATCAGCCACAACCGGCAGCTACGTGCCCACGCCGATGTCTTACACAATCGTTTTGTTGTCCTGATGGTCGACGAAAGCCAGGCGGACGCCAGCGGCTGCTCCATTGATAAATCCGTTTATTTCCTCAAACAATTGCAGGCTGAATACAGTGTCAACCTGTTTGACCGTATGTCCTTTTCTTATAAGGACGGAGATGAAGTATTTACGGTCCCCCGCGAAGAATTCGCCCGCCTCTATCAGGAGGGCAAGATCAATGACAATACGCTGGTGTTCGACACGCTGGTCAGCACCAAAGGAGGGTTGGATCAGAGTTGGCTGAAGCCTTTGAGCCAAAGCTGGCACAAACGGATGGTTTAAAAAAAAGCTTTCAGTCGAAGAAAAGGCAGGGCTTATCAAATTTCCAATAAAAGGATGGTTCAAACTACTATCTTTCTGCACCGAAATCTTGATATTAGCAGTGGTGTTTTATCCCTCCCAAGCCTGAAAATTGACTTTTGACCATTATCATCCAGTAGAGTCAGGTTCTGAAACCAAAGAATGTCCTGGATAAAACGCCGCTATAAAAAAACTTACTATGCTAGGGAAAGTGAAGAAATGGTTAGGTATCGAAGGGGTGAAGCTGGAACTGGTGCTTCCGGAGGAAATTAACGCCACTTCCCGGGAGATCGACGGCAGCATCCACTTTCAATCACTTAACCCACAAACCGTTACCGGCATCAAGGTCGTACTCATCGAGAAATATACACGCGGCCGTGGTAAAGAAAAACTCATCGATGAATACGAACTGGGGGTGACAGAGCTCAATCAAACCATTGTTGTTCCTGCCGAAGAAGTCATCGAAGTGCCCTTCCGGCTTACCTTTAGCCTGGTCCGTTCCAATATGGACGAGTTTGGCAAAAAGAATTTCCTCTTCGGAGGGCTGGCTAAAGCAGCGAAAGCGATACAAGCCGTCAAATCAGAATACAGGGTAGAAGCAGAAGCTCAGGTATCTGGTGTAGCCCTTAATCCTTTCGACCGAAAGGTTGTCCAAATCAAAATGTGATTTTGTGGCATTAGGGACTGTTCAAACCAATGTGTTTTCTGTATAAAACCGCAGAGATCGCAGGGATACGCAGAGGAAGTCTATGCTATCAAGTGAATACTCCGCACCTCTCCGCGTGCGGTTCAAAACATTGCAGGTAGACACACTTAAGTGAACCGCCTCTCACTGAATCGGCAATCCAGCAATATCCCCCCCCTTCCTATCCCTTACTGTACCTCCTCCGCTTCCTCATTCTTTTCCGTGAAAGAGCGGATGATCTCTTCATCATCTTTACCCAGGTTCTCCAGCAATATCTGAGCGTCGTCGACAAAGTCATCGTTTGGATAATCCGCGATGAATTGTTCGTAAAGGGCCTTGGCCTGATCGAATTGCTTGAGGTCTGAATCCAGGGTAAATGCACGCATGAACAGAGCCTGTGGGGCCCGGCTGCTTTCCGGATACATCTCTGTGATTTGAGCATACAACTCCAGCGCCTTATCGAAAGAGCGGATGGTTCTGGCTATTTCAGCTCCTTTGTACAGCATGTCGGGCGTATCATCTGATTTCGGCAAGAGCAACGCATACAATTCAGTGGAATGAATGAAGTTGTTGGCGATCCGGTATTCAATGCGGCCGGTGGAATCGTCAAACATCTGGGCGCCCATATTCTCGATGCGAGCCTCTACACCCACCAACCCTTCCGGCAGCTTCTCATGGGTAGCCTCGGTCTCTTCAGATTCCGGGAACGCCCGAATCAGCGACTGGTAGACAGTAAGGGCGTTTTCTTCATTACCGAGTTTTTCCTGGTAGATATCTCCCAGGAAAACTGCCGCCTTGGGCGTGTTCGAGGAACTGTAGTAATCCTTTATGGCCTGAGTCAGGAACGCAGTGGCTGCGGAGAACCGGTTCATCCGGTATTGCAGGGCGGCGGCCCGATACAAATACCGGGGCGTAGCTTCGGCGTCTTTCGGAAACTGAGCAATGTAATTCTGATAGGCTTCTAACACTTCCTGAGCCTTTTCCGTCCGGGGGTCGTCTTCGAATTGCTTCTCCAACTCCGTGACCTGAGCCTGGGCTTTTTCTTGTTCAGACTGGCAGGCCATCAACCCGAAAATGACAAAGCATAAAAGTAAGTATGGGTATTTCATGGTTTGTGTTTTTAAATTTGCCCCAATTTAAAAGACTTTATTTTGAAATGGTTTTTTACAGGTGAAAAAGATTGGAAGAATACAAGGTGAATTCTATAAACCGTGCATATCCTGATCCTGAACAATACCATCCGTCCTCTGTTTTCCTACCGAAACAATGAGATATTTATGTCTAAAATCAGCTTTTTCTGGTTCCGAAGAGACCTGCGCCTGCAGGACAACGCGGGCCTGTACCATGCATTAAAAGGGGAGCGCCCGGTTGTCCCACTCTTTATTTTTGACCGGGATATCCTCGATGAACTCGAGGATAAAAAGGATGCTCGTGTGGAATTCATCCACCATACGATTCGGGAGATGCAGGAAGAGTTGAAAGGACTGGGAAGCAGCATGGTGGTGCGTTATGGTTCCCCACTGGAGGTTTGGAGAGCCCTCCTGGAGGAGTATGAGGTGGAAGCTGTTTACACCAACCTCGATTATGAACCCTACGCTTTGCGGCGGGACGGTGAGGTGAAGGCATTACTGGAGGACAAAGCCATTGCCTTTCATACCTATAAAGATCATGTCATCTTTGAAAAAGGGGAAGTGTTGAAAGCGGATGGAACGCCTTACACTGTTTTTACCCCCTACAGCCGCAAATGGAAAGAGAAATTGAACAGTAGGATGGCTCAGGTGGCCGGTGATTCGGGAGAAAGAGAAACCATTTCCTATTATCTGAAGCCATACCCCACAGAAGATTACTTCGGCAATTTTCAACCGATGGAGCAGCAGCCCGTTCCTACACTAGATGAAATGGGATTCGAGCCAACGGATATCGAAATCCCCTCCAAAACGGTCAGCCGCGGACTGATCCGCAACTACGATAAAACCAGGAATTTTCCGGCGCAGGAGGGCACCTCCCGCCTGGGCATTCATTTTCGCTTTGGTACCATCAGCATCCGGGAAAAGGCCTGGCGCGCGCAACAGCTTAATGACACTTTCCTCAACGAGCTCATCTGGCGCGATTTCTACGCCATGATCCTGGCGCATTTTCCGCATGTAGCCCACCGCTCCTTCCGCGAAAAATACGACTATATCGAGTGGCGCAACGATGAAACCGAGTTCAAAAAATGGTGCGAAGGCCAAACCGGCTACCCCATCGTCGACGCCGGCATGCGGCAGCTCAACCAGACCGGTTATATGCACAACCGCGTGCGCATGATCACCGCCAGCTTCCTCACTAAACACCTGCTCATCGACTGGCGCTGGGGGGAGGCCTACTTCGCTCAAAAATTGCTGGATTACGACCTGGCGAGCAACAACGGCGGCTGGCAGTGGGCTGCCGGCAGTGGCACCGACGCGGCGCCTTACTTTCGCATCTTCAACCCGTACTCCCAGCAGGAGAAATTTGATAAGGACTTCAAGTACATCAAAGAATGGGTGCCGGAATATGATACGCCAGACTACCCTGAGCCTATTATCGATCATAAAGCCGCGCGCGAGCGTTGTCTGGAAAGGTATAAGGCGGGGTTGGATAGGGCGGAGGGGGGGTAGTGTATCGGTGTATCACACTGTTGACTTTAACCTGGCCTCAAAGCCCGCTTTTGTTTCATTGCGGCAAGGGAAAACCATTATTCAGGTCAATTTGAAAGTGGGCTTTAATTATCTTCTCCTCATTGCCCGGGGGGGGTATCACCAATTCTCCTTCAAAAAACCGGGTATTAAGGGTACTATCGGCGATCTCATTTAAATCCAGGATATAGCTTATATAAATTGGATTGGAATATCCCTCCCGGTACGCATAAGGCGATCTTATCTCCGTTGGAGTAAGGGTTTCTGAAAATATTACTGGATTAAGCCAAAGACCAAGGTTGATCTGTTTGTCATCTTCGAATCTCATTTTCGATATTCTTAATTCTTGAGAAGGCCAAAGAGAACAGTCATCAATGATTGAACTTAAAAATTTTCTACCGGTCGAATCGGACACGGAAGCAAAAGATTCATAATATGTTTTATCCTTTATTTTAACAAGGATATCCACTCCGTCGAACCTCCAAACGTCCCCTCCGTCCACCTTTTGTTGCTCGCGTTTGCATCCGATCCGGTATTTTTCGAAATAGCTTTTTATTGCTTCCCACTCTTTCTTACCCAACCTTCCACAGGTCGATAATTTGATATAATTACAGGATTGAGAAAAACTGGCAACCGTTTCAAGAAAATAACTGGTGTCTCTCTTTGATACGAGGAATTGAAAGTCTTTGATAGAATATTCCGGATCACACCCAAATTGACAACATACTCCTGTGCAGTTCTTCCAGTTTAAAAAGAAAAACGATTCATACACCATTTCATTTTCGGTTTTGCATGCCGCTTTAGCAAAGCCTTCTATCCGCTGAAATTGAAAATCCTTTTCGTTCTCTTCGTAAGTCTTCCAATTTTCGGGGCAAGGCATTTCTAAATCTTCAGGATTTAGTTCAGGACGGCTGCAGGTAAACAAGAGGCACAATGTAGTAAAGAGAGCAACGCACTTCATCATGTTGGAGCAGGCTTTGTCCCCATAATGCAGACATACCCCAATGGTTACTTGCTTCTTTACATTCAATATATTTCTGCTCTCACCTCAAGCCCGGCGATTGCACTGACACACTGATACACTGATACACTGATGAGGGCGCTCCGGAAA
>JAGQXQ010000375.1:0-3328 GCA_020436535.1 Phaeodactylibacter sp.
TATGTCCGTACATCCTGCCTGCCCGCCTGGTCAAACGCCAGTCGGCCTGGCAGGCAGGCGTCCACAACCCCAGCCCATTATGTCCAACATTAGACGGATACCCTGTAAATGCCGATCCGGCCTTTATCGGCATATCATCGCTAATGTCATTTTTTCTCGGCGGCATGTCTCTTATGCCTGTTCCCCTTTATTGCTCTTGTTTACGGAAACGGGGAAATAGAGTTTCGAATAGATGATAAAAAATTTTATCTTTTATCTCCTTCCAAAAAGCATGCCAGCAATGAGGGTCTTGTACTCATCACTCACCACTCCCTCATTCCTTACAACTGAATGCGGATGCCCGGCCCAAAGAGCAGGAACCATTTAGATTCTGAGAGAAAATACCCGCCCCCGGCGTAAAGCGGGAAGGACAGGCGGCTGCGCTCCTTGGTGGGTATAGGATACAGGCTGGCCAACCCCACGATGCCGACATCGCGCTTGTCGTTGCTATCACTAAAGTTGAAAGCATCGAAGGCCAGGAACCCAAAGCCAAACTTATAAGGCTTGGCCTTAGCTATGTTTTTCTCCCGATAAAAGCTAAACTGAGCGATCATGGCCATGCTGATCCCCCCCAGGTTGCCGAAGCCCGGCTCCCTCATTCGTTTTACCAGCAAACCGGCCGGGAAGGACACATCGATGTCAAATGTCGACCTGCGGGAAAGTACGATCTCAACCGTTTTGGACATAGCTGCTTTTCCGTATTTTTCGCTTTTGTGGCGCACCGTCAGGCGGATAGTAGTCCAGGTTTCGAGCTCAAAAGTCTTCTTCTTGAGGTATTCGTTCACCCTGATCTCGGTTTGCTGGCAGCCTTCTTCAGAATAGGCGGCAACCCTCGGCGATGCGCTTCCCGGACAAATCTGCAGGTTGCGCAACTCCTTCTGATCCATCAGGGTTTTCCCTTTTTCCAGGACTTGGATGTCCATCTCCAGTTCCTGCCGTCCATACAGGCGTCCCTGGTCAATTTTATCATTGTCAAACTGGAAGGTAATGTCATTAAGCTGCCCTTCCAGGAAGATCAGAAAGTCAGCGTCTTTTAGCAGCACAGAATCTTTGCCGTAGTGCATGGTAATGAAATCAAAGGGCCGCGGCCGCTCGTATTCTATTACCCTGAGCGCTTGTCCGGTAGGTTCAGCACCATTGTAAAGGCGAATTTTTTTCTGTGCGATATTTATGGGAACGGCCCCACTGAAGGAAACGGCCCGGTCGTTACTGGCCAGGGAATCCCTTTGCACCTGCTGCAGGCCGTCGAAGCGAAAGTCCGCCCGGTGCAAACTCAGCCCCTCGATCCTGACCTCGATCCGCTCACCTGGAAACACCTCACTGCCAGCCTGCCAATCCTGGCCTTCCCGGCGTAAACTCAACTTTTGGACTTCCGTCTTCGGGATAATATCCAGGTTGGTAATAAAAACAGCCTTATCTCCATCTTTAATGTACAGGTTGCCATCCGTGCGCCGGTGATAATCATAGAGGCGAAGCCAGCAGAGGACTTTACCGTTGCCGAGCACATTTCGGGTAAAAATCTCCGCCACCAGAGCGCCGCCGGGCTCTTCCTGGGCCTCCAGGCGGTAGGTTTTGCGCATCTCCATAAGTGGATTGTACTTCAGCTCAATTTCAACTTCCTCCCGCCCGGCGCTTTGTCCGTAACTGACCTCCCGCTGGTCCATACTCAGAAAGGCTAGCTTAGCAGGTTTTACAATAAAGGACTTACTGATTGGCGGCAGTTGATAAACGGGCTTCCCTTCTTCATTGAAGAAAGGCTTCCTGATGCCCAAAACAAAAGATAAAGGCTGGTTGCCCACCTCATTGGGCAGCAGGTGTATCCGGACTCTGCCCTCTTTGCGGCTCAACTTGTAGTTGATGGGCAAGCCGCTAGACCACATATCCAGTACTTTAATATTTTGAAAGTTGTTGGACTCCAAGGCAATTATCTTCTCCTCTCCAATAAATAATTCCTCAGAGCCATCCGGAAGGTAGGCCCTGGTTTTGGTGACCGGAAAAAGCCGAAGCTCATAAATATAAGGTGCTTCCTGATACTTCAGCCGCGCCTGGATAGACAGGGTGAGGAAATCGGTTTGCGTGATATTGTGCAGGCGCAGCTTGGCTCGATAATATTGCCCATTCACTATTCTGAAGGTGTCCAGCGGCTCATAACCGTCTCCTGGTTGCAGATTCACCCCCTCCAAAGCCCAGTATTTAGGAAATAGCTGCAGCTCAATGACCGGATCCTCTTCCTGATAATTAAACCACAAATGCGGCGCTCCCCTGTATTCTATCTGGTTGTCCTTCCAGGAATACAGGTTCGTGTCGATCCGCAATTTGATATCGCTGAAAAGTTGTTGAGGCGCAATTTGCGCAGCGGCCCGGGGAGCATAGCATAATACAAAGAGCAAGAAGCAATGGAAAAATCTCATGATATAAATTTCTGGAACTTGGATAATTCATAATAACCTGGAGTGTGTTCAAATTTCATACTTTGGGCTGAAAACGAAATTTGAACACATTCTAAACTTTCCCTGCAAAAATATTTATTCAAAATGATGCAAAAAAGGCCCGCTGTGTTCATTCTGTTCTGCGCCGTTCTGCTTTTGATACAATGCCAGCCTCAATCTGTGAAAAACAACTCCCCTTTACCCAAAAAACAATCCCCAGCCCCTTAAACTCTTTCAAATTACTTACCTTGCATTTGAAAACAATCCTAACCAAACATGAACGTCACCCTCACATTCCAGGATGCTATCCTCGAAGGCATCCCTGCTACCTTACCGGCCCCCAGGCCCTACGACCCCAACGTCAGCCACGCCCCCAAGCGGGTGATCGAAGGAGTGCTTTCCGAAAAGGAAAAAGCCCTGGCCCTCAGAAACGCCCTGCGTTATTTCCATCCGCAACACCATGAGGTGCTGGCCACCGAGTTCGCCCGCGAACTGGAAGAGTACGGCCGCATCTACATGCACCGCTTCCGGCCGGATTACGAAATGTACGCCCGCCCCGTTCAGGAGTACCCCCACCGCTCCAAACAGGCGGCGGCCATCATGCTGATGATACAGAACAACCTGGACCCCAAGGTAGCCAAGCATCCCCACGAGTTGATCACCTACGGCGGCAACGGGGCCGTCTTCCAAAACTGGGCGCAATACCGCCTGGTGATGAAATACCTGGCCGAAATGACTGACGAGCAGACTCTCGTGCTCTACTCGGGCCATCCCCTCGGCCTCTTCCCCTCGCATAAGGATGCCCCCCGGGTGGTCGTCACCAATGGCATGATGGTGCCCAACTATTCCAGCAAGGAAGA
>JAGQXQ010000375.1:3337-13379 GCA_020436535.1 Phaeodactylibacter sp.
CAACGCCCTGGGCGTCACCTCCTACGGGCAGATGACGGCAGGCTCCTTCATGTACATCGGCCCGCAGGGCATCGTACACGGCACCACCATCACCTTGCTCAACGCCGGGCGACTGAAGAAGCTGGGCAAGGACAACCTGCACGGTAAGGTGTTCGTCACCTCCGGGCTGGGCGGCATGTCGGGCGCACAGTCGGTCGCCGCCGTCATCGCCGGCGCGGTGGGCGTCATCGCCGAAGTAGACCCCGACGCGGTGCAGCAACGCCTTATCGACGGCTACATTCAAAAGGAGAACATCTATACTGATCTCGACGAGTTGATCGCCCGTATGGAGTTGTGCCGCCGGAATGAAGAGGCGGTCACCCTGGTCTATCAGGGCAACGTGGTGGACCTGTGGGAGAAATTTGCGAAAGCAGGGACAGAAATAGATCTGGGTTCCGACCAGACCTCCCTGCACAACATCGAAGGGCTGGGTTACTGCCCGGTGGGCTATACTTTCGAGGAAGCCAAACGCCTGCTGGCTAAAAATTCGGGCCACTTCATGGCGGAGGTGCGCGATACGCTGCGCCGCCACGTCAAGGCGGTCAATACCATGTCAGAACGAGGCATGTACTTCTGGGATTACGGCAACGCTTTCCTGGTTGAGGCTGGCAAGTCGGGCGCCGACATCTGGAAAAACAAGGAGGAAGGTTTGTTCAAATACGCCTCTTACGTACAAGATATTATGGGGCCCCTGTGCTTCGATTATGGCTTTGGCCCGTTCCGCTGGGTGTGTACTTCCGGAACCAAGGATGACCTGGATCAGACGGATGCCATCGCCGCCCAGGTATTGAAAGACATGCTGCAAGAAGCTCCTGAAGAAATACATGCCCAGTTAAAAGACAACATCCGCTGGATCGAAGCCGCGGATGAGAACATTCCCATTGTGGGGTCCAAGTCCCGTATCCTCTACGCCGACGCGGAAGGCCGCATCCGCATTGCCCGCGCCTTCAACGATGCCATCGCCCGGCGGACTCTTTCCGCCCCGGTGGTGCTCGGCCGTGACCATCATGACGTATCGGGCACTGACTCGCCTTTCCGTGAGACCGCCAACATCTACGACGGCTCCCAGTTCACTGCCGATATGGCCGTACACAACGTGATCGGCGACAGTTTCCGCGGCGCCACCTGGGTGTCCCTGCACAACGGTGGCGGCGTCGGCTGGGGCGAAGTGATCAACGGCGGCTTCGGCCTGGTGCTGGACGGCACGCCGGAAGCGGAACGCCGCCTGGAAAGCATGCTCTTTTGGGACGTCAACAACGGCATCGCCCGCCGCTCCTGGGCCCGCAACGAAGGGGCTATGCACAGCGCCCGGCGGGCTATGGAGCAAACGCCGGGGCTGAAGATTACCCTGCCCAATATTGCGGATGATGAGGTGGTGGAGCGAGCGCTGGGGAAAGTGAAGGATTAAGAGCTTGTTTAAACTTCGATGATGAGGCAAAAAACACAGGCATACCTGCCCGCCGTACAAGACTAGGGCTTTCCTACCCTGGATTCCCAGTCTGGCGGCCCTTCCCCCCTCTCTTCCCGTGCTCCGGTGAAGATCAAAAGAGAGGGAGACTGCTGCCAACGCAAATTAGGGGCAGTCGGGGTGAGTTCTACCCCTGGACACCGCCACTCCCGGATTTTAACATATCAACCTGATACGCATGGCCCTTGGTGGATATAAAGTAAACGCAACAGAGTACCTCATGAAAAAACATTTTCTCTTCCCAATCCTCTTCCTCACCATCCCGGCCTTCGGCCAGGAATTATCTACCGACAGCCTGTACCACCTGGCGCTGGAAGACCTGCCCGCCTTTTCCAAACACATCACCGCCAAAGCGGAGACGGACTTTGAAAAGGCCAAAGCGGTGGTGGACTGGTACGCCCGGCATTTCGACTGGACGTATACCGATTACCAAAAACGAACGGTGGAAGACATCCTGGCACGGCGCGGTGGCAACTGCAACGAACTGGCTATGATCACCAAAACCTCTCTGGAAACCCTCGGGGTGAAAATGCGTCGCGTTCGGGAGATCAACCTGCACCTCCCTTCCGATCAACGACAGGCCGATGCGGAGCAGCGGGTGGCCGAAATCGGTAATAGAGCCTCCGTTTTTGGCCGGCAGCACAACGACCATGTCTGGCTGGAGGTGTTTGATCAGTCTACCGAACAGTGGATACCCGCCGACCCTTCACTAGGTGTAGTGGGCCTGCGCCCCTGGCTGGCCGCCCGCTACAGCTTTGGGCGCCGATATTCGCTGGATCCCAGTTCGGAGGATATGATCGCCCCTTTCGCCATATTTGTGGAAAAAGAAGGAGCGTGGATTAATCGGACGGCAGATTACGCCATTGAAGGGTTTAACGGCCTGTATTACGGCCAGTTGTCGCAACTGGCCTCCTGGGAGCGCTGGAAAAGCCGGGTAGAGCAACTCGCCCCTCTCGCTCTGGACGCCTTTCAGGGCCAGGCCAACCTGCATGAGCATGGCAACGCCATTGCCGCGCTGGCGGAGGCCTATCAAGAACTCAAAGCAGAATTCCTGGCCACCGATCTGGGCATTATCCATCAAAACATCGACGCCTTTTCCCGGAGCCTGACGGAGGGTGATTTTGATGCGGTTGTCGCGGCCTATACAACTGATGCCAAGCTCTTCCCGCAACGAGGGGATATCCTGCGGGGTGAACCTGCCATCCGCAACTACTGGACCCCACCGGCAAGCCGGGAGAGCCGCACCGTGCACCACCGCATCAAACCGGAGGAGATCGTCGTGCAAGGGGATACGGCTTACGACTGGGGTTATTACGAGGGCGCTACCCGGCGGGGAGATGGCAGCCTTGCTTATTGGGAAGGCAAATACGTCGTCGTCTGGAAAAAGGTGGCTGATGGGCAGTGGAAGATCTATCTGGATAGCTGGAATAATTTGTAAAAAAAATTACGGGCCACTTTCAAGTGGCCCGTCCGGTAGATAATTGTAAATTAGTGGGGTCATTTTTAAACGAAAAACCCCCTTACTATGAGAGCGTTATTCTTTTCTCTGGGCTTAAGCCTGCTGCTATTCGCCTGCGGCTCCGATGGCCAACAGGCCGCCACTGATACCGAAATGGAAAAAGCCGCGATCAGTCCGGATTCTCTCCGCAATTTATACATAGCCTTTCTGGAAGCTCGAACCGATTCCATGCCCACCTATCAGGTGAAGGAGGAAGGCAAGCTGTATCCGGTGGATGAAGCCCCACTGGATACAGCATTTTTCGTATTCCGGGAACAGCTCAAACAGACGGTGGCTAAAAGGGAGGTCTTCGGCTTACTGGATATTGCCGCCAAAGATATTAAAGTGGGCTTCGGCGCCGAGCAGGGCTTTGACGATTTTGTCAGCACCTGGGGACTGGTTTCCAAACAGCCGGACACCTTGCGGATTTGGGCGCTGCTGGGGCGCCTGCTGTCAGAAGGCGGTACCTTTTCCGATAGCCGCACCACCTTTACTGCCCCCTATATTTTCTCCACCTGGCCCAGCCAGTACGATCCAGTTGATTACGGCGCCATTGTCGGTGCGGGGGTGCGCCTGCGGGAAAAACCCAGCTTGAATAGCCGCATTCTGAAAACCATCTCCAACGATATTGTCACCATCCTGGACGAGGCGCAGGAGGAAGAGATCGGCGGTGAAACCTACCCCTGGGTGCGGGTGGAAATGCTCAGCGGCACGCAAGGGTATGTGTTTGGAAAGTTTATCGGAGACCCGGTGGGGTACAGGGTGGGGTTTAAAAAGAAAGCGGGTGGCCAGTGGAGGATGAGCTCATTGCTGGCGGGGGATTAAAAGCTTTTACTTTTTTGTTTCAAGTATTCTTTTAGTTTAAACAAAAAAGTTATAATTTTGAAACAAAAAGTAGGATACACAGATACACAGATACACTTTAAATGCATCCCATCACCGCCACCCAAACCTACGTTACTGTCATCCTACCGCTGGCAGTGCCTAAGCCGTATACCTATGCCGTGCCGGAGCACCTCATCCCGGATGCCAGTTTTGGCAAGCGGGTGGAGGTGCAGTTTGGAAAGGCGAAGCTATACACTGCTCTGGTGATCGAGCAGCACCGCCGGGCGCCGGAGGCCTATACCCCTAAGCCCATTTTGTCGGTGGTGGATGAGGAACCCATCATCAATAAGACACAATTGCAACTCTGGCAATGGCTGGCGGATTATTACCTCTGCACCCTGGGTGAAGTGATGCACGCCGCCCTACCCGCGAATCTCAAACTGGCCAGTGAGACCCGCCTTACCCTCAGCCCCCTCTTCGATGAAGACTTTGAAGGGCTGGACGATAAAGAATACCTCATCGCCGAAGCCCTGAGCATTCAGAACGAGATCAGCATTGAAGAAGTACGGGGCATTTTGCAGCAGAAAACGGTCTACCCGCTGATCAGGCGCATGCTGGAAAAGCGGATCGTATACCTCAAGGAGGACCTCAAGGCCAAGTATAAACCAAAGACCGTGGCCTGTGTGCGCCTGCGGGAGCCTTACGCCTCACAGCCTAAACGGCTGGAAGAGGCCTTCGAGTTGTGCAGCCGCTCTACCCGGCAGGTAGAAGCTTTGATGGCCTTCATCCAGGTTTCCAGGCAACTGGAGTTCGTCCGCCGGCAGGACATTTATACCAAAGCCAATGTTGATTCCTCGGTACTGAAGGCGATGGAGAAGAAAGAGATCTTCGAGTTGTACGATCGGGAAGTGAGCCGCCTGGGCGGCTACGAGGAAGAAACCGTAGACGCCGATACGCTATCTGAGCAACAGGAGCGGGCCCTGGACGAGCTGCGCGGCCATTTTCAGGATAAGAACGTGGTGTTGCTGCATGGGGTTACAGGAAGTGGAAAGACCCGCGTCTATATCGAATTGATCCAGGAGGCCATCCAACGAGGGGAACAGGTGCTCTACCTGTTGCCGGAGATCGCCCTGACCACTCAGATCACCAGCCGCCTGGAAAAGGTCTTCGGCGACCAGCTCTCCATCTACCATTCCCGCTTCAGCAACAACGAGCGGGTGGAGATGTGGAACGGTGTGCTAAAAGACAAACCCGTGGTACTGGGCGCCCGATCAGCCTTATTTCTGCCATTTCGCAAGCTGGGGCTCATCATCGTCGATGAAGAACACGATAGTTCCTACAAACAATACGACCCCAGCCCCCGCTATAATGCCCGGGATGCGGCCGTCTACCTGGCCCATCTGCACGGCGCCAAAACGCTGCTGGGAACGGCCACTCCTTCGATTGAGTCTTTCTTCAACGCCAAAACGGGCAAGTATGGGCTGGTCGACATGCCGGAGCGCTTCGGTGGCCTACAGCTGCCGGCGGTGGAGCTCGTCGACGCCAAACGGCAGATGCAGGAACAGAAGCTGCATTCTCACTTTACCGCCGTCCTTTTGGATGAACTAAAAGCCGCGCTGGAACGAGGCGAGCAGGCTATCCTTTTTCAAAACCGCCGGGGCTATTCGCCTACCTATCGCTGCCTCACCTGCGACTGGCATTCTGAGTGTATCCATTGCGATGTAAGCCTGACTTACCATAAGTTCAAGAACGTTCTGAAATGCCACTATTGCGGCTATACCACCCGGTTGCCCGATGCCTGCCCTGCCTGCGGCGCCAAACAGCTGGTCCTGAAAGGCTTTGGCACCGAAAAGATCGAGGATGAACTCAAAATCTACCTACCCGATGCCAAGATCGGCCGCATGGACCTGGAAACGGTGCGCGGTAAGAACGCTCACGCCAAGCTGATCAACGACTTCGAAGAAGGCAGGCTGGATATCCTGGTCGGCACCCAGATGGTTACCAAAGGGCTGGACTTCGAGAAGGTAGGCATTGTGGGGGTGCTCAGCGCCGACCAGTTATTACAGTTCCCCGACTTTCGCGCTGGCGAACGGGCCTTTCAGCTCATGCTGCAGGTGAGTGGCCGCGCCGGCCGCAAACACAAGCAGGGAAAAGTGATTATCCAGGCCTTCAATACTACCAGCCCCGTCATTCGGGAAGTGCTGGCAAATGATTATGCCGGCTTCTTTACCCGGGAAATGATGGAGCGGCAACAGTTCAAATACCCTCCTTATTATCGTCTTATCCGCATCACCCTTAAACACAAGAAACCGCAAACACTCAACAAAGGAGCTTCCATTTTTGAAAATGCGCTGAAGAGTAAGCTGGGAGAGTGGGCCATCGGCCCGGCCATACCCTACGTCGGCCGGGTACGCGGTTACTATTTGCTGGATTTTCTCATCAAATTGCCGCGCGATGCGAAGAAGATCCGATTTGCCAAGGAGGTGGTGCAACAGGCCATAGATGGTATGCAACAAACGCCGGGATACAGTGGGGTGCGGGTAAATGTGGATGTGGATCCGTATTAACGAGTTGCCCAATTTTATTTGGGTTTGAAGACGCCTTATGATGGTATTTAAAATAAACTCCTAAAATAGAAAACCGGCCATGACCCGCGCTATCTTCCTCTTTTCCCTTTCCGCCATCCTTTCGGTAGTTACTTTTTACCAAAAGTCTGAGCATAGCTTAGATATCGAATTAGCCATTCCGGTAGGTTTGTATTTCATCACAGCATTACTTCTCAGCATTCAGCCAAAAGTAGACTGGACAGAACAGCTCCAATTTGCCGGACTGGCCCTGCTCGTCTGGCTGGTGTTGTTCAGCGTTTCTTACAACCTGCTTTTTTTTGCCATCGCTCCGGTAGCCGGCGGCCTGGGCGCCTGGCTAACCTGCTGGCTGGGGCGCCGCTTTCTGGGGTTTAGCTGGCCTCGTTTATCACCGATCGTAATTACAGGGGTGCTGGCGGCTTTGCTGGGCGTGCTGTTTATGATCGCAGTGAGAGGACTGCCGAAAGATACTTTTACTATTGGGCTCAAAGCCGGCGTTTTAACCGGATTGTGGCAAGTAGGAGTGGGATGGCAGATGATTAGATTGTTAAAAAAACCGGAAAACGCTCTAGCTTAACGCTCGTAAAGACATTGAGTCTACCGTTCTAACGCTGGACAAAAGTCGGAAAGCGGGAAAGCGGAAAGCGGAAGTCGGAATGGCTTAGGGCAATCCGCAACGCTTTGGTCATCAATAGTGTCCAACCTTAGACTGGTGGCCGACATTGATAATCAGAACCTTACACTAGCCTTGCACCATTTTCACTTAAGACTTTGCAAACCTCCTTTTTTCTACTTGCCGCACCCCAGCCGCCACCAGTTCCCACTGCAGCCGCATCTGATCTTCCACTGCCATGGAGCGCAGGCCCAGGTGGTGAGCCTCCTGCAGCACTACTTCTTCTCGCTTTTTTCCGGTGAGCAGTTCCATTTTCCAGTTGGCCATCAGGCGTTGCCATTTTTGGTAGTCCGGGTTGGGCCAGGCCATGCTTTGGGATGCATTCGGGATGGTGAAAAAGGGCATTTCCGAGACCAGCGTCAGGCAGTCCCCTCCTAAACTACGAATGCTTTCCATGGAGCTGGGATGGAAGAGCGCCGCCGTCTTCGGGTCGTCGCGTTCCAGGAAATAAGCTTTCATGGCTTCCGAATTGGGGCGGGCGCAGAACCCCTCGCTGATGCGGTGGAAGCCCTTCTCGCCGCTGCGGTCGATATCATTGAGCAGGTAGCCCAGTTCTTTAGTTTTTTTCCTGCACTGCTCCTGAAGGATATCAGATCGGCCTACCCAGGCCGGGTCGATGAGGAACCAGGGGCCGAAGGAGGTGGCCATACTGTGCAGGGAGGCATGGAGGTGGAAAGACAAGCCGGCCTTTTTCCACAACTCATAAATGAAAGCATTTTCCGGCCGCAGCGGCCCGGCTCGCCCCTCAATGGGGAAGCCATATTCCATATCGTCGCCGGGCAGTTCCCGGACGGCGTACTGCAGATAGCGGGGCAGGCTGTAATGGTTATCGCTTTCGGCATACCAGCCCCGGTTGGCCACTTCGCCATCCGGATTGGCGTGGGGAACGATCCACCAACTGTAGCCCTGTAGCAAGGGGTGGCTGCTCTCCTGTTGGCTGAGATAGCTCACCAGGTGGCGCAGCAGCCGGGGCCCCGTCGGCTCATCAGCGTGGCAGCCGGCGATGAGGCTGATTTTGAAGCCCCCGCTGCCATAGTGGTAGCCGGGAAGGGGACGCCCTTCCCGGCTGCTACCCTCAAAATGGGGAGGGGGGAGAATAAGCGAGGTGGTTACTATGTCTTCGATATAGGATTCTACCACAGTATGGGGTTTGTTTTCCTATTCAAGCGATGCTATGGATGCTTTTTTGAGCCCTTGTAGGAGCAAAAGGATGCTACCTGCCCCCGGCTAGTTGGGCCACCCAGGTATCCATAGCCTCAAATGCCCGCCAGGGGCTACCAGATCACTACCCTTACACTATCCTCCCGATACAGAGGGCTTTCTGCTCCGATATTGAAGGCCTGGTAGAAAGCAGGCATATTGACGATGGGCCCGATAGCCCGGTACTGCCCTGGTGAATGTACATTGGTCTTAACCTGCTTCTTCATGGCTTCGTCCCGGTATTTACTGCGCCAGACGGTGGCCCAGTTGAGGAAGAAACGCTGATTCTGGGTAAAGCCGTCGATCAGGCCCGGGTCACCATGAGTTTTCAGGTGCTTTTGAAGGCCGTCGTAAGCGACATTGAGGCCACCCAGGTCGCCGATATTTTCTCCCAGCGTGAACTCGCCATTGACGAACAAGCCCGGCAGCGGTTCATAGGCATTGAACTGCTCCACCAACCGTTTGGTGCGGGATTCGAAGCGTTCCCGGTCCTCTTCGGTCCACCAGTTTTTGAGGTTGCCGGTGGCATCGTAGCGGCTGCCCTGGTCGTCGAATCCGTGGGAGATCTCATGGCCGATCACTGCGCCAATGCCGCCGTAGTTGATGGCGGGGTCCGCCTGATAATTGTAATAGGGCGGTTGAAGAATAGCGGCCGGGAAGACGACTTCATTATACAAGGGATGGTAATAAGCATTCACCACCTGCGGAGGCAGAAACCACTCGTTCTTATCAACCGGCTGGCCTACTTTTTCGATCTTGCGCTGCCAGGCCCAGCTGGACACGTTGATCATGTTGCCGGCGTAGGAGCCCCCGTTTTCTTTTCCGGTGACCTCCAGTGCAGAGTAATCTTTCCACTCATCCGGGTAACCGATCTTCACCCGGAGGTTGGCCAGTTTTTCCAGTGCTTTGGCCTTGGTGCTGTCCGACATCCATTCCAGCTGTTGAATGCGTTCGCCGTAGGCGTCCTTTAGGTTAGCCACCAGTTCTTCCGCTACTTTTTTAGCTTCCGGCGGAAAATAAGCGTCTACATACAGCTTGCCCAGGGCTTCGCCAATGCTGAAGTTGGTCGTATTCAGAACCCTTTCCCAGCGTGGCGTCATTTCCTCGACACCACCCAGTACGCCCTTGTAAAAGTCGAAATTCGCCTGCTCAAAGTCCCGGCTGAGATAGGCCAGGGCGCTATTGAGCAGTGTCCACTTCGTATAAGACTTAAGCTTGCCCAGCGGCTCTTCAGAAAAAGTGCTTTCCAGGGATTTTATATAGGCGGGCTGCATGACAATAAAAGTATCAACGCTACCCAGTCCGATAGACTGGAAATAAGCTTCCCAGTTGAAAGAAGGGGTCATGGCGGCAATCTCTGCCCGGGCTCTGGGGTTATTCATCAACAGCGGATTGCGCTTCTGGATCTTATCCAACTGGGCTTCCGCCAGGCGTTTTTCCACCTGGAAGATATTCTCGGCTTCCACTTTGGCAGCAGCTTCTTCCGCTCCCGCCAGTTGCAATACCAGGGTTACAAAAGTTTTGTACTCACCCTGGAGGCGCAGTGTTTCCTCATCGTCTTTAACGTAGTACTCCCTTCCGGGCAGCCCCAGCGCGCCTTCGTTCAGAAAGCCAGCGTTGATGGCACTATTGTTGAGGCTGGGCCGGGCGGTAAAGGAGAAGAAAGCATTGGATTGAAGGGGTGCGGACGCAATGAGGTAAGCCTCCAAATCCTGGAGCTGGGTAATGGCCTCTATCTTTTGGAGTTCCGCCTC
>JAGQXQ010000375.1:13447-13966 GCA_020436535.1 Phaeodactylibacter sp.
GCCTTACCCTGGTCGGTTTTCGGGTCGAAATCACCCTTCTCGATCGTTGCCTCCAGGATGGTAAGCACCTTCTCGCTGGTTTGCTTACCCAGGTCGTCAAAAGCGCCCCAACTGTCCCGGTCAGCGGGTATTTCTACCTGGTCCAGCCACCCACCGTTGGCAAAGCGGTAAAAGTCCAACGCAGGGTTCGCGCTGGTATCCATCAGAGACAGGTTGAGGCCGGGAGGGGCTTCCTGGGTTTGGGAGTCTGGAGAGGCGGATTGGCAAGCCGTAATCAGCACAAAAAGAAAGGCTGCCAGGCTTACTTCAGATAGTCTTATCATGGTTCGATTTTTTTTAATTGCCCGAAGATACAGTTTTGCCCGAAAGTACAAGGGGGAGAATATTGTGGAAAATGTCGCTTGCCCGCCAGGCGAGTAATGGAGAAAAAACAAGAGCCATCCCAAAGCGGTGGAATGACTCCTAAGAAAGAGAGAATTTTTTATACGCTGTACTGAGTACTCTGTAAAATAAATATCT
>JAGQXQ010000376.1:0-2838 GCA_020436535.1 Phaeodactylibacter sp.
GAAAAACGCGAAACTAATGCCTAGTCTATATCCCTCCTTAGTTTAGGAGCCTAGTTGATGCCTAGCGGGGGTGTAGAGGCTTATTTGAGGCCTCATTTGGGGTTTAGAAAGGTTTAGCTTGCCGTTAGAAGCCAGCCCTCTTACAAACTGCTATAAACCCCTATGAGCTCCCATAAAGGCCTAAACCCCTCAGGCAGCGGCTGTTCTAAACCCAGATTAGTTCAGGAATAGCCCTAATCCTGCTAATGGGCACAAATGGGAATCGCCCCCCTTTTGTGTCCGCCCCCCCAGCCAGCCGGATAAATTTTGTGCCTACCTGCTGGATTGTCACACAGGCCGTCAGGCCCGTATAGTACCTGCAAAAATGCTAAACATCTTTTAATTAGAATGGTTATGAGGGTGGCCTTTTTACTTGGTGAACTCTTTTTTCGGGGCCTTTTCTTCGGCCGGCTAGTTTTATTAATCATTACTTACGTATGAACATCAACCTCCGCCTCCTATCCGTTGTCACTTTTGGCATTTTGGCCATCATCAGCGCCTTTAGCATAAGCCAGCTGAAGTTCTCCTTTGATTTCGAACAATTTTTTCCGGAGGGGGACGAAGACCTGGAGTTCTTCCAGGAGTTCATCCAGGAATTTGAAGCGGACGACAACTTTATGATCGTCGGTATCCGCCGTAAAGAAGGCGTCTTCGACCAAACCTTCCTGGAACAGTTTCATGACTTCTCGATACAGGCCAGGCGCCTCCCTCATATCACCGAATGTCAATCGCTGACTAAGTTTGCTTATCCGGTTAAGACCCCTTTTGCCATTGCGACTGTCCCGGCCATTCATATTGATAAGCCAGCTTATTACGAACGGGATAAGAAGCGCATACTCAATGATGAACGCTTCGTCTACAATTTCATCTCCGAAGACGCTACTACCTTGACCGTCTTCATGAAAACCATCAACAGCATACAGCTGGGCCAGGCGGAAGAGCTGATGACAGCCCTGGACAGCCTCATTCAACAGTATGATTTCGAAGAATATCACTACCTGGGCCGGCCCTATTTTCAAAAAGAACTGGTAGCCATGCAGAAGCGGGAAATTACCGTATCGGCTATTGTTTCCGGGCTGCTCGTCAGCCTGGTCATGTTTTTCATCTTCCGCCGGCCCTGGGGCATTGCGGTATCCCTCTTTTCCATCGGCCTGGGTATGCTTTTGTTCATGGGCTTTCTAGGGGTTACCGGCCGGGAACTCAACGCCATGGCGGCCCTCTATCCGGTCCTGATGATCATCGTGGGCACTTCGGATGTCATCCATATCATGTCCAAGTATATTGATGAGTTGCGCAAAGGACATGGCAAAGAAAAGGCCATTATCACCACCATCAGGGAAATAGGTATGGCTACCCTGCTCACATCCCTGACCACCGCCATCGGTTTCGCCTCCTTGCTCACCAGCCGCGTTGGCCCCATTCGGGACTTTGGCATCAATGCCGCCATTGGGGTGATCATTGCCTATATCACGGTGATCTTTTTTACCACTGCCGTCATTTCCTGGTTTCGCGCCGATCAGATCATCAAACTGGGCCGTGGGCAGGCTTTTTGGGGGAAATCAATGGAATGGACGTACCGCATCACCCGCAACAACCCCCGGCGTGTCGCTCTGACCGGGCTGGCCGTGCTGCTCATCAGCCTGTGGGGCATCTCCCGGATCACTACCAATTACAGCATCAGCAACAATTTGCCGATCGGGGAAAAGATAACTGAAGATTTTCTGTTCTTTGAACAAAACCTGGCTGGCTTCCGCCCTATGGAGGTCGCCGTTTATGCCAAAAATGGCTACAAGGCCAACGACTATGAAGTGATCCGGGAAATCGACAAGGTAGAAGGTTTCCTGCACCAGATCCCCTCTGTACAGGCCATCGGCTCCATTACCGCCATCTACAAAAGCATCAACCAGATGATGCGCAATAACAACCAGGAAGCCTACGCCTTACCGGAAACTAAAGCCCAGTTTGAACGATACCGCCGGATCGCCGAGCAGGTCCCCGAACTGAACGTCAACGTATTGCTGAGTAAAGATGAGAAAAAGGCCCGCATTACTTCCCGCATTCAGGACATCGGCGCCGACACTATTCAGAACATGGGGGACCGCATCGACCGGTGGATTAGCGCCAATACCGATACCTCCATCGTGGAATTCAAGCGCACCGGCACCGGCCTGATCATCGACAAGAACGCCGAGTACATACGCCGAAACCTCATTCAGGGCCTGGGCATGGCCATCCTCATCGTCAGCCTGCTGATGGCCCTGCTCTTTCGCAACTGGAAGATGCTGTTCATTTCCCTCGTACCCAATATATTCCCTCTGCTACTGGCCGGCGCCCTGCTGGGCTTCCTGGGTATCGACCTGGAAGCCGGCACCTCTATTGTCTTTGCCGTCATATTCGGCATCGCCGTAGACGATACCATCCACTTCCTGAGCAAGTTTAAACTGGCCCGAAATAAGGGGATGAGTATCGAGGAGTCCCTGCACATCACTTTCCTGGAAACCGGCAAGGCTATCGTACTCACTACCGTCATCCTCTTTTTTGGCTTCCTGGTTATGCTCTTTTCCATCCACCCCCCCAGCGTCACCATCGGCCTGCTGATCAGCCTGACCCTCTTCAGCGCCCTGATCAGTGACCTGGCCTTGGTCCCTCTGCTGATCCGGTGGATGATGAAGGAGGAGGGGGAGGTAGAAAAGGTAGAGGGGGAGTTGGAGGAAGTCGCTTTATAATACTAGGTGATCAAATAAAGACCCACAAAAACTTGGCGCGTACCTACAGGTAGGTATATATTTGTACCATCGT
>JAGQXQ010000376.1:2921-3752 GCA_020436535.1 Phaeodactylibacter sp.
CATGGTTTTCAGGGGTTGCGCACCGACCAGGTGATCAAGGAACTGGGCATCACCAAGGGTGCTTTTTATCATTACTTTTCCGGCAAACAGGAGCTGGGCTACTGTGTTGTGGATGAAATCATTGCTCCCCGGTATCTGGACCACTGGAATCAGTTGTACAGTTATGTCGGCCACCCCATCGAGGGTATCATAGAGCGCCTAATGGCCCTTCAGAGAGACCTCCCCGGTAAAAACATCAAGCTCGGCTGTCCGCTCAACAACCTGATCCAGGAAATGTCGCCATTGGATGAGGGCTTCCAGCAAAAGCTGAACCGCATCGCCCGGGGGATGCACCTGGCTATTCAGGATGCACTGATAAGAGGGCAAAAAGCCCGGCTGGTGAACCCGGATGCCGACCCGGAAAAGGTGGCTTTTTTTGTACTCTCTACTCTGGAGGGAGCCTTCAGCATTGCCAAATCCTTCCAGAACCGCCGGCCATTCGATTTTTCCATAGACCTGTTAATCAACTATTTGCGGACGCAAAAGAATAGTAAATAAGAAGGCCGAAGCCTCCGTTGGCAATATGGGAAACGTAGAATCCCCTCAACCTACTCCAACCCCACCTCTGCCAGCACCGGCAAATGGTCGGACGGGAAGCGGCCACTCCAGGAGTCGGAAAGGATGGCGTGTTTTCGCACCTTTATTTTTTCATTGACAAAGATATAGTCGATGCGCCGGCCCGGCAGGCCGGGAAACTGGAAGCCGGACCAGGTGCTCAGCGGGCCATGGTGAGGCATTTCTGAGAGAAATAATGCATCGGCCAGGCGGCTGTTTTTGTCCGTCAGGATGCGA
>JAGQXQ010000061.1 GCA_020436535.1 Phaeodactylibacter sp.
TCGTTTCAGGTGAGCTGTTTTTTCGCCAGACGAGGCGCGAGGAGGGAGCATAGTGGCGCTACGCGACCAACGAGCAACGAAGTATGGCGGTAAAACAGCCGCATCAAATGGGGAAGTTATTCTTCTCTGGGCCCTTAATACTCATCATAACCATGAAAACTACCTCCTTAAGCCGTGATTACAACCTTCCTATTCTTTTCCTATTTTTACTATCCATCCTCCTTTTTGCAGGCTACCGTTCCTGCTCAAAGATTGGAGGTGTGAACAGGAACTCAGGAGAGGCTTCCCACATCACTCCCAAAACACCTGGGACTGGCGGCGGAACCGATGCCGGGATAGTTACACTGGCTTTAAGTAAAGCCCCCGGGCATGTTCGCAAGCTGATGAGTTACCTAAAAAGCGTCAAGCACTTTAATCCGCCAAAAGGATACAAAGGAGGCAGGGTATTTCGCAACCGGGAAGGAATCTTACCGAAAGGAAAAACCTATTATGAATTCGACGTACACCCTTTCCGCCCTGATGTCTCCCGCGGAGCAGAAAGGCTTGTGGTTGACCAGAAAAAAAGCGTATTTTACTACACCAAAGACCACTATGGCACCTTCGTCAAAATAAAGTGAGATGGACAAAAAAGAATTCATGCAACTCCTCGGTAAGGCTTACGGCTTTCCCGATTACTACTCTCTCAATCTGGATTCAGCGGAAGAGATCATTGAAGACATCAAGGAGGAGGAGGAAAAAGATAGGCTATCCCTGAAGCAATTTTTCGATGAGCTACTGGCGC
The DNA here is from genome assembly GCA_020436535.1 of Phaeodactylibacter sp. Classification (GTDB taxonomy): domain Bacteria; phylum Bacteroidota; class Bacteroidia; order Chitinophagales; family Saprospiraceae; genus JACJXW01. Next base: position 782 of record JAGQXQ010000061.1, read on the forward strand.
AGGAACCGGAAGAGGAACGGGCGAAGATATGGGCTTTCCTGGCAGATCATTTTGTGGTAGAGGAGTGGGAAAGCTGGGAGGAAGGTGCTTCATGAGGAGAGCGTACAATTTTAAAGAATGGCAGAGTATTCTCAAAAACAACAACCTCCCGGCGATGGAAATGAATCTCCCGCCGGGCAACAAAATCCTGAGATAGCATGATTTCTTTATTCGCAGAAAAAGCCATTTGCAGCCCAAATGACTACCTCCAAACATGCTCTAAGAAGACCGCTTCCGAACTTTTCGAATCTGTAGAGCAAAGCCGGGAAGAATGGGAACGCAATACCTGATAGATAGCAAAGCCTTTATTGAAAGCGGGGCTAAAAAAAGCCTCGACGTATGCCGAGGCTTTTTATAAGGGATCCTGTAACGGTTACTTTACAATCTCCTCTTTCTGATTGGCCTCATAAAACGCGTACTCCCTTTCGAGAAAATCCAGGTACGATTGCCCCTGGGCATAATCGATATTATCGCCGAACAGCACCAGGATACCTTCCAGAGGTTCATCATACGGATTGTAAATGATGTGTTTGACATAAGGCCCGATGAATACGCTCATGCCTGGCTCGATATCGACCTCTTCCTCTCCGAACTGGCCCTTTCCTTTACCTTTTGTGAAGATAAACAAATTAGGCACCTGTCCTTTATCCAGCCCCCGGTCAGCATTGGCAGATTCCTCCTTCCCCAGGCTGAACCATCCAATGCGCTTGTCTTTCATGGTATAGAGCGATACCAGGTCGGCGCCATGGCTCGGCAGGGAGCCGTCTCTCGAAAAGCGGGTGATCTCTACCGGGTCCTTTTTCCAGAAGTGTTCCATTATGGTGTAGGCGATAGCATCGTTTTGCTGGGTGGAGGTGAATCCTTCCATATCCAGAATGTCCAGGCCGACTACATCGGCCGGCGTGGATTTAGCGGCGGCGGTAGTGGCGGTCCAGATTTTTTCATAGACCTTATCCAAAACCTCCCTGTCGGCAAATTTGAAGTACCAGGTGGGCATTTCGGGCTGGCCCTGGCGCAAGGTAACTTCGTGAGGCCCGAAATGGTGAAAGGTATACTGTTTGGATTTTCCCACCTGGTACGGCTCCTGTACCCGAACGGAACGCACCTGCCACCAATCGTCTCCTACCTGTATGCCAAAGGTGGCGGTAAGCGCCATGGGGTCTGTCTTGTACCCTTCGACAAAGCTTTGCAGCATGGATTCGGTTGAAAGCGGCTCTGTTTGTGCTTTGGCCGTACCGTTAAGGGCCGCCACCATAAACAGGACTGGCATTGACGCGGATAACCACTGTAAGATCTGGCTTTTAATATTACGCATGATTGACGTGTGTTTTGGTTAATGATTATTCAGAACGCCAACAAAACTACACGCCAACTCACCCGAAATGCCAGAATTTTAGCCGGTTTGGGATGAAACTCGATTATCAGGGGTGAATGATAAGATTTTGAAAAAGACTGCTTTGGCGTTCACGTAAACAACTGGGTAAATGCCCGCCAAAAGCTACTCGCGGATGAGCGGGTAAAATCAGCTAAACAAGTATTGGTGGATTGGAAAGCAGAGGTGCAAAGCCTTTGAACCGGAAGCCTGGAGGATGTGGTGCGGGAGGTGATCAATTCACACGGCTTGTAATCGCTATTTATTTTTTTTATACCGGTTATACGCTTCTTCAATCAACGTTTTGCTCAACCCCTCCAGGCCGGAGGTACTGCCTGACAGCGTTATTTCTTCACCTACCTGCTCTCTTTGTCCTGACAGCCCTCTGAAAACAGCGGCTTTAATTTCCACCGACCCCCCCGAAACGGTGTAGGATCCGGTCAGGGAATAAGCCTGTGGCAGCCCTTCTCCTTCCACAAAAATCAAAAGGGCTTGTTGTCCTTTATAGTTGTAATTTCTCAATGTGGCATTTACCAGCGTTGAAAGTTTCAGGTCATCTTCCTGGTAAAGGCCGGCATTGCCGAGCCTGGCCCGGGTGAACATGGGTTTGGGTTCCGGCAGTTGGATAGATTGTTTGACCTCCGGAGTAACCCGGCCGATGGGGAAGGGCTCGGAGCCCTCCGGCGAATAGGTCATCGGTGTTTGCTTTTTGGAAATATAACTCGCCAGGTTGGGAACGGTTTTTTTGGCATAATCGAGAAGGAGGGAAACGTTGATATGTTCTTCCTCTTCCAGGGCGGCTCCCTGCATGCCCTGCAGAAGGCCGTAAGTCAGTAGCCCCATACCATAGGGACTCGCCTCGTAGCTCACCTGGTCGGCAGTACTGGCGGAGATCACATACAAGCCGGTGGTTTTTGCCAACTCGTTCAGCGCCCGGATCTGAGAGGAGGGAATATTTTTTTTAGAGAGCAAGGCGAGGTCTTGGTTGAGTTTTCCGGAATTGCAGGCATCGATCATGACTACTTGCTTTTGGGGAAGCATCTTTGCCAGCCAGATGTGAAACTCTTTTGAAGAAATGGCCCGCTGATCCCGAACCTCCGGATCGGCCAGGATGTCGCTGTCCATCTCGTAGGTGAGGTAATACCAGGTGTCATCGTAAGTTTTTCCGTGGCCGGAAAGATAAAGCACTAAAACGTCCTGCGGCCCAGCTTTTGAAGCAATATCTTCAAGTACAGCCTTGATATTCTTTTTGGAAGGAAGGCTCGAATCCGGGCAACCCTTGCAGGTAGTCAAAAGTTTAATTTCCGGAGGAGCGGCCAGGAAGAGTTTTTTTCCGGCCAGTTCCAGGGCGTTCGCTATTTGCCGGGCATCCTGTTCGGCATAGCTCAGGTCGAGAGCGGTGCCGCCGCTATAGTCACCGGTACCCACACAGAGCCCAAAAAGGCGCATTTTCTGGATGTCAAATTTTTTTTCATTACTTCCATTATCATTTCCGGGGCCTTTCGCTTTGACTCCCAGGGTAAATGATTTGCTTTGCCGCTGGCTGACCAGGTTACCCTCCTGGTTCCAGGCTTCCACCCCCACCTCCGTAGGCTGGCCTTCGATAAAGCGAT
>JAGQXQ010000377.1 GCA_020436535.1 Phaeodactylibacter sp.
GGCACAGGGTAAGGTTAATGAATATGAACTGGAAGAAGGCCGGTACCTGCACCGTTTCCGTTATATCAACAGCTTGCCGCTCAATTCAGATAACCGGGATATTAAAGTCAATTTTCTGGATTATCGCCAGGTAGATAAAAAGGGCAAGGAAGCAGATAGGCACTTCTCCTGGGCCACCGATTTTAACTTGAGCAAAAGCACTGTATATAAAATAATGCGCACCGGGCGAGGGCGGTGGAAAATCGAAAATGAAACTTTTAATACCCTGAAGAACCAAGGCTACAACTTCGAGCACAACTACGGCCACGGGCAGAAAAACCTGTGCACCGTATTGGCCTTGCTGATGATGTTAGCCTTCTTGGTGGACCAACTACAACAAGGGTGGAATGAGTTGTTCCAGGCTGCCTGGCATAGAACTCAAACCAAGATAGCCTTGTGGGAAAAAGTCCGCCAGAAGTTTGACGAATATGAGTTGGCTTCTATGGAGATGATCTACAAGCTGATCATTGGGCGGCTCAAAGTGCGCTACGAAATTATTGAGGACAGCGGATGATAGAGCAAAGCCTTCCTAAACAGAAAGCCGAATGAAAGCGCCAGAATGCCCCTCAATGGCTGAGCCGGTAAAGTGTGTTGTATTGGACAGAGGGTTCTTCCTAGCTACAAAATAGCCAAAAGCAGAGCGATTGGGAAGATATCTGGGAGCATATCAGCTTTCAGGCTGGGCTTGGGGTACACGAATTAATTCTTGGTGCGCTCCGCTTGGGAGCAGTTTTGTATTAAATGGGGAATTGCTGCATCAAATGTGGAACCCTGGCTTACTCTCTCAAGATCAGGTCGGTATTGTAATAGTTTGTAATAAAGGTAAGTTCCATCAACTTTATTCTTCTTACCTGAAATCGCAGCTACACCTCGCCCAATACAATAGGTTGTATCTCCAATATTTAGTTCACCTACTGGTGCCCTCACGCTAATTAAAATGTCATTGGGACTAGATAATTTCGATGGTCTCGGAGTATAATATTTTGGGTTGGGTCTCCTTTCTCCAAATTCAGCACACCCTTGCAAAAATGGATAACCTTTATATTCTTCATTTACAAATGTGGAGTCAGGGGAAGAACCCATATTTACGTCAGCGATCTCCGATAGATTCATTTTATTCATACCCCAACTCTTTTAAAAACCCATCCAATTCTGCTGCCGCCTTATCCCGCTGGGAAGTAATCTCCCGAATGGTGGTGTGGTACTTATCATACAGTTCCTCCACGGCGGCAATCAATGCCCGCACCGGTTGTTTCAGGTAATCCGATAGGTATTCCTCCACCAGCCGTTTCCAGCGGGCCAGGATCAGTTCTTTCGCCGTTGCCGTGTCGATCTTCTTCCGTGCGGCCTCCACCAGTTCTTCGGTGCGTTGCTCGATCTCCTTGTTCTCTTTTTTGAGTTCCCGCAATTCCTTTCGGATGGCGGCATCCTGCTTCAAGGCCTGATCCAGTTCATCCAGTTCCCGTTTGGCACCAGGAGTTTCCATCTTCTTCAGTTCCTTGGCCCGGGCCTTCATCTCTTTGGCCAATGCCTTGGGCAGTACGCCCGATTCGCTTTCCTCAAATTCATCTTCCTCCATTGCTTCCACCTCGGCGATGGCCGCTTCGATCTCGGCAATGCGGTTGGCATTTTCCTCCTGCTTTTCTACGATCTCGGGAAACTCGCTGGCGATCAGTTCCGCATCCGGCACCAGTTCCTGCCCCCACCCGCTGGCCGCTACCGATTGGAAGTCGGCCTTCAGTTCATTCCACCAGGAAGCGAAGATGCCCCGAAGCTGGAACTCATTCAACAGGCCGATACTGTCCAGTTGCTCGGCAAAACTGTCAATCCGGTCTTTGCGCAGCAGAAATACATTGCGTTCTTCGGTGAGCCGTTCCAGGGTGGGCAATGTCGAGGCCCACCACTTTTCCAGGCGTTGCATATAATCCGCTTTCACCGCTGCCACCGAAGCATGATCTTCGATGATGGGTTTCACCTGCATCTTATCCGTCAGCGCATCCGATAAATCCATGTAGCTGGCATCCCGGCCCTTGAACAGTTCTTCCTTCAGGCCATCGAAAATCTGCCAGTACCGGGCCAGTTCGTTGACCTCTTTGACGGGTACGCCACCGTGCAAATGCGCCCGCACATCATGTGGGGTAGGAGGTGGTGAATTATCGACGTACCGCCGGATGTTCAGGTTGAAATCTTCCTTTTCCAGTTCCTCCACCGATACCAGGCGGGAATACCCCGGCACCTCCTTCCGGGTGCCGTACACATAAGATATTTTTTCAATGTCCTCCGGCCGGAGTTTATTCTGCTTCTTGCCCTCCTTGTATTCCCTATCGGCATTGATGAACAACACCCCCTGCCGATCTGATGCCCCCTTCTTATTGATGACCAATACCGATGCCGGGATGCCGGTGCCGTAGAACAAGGCCGGCGGCAGGCCGATCACCGCTTCCAGTTGCCCCATGCGGATGAACTTTTCCCTGGCCTCTTTCTCCGCTCCACCCCGGAACAATACGCCGTGGGGCATGATCACACACATCTTCCCGTTGTTCTTCAGCACCGAGGCCATGTGCTGGACAAACATCAGGTCGGCCTTTTTCCCCGATTCCGGCATAAAGGTATGGAAGCGTTCCTGGTGCTTCATGCTCGCCTTAGTGTAGTTCTGAGAAAAGGGCGGGTTGGCGATCACCCGGTCGAAGTTGCGCAGTTCGCCACTGGGTGCGTGGTGCAAGGGGTCGGCCAGCGTATCGCCGTTGCGGATGTCGGCGTCATAAATTCCATGCAGGAGCATATTCATCCGGCACAGGGCCCAGGTCGTGCCGTTTTCTTCCTGTCCGTACAAACTCACCCGGCGTGGGTCGCCCCCATGCTCCTGTACCCACTGTTTGGATTGAATGAGCATACCGCCACTGCCCACTGTGGGGTCATAGACATCCATCCCTTCTTCCGGGTCAAGGATCGTTACCAGCAACCGCACCGCTTCGGCCGGTGAGTAGAACTCGCCCCCTTTCTTTCCGGCAGAATCCGCAAAGTATTTAATGAGGTATTCATAAGCCGCTCCCAGCAAGTCAGGAAATTCAAAATCCGAATCCCGCAGCGGTATCTTTTCAAAGTGCTGGATGAAAGCAATGACCTTGGAATCCGGAATCGTCTTCTGCCCGATCTTGCGGTTATAGTTGATGCCCTTCAGTACATCCTGAAGCGTATCCGGGTTAGCTTCCTCCAGTGCGGCCAGTGCTTTATTGAGTTCAGTGCCCACCTCCTTCTTGAGGTGCCGGATGCTCTCCCACCGGGCCCGTTCCGGCACGTAAAACGAATACTGGTTCGGCGTCTCCAGCAGTTGATCCATCTGCTGTTCGGGTATCCCTCGGGCCTGAAACTTCTTGCGGTTGGCCTCCCGTTCTTCCACGAACTTATCTGACAACCGCTTCAAAAAGAGCATGCCGAAGATGTATTCCTTAAACTCCGATGCGTCCATCGACCCCCGCAGGATGTCGCAGGCCTGTAGCAGGAGGGTTTCGAGGCGCGAAAGAGTGAGTTTTTGAGCCATAGATTTTGATGGTGTTGTATCGTTTGGCACATGCTAACTGCTGGCAATATGGCAGCATAGCCGTCATGATTGTTCTATTAGTTCACTGGAATATTGTAAACCTTATGGTTCCTACTAAGATTTGTGTAAACTTCTAATACGGCAAGTTTGGAAAAATTTGTGTCGCCAACCATAAACTCCATCCGGCTTTTGACTTTTGTTCCTCGTAATAATTCATAAAGTTTACCTCCATTTCCGACTTGCTCCACGTTCCCAATAGAATGCATTGAACTCTTATACGTATTACCATTTTCTTCTATTATCTTATGATTAGTACCGTTGACACGTACCCATATGCTTTGCTCGTTGCTGACATTCTCATATAATAGTTCAACAGCGAGTTTATTTCCAATCAGTTCACAATTTGTTACCGTGATTTTCACTCCATTTACAGTATCATCCATCGGAGTTTTTTTAGTAACAGGTGGTTTTTTATCTTCAGGTACAGTATTCCCTTCTTTCTCATTGGGTTCCTGTTTTGGAACGGTACTTTCACTTTTGCTTTTGTTAGGTTGATTTTGGGTAGATGATGGCTTTGATTCTCTACGACTTGGGGTTCTTTCTTCATCTAAAATGCTTCTAATATTTTTTTCAAATCCACTAACTACCTCACTTAATTTTGCTGTTTTTTCTCTTTCAGCCAGACTTTTGTCTTGACAGACAATTTCATAATATGCACAAGCAATTACTCGGTATAGGTTTGCCTTTTGAGTTATTTTTGGATTGGCCCCTAATATTTCTGAATATACTTCTTCAATTTTAGAACTTGAATTTGCATAAGAACCATATATACTGATTTTTGCGTCAACCGCTTTTCTGACAACAGCCTCTAACTCTCCTTTTGAGCCGACTTCAATCGATTGAGTTGAATTTCCTTTTTCAGTCCCTCTCCTTATATCTACAATTTCTTTAATTGCGCAATTGCACACGTTCTTGTTTTCACCCGTAGTACTTGGACTACATCCGGTGAAACAAATGCCTAAGATGTAGAATGAAATAATTTTTAAATATTTCATATTCTTTATTTTTTGGTCACTGCAAACAAGACTGCCCATTGTGCGGCGCAATTTAACCAATAGTCGTAAATGTTGACGGCAATTTAATAAGGTTGCCAGAGAATGGCTAGTGTTCGGGTGGATATATGTGAAAATTATACGGACGTTGAGGGAGCGTTGTTACGGCTCACCAACCATTTTGGCCAATTGGCCTTACGGTTTAAGGTCATCCCGCTTCACCAGCAATTCTCCTGGTTCGACATCCAGTAACTCCGCTATATCAAAAAGCGTCTTGAAACTAGGTTGCCGAAGATTCCGACACCAGCGGGAGACGGTAGTTTCGTCCACCCCAAGTTCACCGGCCAGCCACTTACCGGTGCGGTTTTTTTCCTTGAGTACACTCTTGATCCTATTATACTGCCTGACTGCCATTCCTCCGGATATTGATACTCCAAAGTAGTATAAATGAGCCATAATGAGAAAAAATCTATGTGTCGTGGTTTTTTGAGCTTGACTAATAGGCCATTTTGGCCTATTTTGCAGCATTCAACCTATTCCGTACCTAACCCTGAGCTATGCAGCAGTCCACCCCAATCCAAATGAGGCACCCCGGCCGGTTCACCCTCCCGATGGCCTTCTTGATGCTCTTACTAACCAGCTTGTACCTGTACCTTACTTCCCAGAACAGTCAGCCATTGCCCCTGGCGGCCCACCTGGAACGCCCCATCGGCATCGACGCTCCACCGGATATTTATCAAGATGCTATTGCCTACGCCGTGAAAAATCTTGCCATTGAATTGGACATTGACGTGGAAAACTACGATCTTTCGATGGAGGATTACCAGGCGATCGTGGACGCAGCGGCGAGTAAATTTGGGGATTGCCACCAGTATAAACTCTATGCATTGACGCCAGGCCCGTACACTTGTTATACTTGCGTGTCCCGGCCGAAGGTCATCCTAAATGAAGGACAAACCTTCAAGATCGGTCAAACCTGCGGCACCCGCGAATCGCGGTATGGCCGTGAACTACCGGAACCAGGCCTGGTGTATGCGGCTGAATTTCGAGGCAACCTGTTTGAAGTGATGGTCGCCGAATATGTAAAATTGCTGCTGTTCCAGTATTCAAAAGAACGGCAGGATATTCTAAAAAACAACAACCTCCCGGCGTTGGAGATGACCCTCCCGCCGGGGAACAAAATCCTGAGATAGCATGATCTCTTTATTCGTTGAAAAGGAAAATGAACAGGCCACGTTGGCCCTTTACCGCATCCTAGAGTCAATTGATTTGCCGGAAGATGTCGGTGTCACCATTAACAACATGCGGGACGCCAAAAGCGGGGTGCTTCGGGAAGATGGGAAGGTGGTGGATATTTCCTTGGCCAACTGTTATACGCTGGAAGATGTGGTGAGGGAGTTGGTGGGGTTGGTGGCGAAAGATTAAGCTATCTGATATAGCACCCGTGTATTTAGCAAAAATTCAACTCAGAGACTCACAACATCACCATTGCCAATTATTGTATGTATTTCTTACCTCCCCCCTGGTATTTTCAATAAGTTCAATTAAAAATGGTATTAAGAAACTTCCACAGAGATTTGTAAGAAAGAAGTCCCTGGAATTTTTTTCAGGGTCTTTACTCCCATGGAATAAGTTATTTCTAACTTGGTATGTAATTAAAAATATTTGTTCAATAGTTAATGTATCTAGTTGATACCTCCCTCGAAAGTTAGGAGGTTCTGGATTTCCATATAACATCCCAGTTACCGGCAAGTCTATATGTGGCGTGAAAATATATGGATTTAATTCTTTAAATGTATTCCACATTGTTTCAAAATCTTGATGATTGACTAAGTACAACAATTGTGATTTGTCGCCCCTGTGATTTCCTCGGTGTTCATGCGCCCAATTTTGAAAGTCTCCTGAATTCACATTACAGAATGTGCCATAATAATGATTGAAGCCAATCCATGCATGGATGAATGCTGAAACAGTATCTTCCTCATAATAGTCTTTTCCTTTCTTAACCCAACTTCTAATTTTGCCAAAATCAAGATCAGGCATATCAATAGGGCCTAAACCAAAATTTATAGGTTGATAATCCATGACTTACAAAATATTGATTTAATATATTTAAGAATCATTATAATGCTTTACCCCACCTCCGAATCTCAAAAAAACCCATTAATAATTACATACGGTGAATTTAAACATAAGTTCCTTGATTTAGTCAATGAAACTCCTACCGCAGAGGTATGATAGATTACCACTGTAGAAGATATGAAGGCAAAGGGCCAAATGTGGGGGCAGGCCGCGGGCCATTCAAAAACC
>JAGQXQ010000378.1:0-3904 GCA_020436535.1 Phaeodactylibacter sp.
AAGGCTCTTCAGTGGCAAAATGGCTTAGTCCATAATTCATATTCCCGGCTTTGAAACCTTCCCGGTTTGGGCGGCGGACAACTGTCACCAATTCCGGGTAACGGGCGGCGAAGGCATCTACTTTGCCTTGATGTTCTGGTGAAGAACTGTCATCCAGCATGTATACTGTGTAGTTGGGATAATCCTGCCGGACACAGGATAGGACGCTCTCCTCCACAAAATCGTTGCAGGTGGTGTACAGGATGGCGACAGCAGGATGATCGAGTAATTCCGAGCACGCCAGCGCCGCCTCGGGTTTATGCCCCAACCAACGATGGCCTATTGCAAAGAAGATCACCCCCAAATTGTACAAGCCATACAACCAGGCAAAATCGATGAACGCAATGAAGAGAGCCAAAGCGATCCAGGTAGGCAGGTTGTAGGCCATTTCCATCAGCTGAAGCAGGCGGGGTTCGAACCAGGCCAGACTGGCGACCCACATTACAAAAATAAAGACGTACATCCAGGGCCGCGGAGCCGGAGCATATAATGGCTTGCGCCTGGCGGCCTGTTCGCGATAAGGATTAATGAGTGTGGAAGAGATTGGTATCTCCAGTCCCGCACTGGTGGCTAGTGCGCGGTCAGTATTTTTCTGCAACATGATATTGTCTTTTTTCCTGCTCCGCCCAGTTTGTAAAAGGCAAAATGGCCGAGCAACTCTATAAAATGTGGTTATTTCTATGACGGTTCTGCCGCTGTTATTTGAAACGTAGTTTCAGCCCGGCAGCAAGTACAGTGGCGGAGGCGAAATTGCCCTTCTCGTAATTGGCGGCCAGCTGTCCCGACAGCCAGTCATTGAGTGGGATAAGAGCCAGCAGGTAACCGCCGGAAATTTCATCGGGAATTCCTTCTATGCCGAGATTCGCTTTGCCGAAAAAGCCGCCGAGGGTAAATTCCGGCCCTTGGGGCAACAGCAGCTTCGCCGCCAGCACTGCCCGCTGTTGGTTCACGCTGTTGAGGCCATCTTTGCCATAATAGAATGAAGGCTCCAGCGCCAGGTATTGATTAACAGGAATATACAAGCCGGCATAGCTGTACCACTCCGTAGGAAAATCACTGGAAAATCCAGCCCAGCCTCCCAGCCGGAGGCTGAAGCCATTATGAATATAGAAGACCTGCTCCAGACGAGCCTGCTGCTGCGTATTCCGCTCCGGGAAGAAGCGCAGTCCATATTCCAGGCGGGTAGCCAACCGATCGTTCCAACCGGCGAGTACCCCACCCCATAAAGAAGAGGCGTTGCTGTTGCGGTTGACAAAGTCCAGATTGTCGAGAGAAAGGGTATTGTCGAACCTGGCAAAAACGGAATAATGTCTATTGATCCGGTAGAGGGCCTGTAGCAGCCGGAGGCCGGTGCGGCTTGCTTCCTCAACTTTGGAGTATCCGCCCCAGATGTCCATCTCCAGAGCAGATCCCTGAGTCCGGCTAATAGCCAGCAACAACTGCGCTTCGCCATTGGAAGGGTCGGTAGCCAGGGCTTCTTCAAAAGATTGCTTTGCGGCATTATGCCGGCCCGCCAGGAGTCGGGCTTTGCCCAGGGCAATATGGTACTCCGTTACCTCGGGATAATCCCGGGCCAGATATTCAAATACCTGGATGGCCGACTGTGGATCGCGATCAGCCAGATAGGCATACCCCAACCCCTTTCTGGCGTCTGTATTATCCGGCGCCTGCTCAATGGCTCGTTGGAAAGCATCGATGGCCTGGCTGCCGGCTCCCGACCAGCTAAAGGCATACCCCAGGCCTACCAGCGCATCTGTCTGCCCTGGCTGTTGCTGAAGGATAGCGTTGAAGGCATCGATGGATTGACGGTACTGCCCGCTCCAGGATAGGTTGTGGGCGCGTAGCAATGCTGCCGGCAGATAATCGGGATGAGCGGCGGTGAGCTCCCCCAGCAAGGCTTCTGCTTCGGAATGCTGCCCGCTGATAGCCAGCTGTTGTGCCTGGCTGAACTGCTCCTGCTGTCCCTTCAATTGCAAAAAAGACAAAAGCAGGAGTAATCCCAGTTTACCCTGGGATGGCTTTAGGAAAACGAAATAGAGGCTTTTGAAATTCATGATCATTAGTTTAGAGGTTGAGCAAGGATCTTCCTTACAATTTCAAAACTAAAGGGAGAACATTGAATTTCCTTTTTATTCTAGCCAAGTAGGGATAATCCCTCCCCGAATGAGAATAAAGTGCTTTTTTGACGCAAGGTTTGGCCGATACCAGCATCTAATAAGAGATGCCCCCCGGAAAGCACTTAGTTTTATCAACCTTTAAATCCTGTTTGACTATGAAGTTCTGGCTCCTTTTCATCTTCATCATCGCCGCTAGTGTTGCCTGGCACAGCCCTTTTCCGCCCAATCCATCAGATAATGACTGCCTGGAGTTGCCGGCAGCGCCTTTCAACTATGCCAACATCCAGCTGCCCCCCTATCTCCAGGCGCCCAACCTGCAAGACGCAGATAACACGCCCGCCAATAACCCCGCCACCGATGCCGGCGCCACCTTAGGGCGGGTCCTGTTTTACGACACCCAACTATCGGTGAACCAGACGATCGCTTGTGCTTCCTGCCACAAACAGGAACTGGCTTTTACCGACGATGCTAGCCTGAGTATCGGATTCGAGGGAGGCCTCACCGGCCGCAACTCCATGAGCCTGGCCATGGCGCGTTTTTACCAGAACGGCCATTTTTTTTGGGACGAGCGGGCCGGTTCCCTGGAAGCTCAAACCCTGATGCCGATCCAGGACCCTGTAGAGATGGGAATGAGCCTGGAAGAACTGGAAAGCCGCCTGTCCAACACCGATTACTACCCCGCCCTATTCGAACAGGCCTTTGGCAATACGGACATTACGTCCGGCAGGATTTCCCGTGCCCTGGCCCAATTCGTACGCTCTATGGTTAGTTACCAGTCGAAGTATGATATGGGCCGCCAGGGCGCTCCTCCGGGGCCGCCCCTCGCCGATTTCACCAACTTCACTGCCCAGGAAAACCTTGGGAAGGCTATCTTTTTTGACCCGGCGCGCGGCAATTGCGCCGCCTGCCACGGCACAGAGGCCTTCATCGCTCCGGGCCCGCGCAATAACGGGCTGGACCTGGTTTCTGAAGATGAAGGGCTGGGAGCTGTCACCAACAACCCACAGGATATTGGGCTGTTTAAAGTACCGTCTTTGCGCAATGTGGAGCTCACCGCCCCCTTTATGCACGACGGGCGCTTTGAAAGCCTGGAACAAGTGGTGGCCCATTACAATAACGGAGTTCGCCCCCATCCCAACCTGTCGCCCCCCTTGCGGGCCGGCGGCCCCAACGGGCCACCCCGGCGGCTCAACCTCAGCCCACAGGAACAGGCTGCCCTGGTGGCGTTCCTGAAAACCCTGACCGACCAGGCATTTATCACGGACGAGCGCTGGAGCGACCCCTTCTGTGAAACGACCGTCAGCACGGCAACGCCTGTACTACAGGATGGGTGGCATATCTACCCCAATCCCGCGGCCGATGAGGCCCACATCCGCCTGGACGCCGGCGTTGGCTCCTCGTATCAGTTGGAATTGTTCAACAACCAGGGGCAACGGATCCGGACCTACCAGTTCTCTGAGCAGGAATTTACGGTTCAACGAGAAGGGTGGCCCGCAGGCCTGTACTACCTGAAGCTGCAATCGGAAGGGCAACAATCGGTGAAGCCTCTGGTGTTCCGGTAGTGGAAGCGGTATAGAGCCATCCCCTTGATTTGTGGCGTTTGGTATGCGATTTTGGATTTTGGATTGGTTGGCAGGGGCCTTCCAGAGAAGCCCTCCTCCAGGAGTCCCTCAACTGGACATCAAAAATCCAAAATCGCACACCAAAAATCGTAAATCCTTAACCTTAGAGCATGTTTGGAGGTGGTG
>JAGQXQ010000378.1:4047-10619 GCA_020436535.1 Phaeodactylibacter sp.
ACTACCTCCAAACATGCTCTCAGGCGCTAATAAATGAAATTTAGTCAGAAAAAAAATCTGTCGAAGGGTAACCTATCCCATCCATCCTAAATAAAAGGGAAAAATACGACAGATGGAAGCCATTACCCGCCACCTCAACAACGCCGCCCCTCAGTTCATCATCGTCTATCAACCGACAGCCGGCAACAACCAAATGGACGAAAGCCAGCGTGACGGCCAGCCGGCGCCGGCGAAAGCAACAGCGGGCCATACCCCTCGCTTCCTGATGGAGGTACTGGCGATTATGGAAGCTAATGTGATGAACGCCCATTTCACCGTCGAGGATTTGTCCCAAATGATGGGTATGAGTTATTCCAGCCTCAACCGAAAGCTGGGACGGCACACCGGGAAAAGGGCCGTACAACTCCTGCGCGGCATGCGCCTACAGCGGGCATGTGTGCTGTTGCAGCGAGGAGAACTCAGCATATCGGAAGTGGCTTACGAGACGGGCTTCACCACTCCGGCTTACTTCAGCCGCATTTTTTCCAGGGAAATGGGGTTCCCTCCTTCGGAATATCAAGGTGTCAACAGAAATAAAATTTAAAAGAAAAACGGTTCTGTTTTATGAGCCGGTTAAGATTGGGAGTATTTTTTTTAACGGGTAACTTGTAGAGAGAGCGTCCATTTGGGGCGCTCTTTTTTATTGTACAGAAGGAAGGAAGAGCCAACGCTGAAATCCATGAGTGTTTTACCGGAGGCTTCTGATGAACTTTAGGCAGCGCTTCGGGTTACCTGTTCGGTAATACCAAAGCAATGACAAAACTCCTTCTCCTACATGGCAACGGCGGCGCCGGCGCCCGCTTTCAGCCTTTCCTCCAACTGCTCGGGAGCGAAGCAGCGGGGCACGTTACGGCCCTGGCCCCAAAGCTGCCAGGATTTGAAGGGCGCCCGCTGCCTGAAGGCGACATTGGCTGGACACCTTTTTTGGACGCGCTTCAACGTTCGGTAGAACAGGCGGGAAAGGACGGCGAATGGGTGCTTTACGGCCACGGCATCGGCGGCAGTTTGCTGCTGGAGTGGGCCAGCCGCGGCTGGCCCCTGGCGGATGGAAGCCGTTTGGAACCCCACAGGGTGATCCTGCATGGCTGCATCGGCGCTTCCCTGCAGCACCGCCTCTTCCCCAAACTGATGCAACCCAAAGTGGTGCGCCGGCTGATGCAAGGGTTGATCGCCTGGCCGGCCCTGCAGCCGATCTGGGAACGCCGCCTGTTTTTGCATCCGGAGCGCATTCCTTCCGGCCTGCGAAGACAGTTCTTCCGCGATTATAAAACCTGCGCGGCCTTTTCCTTGTTTTTTGATTTAATTACGCCCGCATGGTACCAAACGGTACAAGAACAGCTACAGGCCGAAAAATTTTACTTTATTTGGGGTGACAAAGAAAGAGTGGTCGCTTCCCACTTTCTGAAGTACTGGCAACAGGATTTCCCCCATTCCACCTTCGATGTTGTGCCCGGCTGGGACCATTTTCCAATGCTGGATCAACCGAAGGCGTTTTACGATAAGATCGTCGGCCTTTGCAATATGTAATCACTACTATAGTATGAGTAAACTGCAACAACTGGAACAAATTCGGCAATGGAGACTGCCCACCCCGCGCTTTTCCAGCGTGCAGTATGAAGATTTTCAGCGAGGCGCTTTCGAGATTGGCAAATTGCCGTTTCCGGTGGCGGTCCGCTCTTCTTACGGCCTGGAAGACGGCGATCAGCAGAGCCATGCCGGGCAGTTCCGAACCGTGCTCTCCGTTGAGGAAGGCCAGTTGGGAGAGGCGCTGGAAGAAGTATTTGCCAGTTATCCTGAGCCGGAAGAAAGTCAGGCCATTGTCCAGGAAATGATATACCCGGAATTCAGCGGCGTCCTCTTTGCCTTTCGGGAAGGGGCCTGGAAGCTGGAGCTCATCGAAGGGCAAGGAGAAGAACTGGTTGGCGGGCAGCAGCAACCGGAAACCATCCTGCTCCCCAAATTCAACCGTGCCGATGCCTGGGCAGCCGCGTTCTATTCTTTCTGGGAAGGCTTTCCCGAAAAAGGCAGGAGTCTCAACCGGGCGTTAATATGGTTGTCTTACTATACACAGGTGCTGCTCCGGCGTATGGATGCCGAACACGGGCTGGACATCGAGTTCTGCGTTGCTAAAGGCCAGCTGCTTTTGCTTCAGGCCCGCCCGATCACCACCCCCGAAGAAGCCGAGGAGGTATTGACCTCCGCCAACCACAAAGAGATCCTCCCTCCCCAACCTTCGCCTCTGATGACAGCCATCATCGGCAAAGCGGGTTACCGGTTGTTTGATTACTACCGGGAACTGGACCCCAGCCTGCCCCGCCGGGCCTTCATCCGGGAGGCGGCCGGCATGCCCTGGATTAACCTTTCGGCCCTGCTCGATGTGATGGTGCACTGGGGCTTACCAACCCAGCTGGTCTGCCGCTCCGTTGGAGCGGAAGATTTTTATCAGGTCGGCCTTCGGCCTTACCGGATGATGGCCAAGGCGCCGGTGTTTTTCAGAGCGCTTCACCAGCAATCAAACGCCAAACGGCGGGTAGAAAATTGGGTGGGAAATGTGCGTGGCCGTTTTGGCTGGCGCCGCCAACACCGCGAATTACTCTGGGACAATAAGAAGGGGGCAGCCTTTAAAGAATGGCTGGTTGATTTCGAGAACTTGTACGTAGAGCTCGTCTCCAATATGCAGGTACTGACGGGCGCCATGTCCGGCCCCTTGGCGCTTCTGGATAAACTGGGCCTGCTGGCCAAGTTATCGGCCGCCATGGAAGCGAAGAGCGCCAGCACCGACTATCTTCAGGCATTTCAACAGCTGCGATACAGTATGATTGACCGGCAGGACTTTCTCGACGCGTTTGGCCACCGGGGGTTCTACGAATCAGATATCGGACAAAAGCGCTTTTTCGAATATTCGGAAGCCGACTGGCAGCAACTGCTCGGCAGACAGGCCATCGCCGAACCGGAACTTCCCAGGCGAAAGAAAGCAAATACACAATGGGCCAAGCTGCTCGCCCCTGCCCTTCGGCTGGCCCACAGCCGGGAATGGCTGCGCAATGAAACGATGAAATTGTTCTGGGATTTTCGCAAAGAGCTACTGGATCAAACCGCCCTCCCTTTCTGGGAATACCGCCCGGAGGCCCTATTGGCCTATTTCAAGGGTAAGCAGGCCGAAGATACCTTGCCAAAGCCTGCCAGCAATGCCTCCTCCGGATGGGATATGGATACGTTCCTGTGCAATCACCATGGCCGGCGCCTGCCCCTCAACCTGCTGGCTAATGTTTCCGAGCAGCGAACCCAACAAAGCACAGGGATTGGCATCTATCCCGGAAAAGTGGAAGGATACGTCTGGCGGGTCCAGTCCGCCACCCTCGATAGCCTGCAACCTCCGAATTTAACGCCCGTCATCCTGGTAGCAGACGCGCTCGACCCCGGATGGGTCCCTTATTTCTCACGAGTGGAAGGGGTTATTTCTTACGTCGGCGGGTTGTTGTCGCACGCCTCTATCATCCTCCGGGAGTCCCATATCCCGGCCATCACCCAACTGCCCGGCCATATCGAGCTCAATGACGGCGACTGGATCGAAATGGATGGGCAGACCGGGGAAGTGACGGTGCTGTCGGAACGGGAGTCGGAGGAGGTGTGAGGGGGGATAGGTGGAGAGGTGATGAGGTGAGGGGGTGATGAGGTGAGGGGGTGAGGGGACGATGAGGTGAGGGGACGATGAAGGAACTTCGGAATTCGGAGGTTCGGAATTCGGTAGGACACGCTGAGTACTGCGAACACCGAAATCCGAACAGCCCTGGAAGCTTAAATATCCGAACTGGCTAATGAGCAATCAATTACTACAACGATCCGCTATTCTTTTTGCCTTGCTGAGCGCCCTGCTCTTTTTCATACTTAGCAGCTGGGCCATGATGGAGTATCCCGGCGGAACCATTCAGGACCGGGCCACGGAAGGCTATTCCTTTTGGAACAACTACTTCAGCGACCTGGGCCGCACCCGGAGCTGGAACGGCGCTCCCAATGCCCTGAGCAGCCGGCTCTTCCAGGCCGGGCTGGTCACGGTGGGCATCAGCCTGGGCGCCTACTTTCTAGTGCTGCCGGCCATTTTCCGGACAGCGAAGGCTCGTTTTCTGGCGGCCATTGCCAGCATGCTGGGCCTGATGGCGGCAGCCTCATACATCGGCATCGCGCTGAACCCATTAAATGTCAACTACCGGCTCCACACCTTATTCGTCCGGGCGGGGTTTATTGCTTTTCTGGCCATGTCACTCTTTTATACCCTCTCCATTCTCAACGAGCCGGGGTATCCGAAGCATTATGCGCGGGCCTTCGCCGTTTTTTCGATCATTCTTGGCATCCAGGTGGTGATCATGCTATTCGGGCCGCGCTCTTGGAGTTCGCCGGGGGCGTTGCTACTCCAGGCATCGGCGCAGAAGGTGGTGGTGTATGCGGAGATGGTGTGCATGGTATATCAGGGAGTGGGAGCGTGGCGGTGGATCTCGTTGCGCGATCATCCTGATCGCCGGCCCTAATTCTATTTTTCACTTTAGGGCCCGTCCATTAAGGCAGCGGGAGGCCTGTTTCGGTAGAAACGATCGTACCACAGGAAGGAGTACCAATATTGAGATGGCGGCTGAAAAAATTCCAGATCCCCACGCTGGCGTGAATATCCTGGTTAACATTAGTGCCCAAAACACGTACCCATAGGAAGTAAACGCATACCCGTCCTATTTGGCCAGGCCCGTCGGGGCGCCCATCCAGAGAAAGCCCAATTCATCCGCTATTTCTGCCCCAGCGACTTTCGCGCTTCTTCCACATACTTTCCCTCCGGATACAACTCCAGATACTGCTCGTAATACTTCCGCTCCCCCGCCTTCCGCGCCAGTTCCCAAAGGGCTTGCTCCGCCTCTTCGCTGGTTGGTGGTTTTTCCAGAAAATCTTCAGGTGCTTCCAGGGTATCGGTGGCGGGGTATTCTCCCTTGTTGACATCATCTGGCCCGGGAGTGAGGACATCTGTCGGGTTGCTGCTACCGGAAGTGAACAATTGCAACTGAAAAAGCGCCACGCCGATGACGATCAGCACGGTGGCGGCGATGGACAGGCGGCGGATGTTCAGGGCACGGCGCCTACCTGGAGCAGGGGCGGAAGGCTGGGGCGCCCGCGAAGGCTCCTCTTGTATGGCTGGGATATCGTAGGCTTTCTTAACATCATCAAAATCAATACCCCGGCCTGGGCCATATATCTTGTCGAGTTGACTGACAAGATCGCCCTGCTCGCCGCCTGTTTCCCCCGAGGGCTTCGCCTCTTCGGCCTGCGGCGGGGCGGGCGGGGTAACGGCATCCTGCTGATAAGCGAAGGCAATGCCCGACTCCCGGAAGGCCGGCTCCATTTGCGGTGCTTCGGTGATGATCTGTATTTTTTCTTCCCAGGTGAGGTTCCGCGTGCGTTCTTTGCCCTCGACTACCTCTACCACCGACACTTTCAGCAGCAGGGCAAAGGTTCCTTCCCGCAGAGGTTTCACCCAGAATTTCCACTCGGTGTACTCTCCTTCCTGCAGGAACTGTTCTTCGTCGGACCAGGTGCGGATGGCGAAGGCCGGCTCATCGTTAGGGTCTATCAGCTCTGCCTGCATGATCTTGGATACGGTGACCTGCTTGATCTCCACTGCTTCACTTAGCTCGATATCCTGTACGATGGCGGCTTGTTCGTAGGCCAGGCGAATGATGCATTCCTCTTCTTTGTCCATCTGCATCTGGGGCGGGATCTT
The DNA here is from genome assembly GCA_020436535.1 of Phaeodactylibacter sp. Classification (GTDB taxonomy): domain Bacteria; phylum Bacteroidota; class Bacteroidia; order Chitinophagales; family Saprospiraceae; genus JACJXW01. The sequence continues at coordinate 9,848 of JAGQXQ010000378.1, forward strand.
GTGCAGCAGATACCCTTTCTTGCGCTCGCCCGGGCTTTGCCCCATGGGCTTCGCCTGAAAATCATCGGTTGCCAGTGCATCGATGGTTTCCAGCAGGCTCATGCGGATGCGGTTGTATTCCAGCTGTAGTTGTTCGTTGGAGAGGACGCCTGCGATGCGGCCCTGATTCGCTTCATTGAGGCGGGCGCGCAGGTTGATCAATAGCTTGTATTTTGGAGAAAAAACCGGTAATTGCTTTTCTATCGCCTCCAACGCCTTGGCGATACTCTCCGTCAGGAGCTGGCGCCATTCCTGCTTCCATTGCCTTAATTGTTCTGAACTGATCATCTGCGTTCCAAATAGTCTTTTAATGATTTTAAAGCATGTGGCCAGCCACGTACCACGCTTTGGTAATACCACTCCCACTCTTCTCCTTCCTGGTAACCTTCCTGGCAGACATACAGCTTGGTAGGCCCTGTTTTTTTTCCGGCCGCCCGAATGGTCAGCTTCATAGGCCCCAGTATATCCCGAAGTGGGTTCAGGTAAACCAGATGGCCGATCCGGAGTTCCTTGCCGGGTTCATAGTGTTCGATCACTCCGGATGAGATATAACCGAAACCTTTATCGGATATCTTCCAGGCCAGGGTGTAAACTCCGCCATCAGCCGGTTCAATCAGGGAGCGCTCCACGCCCCACCAGCCGCGTAGCGGCGCCGGGTGGATGAATGCACCGATGGTTTTCGCCGGAGGCGCTTCAATGTCTATGCTTGCTTCAACTTTTTTCACTTCAGTAT
>JAGQXQ010000379.1:0-6524 GCA_020436535.1 Phaeodactylibacter sp.
TTCCGCGCAATTTTGGGAGCGTGGAAGAAAAGCCTGATGGAAGAGGTAGACCGAACGGTGCATCACATGCAGGATGAGGCAGCCAATTTCCCCGATCCGAACGACCGTGCTAACCGGGCTGCGCTACACCCCGAATGTATAAATGAATCGCCTTCTTTTAAAGCGAATGCAAAGTTAGCTAAACCCATTATCAAAATCAAAATCTGGGGTGGAGATTTTTCGTTAAAAACCGCATCGGCTTTCCACTTATTGGTTGACTTGATAGGTTTCCAGGAAAGCCGCTCTCAGAGAAACTTATCAAGTCAACCAACAGAGACATTCCCCCTTCCGATAGGCCTATTACACCTGCCGACAATCAAAAATTCACAAAAAATTCGATAGATCCTTCTAACTTTACCGCCATACATCTACTGAACGCCCAACTTTATGACCACACCTGCCCACACCATCGAGGAAGTCCTCGGCGCTCTTGATCACATCATCCGCACCTGCGAGCAGGAAGGTTCGCGGCAGGCCTATTTTGCCTTGCTCTACAAAACCATGACGGAAGCGGTGCGGGATGGTATTCTGGCGGGGCAGTTTGAAGATGGTGCCCGGATGGAAAAACTGGATGTCCTGTTTGCCAACCGCTACCTGCAGGCCTGGTCTCAGTACCGGCAGGGAAAAGCGCCAACCCAAAGCTGGCGGCTTGCTTTTGACGCTTGTAAAAACCATGCTCCCATCGTTTTGCAGCATCTGATATTAGGTATCAACGCCCATATCAACCTCGACCTGGGCATTGCAGCGGCGCTTACCGCACCGGGAGATGAAATTACCGGCCTGCAAAAAGACTTCGAAAAGATCAACGAAATCATCGCCGCCCTGACCGATGACATGCAATCCAAACTGGAACACATCTGGTGGCCGATGCGGTTCATCCGCCGGGTGATGAAGAAGAGAGACGAGGCCGTCATTGAGTTCAGCATCACCAAAGCTCGGCAGGCAGCCTGGGCCAACGCCTCCGCCCTGGCGCAGCTGCAGGGCACCCTTGCCGATGCCTATATTGAACAAATGGATATCGCCGTGTCGGTGATTGCCGATCGGATCGCTCAACCCAGAAGCCGGATCGCCTACCTTCTGCCTATCATTCGGTGGTGGGAGCCCGGTGAGGTACATAGGGTGATCGAGTTATTGAAATGACAAAACCTCCAGCTCATGCAATTCAACACCCTCGACCTCCTCACCTTCACCGGCTTCATCGTTTTCGTCGTTGCCTTTTCCCTGTACATTTCCCGGAAGGAGGACACTTCCGAGGACTACTTCCTGGCGGGCAGGAGCCTCTCCTGGTGGGTTATCGGCCTGTCTCTAATCGCTTCCAATATTTCCACGGAGCATTTCATTGGCCAGGCGGGGCAAGGCTTTAAGGGAGATATCGGGTTGGCGGTGGCCAGCTTCGAGTGGATTGGCGCTTTGGCCCTGGTCATTGTTGGCCTGTTCCTGCTGCCCCGATTTCTGAGAGCGGGCATCTACACCATGCCGGAATACCTGGAATACCGCTACAACCGGGCTGCCCGCACGTTCATGTCTTTTTTTATGCTGCTTTTTTATGTAGGGGTGACCATCGCCACCGTCCTTTATGCCGGCGCTTTCGGGTTGAGCACTATTTTTGATATTCCCCTCAGTTACGGCATCTGGCTGATCGGCATCATTGCCGGAGGCTATACAGTTTATGGCGGGTTGAAAGCGGTGGTTTGGTCGGATGTGATACAAGGGACAACCCTGCTGATTGGCGGACTGATAATCACTGTATTGGGCTTCCAGGCGATTGGTGGCGTCGATGAATTCGTGGCCCGTTCCCAGGGACGGTTGCATACGGTGTTGCCGCTCGATCATCCCGACCTGCCCTGGCTGGCGGTATTTTTCGGAGGCATGTGGATTCCCAATTTGTTTTACTTCGGCCTGAACCAGTTTATTACCCAACGCACCCTGGGAGCCAAGAGCATTGAAGAAGGGCAAAAAGGCATCTTATTTGGGGCTTCGCTGAAACTGATCCTTCCCTTTATTATTATTTTTCCAGGCATCATTGCTTTTGAGCTATACGCAGACGAAATCACCAATCCCGACGCTGCTTACCCAACCCTGATCAAGAACCTGCTCCCCGCCGGGCTGACGGGCATTATGCTGGCCGCCTTATTCGGCGCCACTATGAGTACGTTGGATTCCTTACTCAATTCTGCGGCCACGCTCTTCACCATGGATATATACAAGCCTTTTTTTAATCCCGGGGCCAATTCAAAAACCGAGATTCGGGTGGGCCGCATCGCCACACTGGTACTTATGGCCATCGCCTGCCTATGGGCGCCCATTGTCAGCTCTTTTGAAGGAGGCCTGTATTTGTTCCTGCAACTGTACTGGGGATTTATACAGCCGGGCATTGTGGCCGCATTCTTTTTCGGAATGGCTTGGAAGAAAATACCGCCGGCCGCCGCCCTGATTGGCATGGCCCTCAATATTCCGGTGTACGGGGCGCTGCTCTATTTTTTGCCCGATATTGCTTTTTTACACCACATGATGATTACCTTTATAGTGATCGTGGCGGCGATGAGCATCTATACGCTTCTCTATCCATTGGAGCACTCCAAGCCCATTCCGGTTCGGCAGCAGGTGGAATACCGCCTCACGAGGACAGTCAAGATATGGAGTGTATTAATTTTTGTGATAACCGTTGGATTATATCTGCTTTTCTTTTAGAGTATGGAGGTGGTGCTTTTGAAGCGAAAAAGTCAGATTTCGGGTCCTCATAAAGGCATTTTTTCGCTCGGGAACTACCTCCAAACATGAGTGAAATGATTAAGTTTCAATAGAAAGTACATTTACCATGAAAGATCAAAAACCTGTTTCCAAAACAACTCATGATATCGTCGGCCTTTGGGAGGAAGACCTCCTGAAGCGTTATCCCGAAGATCCGCAAAAAAAAGAAGAGGCGTTCCGCAACTATGACGACCCTGCCCGGGATACGGTGAAAGAATTCTACCAGCTCAATCATACTTATCAAACCTTTGACTTTGTGCAGCGTAAAGAACGGGAGTTCTTATCGCTCGGCCGGCGAGCCATGTCGCTCTGGGAGGCAGTAGAGTTCCTCAATACCCTGGTGGACGATTCCGATCCGGATACCGAGCTCGACCAGACGCAACACCTGCTGCAAACTTCCGAGGCCATACGTGCCGACGGCCAGCCGGACTGGTTTGTGCTCACCGGTTTTCTGCACGACTTGGGTAAGGTGCTCTGCTTGTTCGGCGAACCCCAGTGGGCCGTAGTCGGAGATACCTTCCCCGTTGGCTGCCGCCATTCGGAAAAGATCGTGTATTCCGAATTTTTCAAAGCCAATCCCGATTTTTACGATGAGCGCTACAATACCCTATATGGAATTTATGAACCGAACTGCGGGCTGAGAAACGTCCACATGTCCTGGGGCCATGACGAATACCTTTTTCACGTCATGAAGGACTACCTGCCAGAACCGGCCTTGTATATGATCCGCTACCATTCTTTCTATGCCCAACACCGGGAAAAAGCCTATAACCACCTGATGGACGCCCACGACCACGAAATGTTCGAATGGGTGAGCGCTTTCAATCCTTATGACCTGTACTCCAAGGCCGCCGCTCCGCCCAATGTGCAGGCGCTAAGGCCTTACTATGAGGATCTGGCCACCAGGTATTTACCGGATGTAATCAATTTTTGAGAATGGCTATTGACACCTCTGCAGCACGGTCATTGATCGCCAAAGGCGAGATAGAAGAAGTTATTGAGTTAGTGGTTGTACCCTTATGCTTAGCCTGTTCCTGTATTTTGGTGTAATGCTTTATTTGTATATTTCACCTTCCCAACCAGGCTACAAAGCACTATTTTAGAATCCGACTGTCAACCAAAATCAACACCTATGTTCCGCAACTACCTGAAAGTCGCCTTGCGCAACACCGCCAATCAAAAGCTCTTGTCTTTTATCAATATTTTCAGCCTGGCCTTTGGCATTGCTGCCTGTCTGATCATCTACTTGTTCATAAGGGACGAGCGCAGTTTTGACGCTTTTCACACCAGGAAAGGCCAGCTTTACCGCCTCAACGAGGTACAAAGTTTTCCGGGCACCAACACCCAGCATGTAGCCCTTTCCATGCCCGGCATGGGCCCTAACCTGCAGAAGGATTACCCGGAGGTGCTCAACTTCAGTCGCTTCTGGGGGAGGGGAAAGCGGTTGTTTGAAAAAGGAGACACCCGCCTGATCGTTGAAGATGTAGCAGGAGTGGACAGTACCTTTCTGGAACTGTTCGACTTCAGGTTGCTGGAGGGTGATCCTGCTACTGCCCTCGACGAGCCCTATTCCATAGTGATCAGCCAGGAGACGGCGAAAAAGTTTTTCGGCGACGGCAGGGCCATGGAAGAAACCCTGGTGATGGACGGTAAGCCCTTCAAAATAACCGGGATTGCAGAAAATGTACCCGAAAATTCTCATTTGCAATTCGACATTCTGCTCTCTATCTCTACCGTGACCCGGGAGGATCCGGAATTCAATGAGCAATTCGGGTCCAATTTCCTGATAACCTACCTGCTGTTTGCCCCCTCTGTTGATGTGAATGCTTTCGAAGCCAAGATGCCGGAATTCCTGTCCCGGTATATGCCGCCGGAAGAAGGGGACGGAGGGGACGTCAACGATTTTTATCAGCTCTATCTGCAGCCGCTGTCCGACGTCCACCTGGCTTCCATGGAGGTGGAACATGATTATCACAACTATCGAAAATTCAACGGAACATACCTGAATATCTTTGCCCTGGTTGGTTTTTTTATCCTGCTCATCGCTTCCGTCAATTTTATGAACCTGATCACTGCGCGCGCCTCTCACCGGTGGAAGGAGGTAGGCATTCGGAAGACGGTAGGCGCCCGGAAAGAGCAGCTATTCTCCCAGTTTATTGTTGAATCGGTTCTGCTGGGGGTCTTTGCTTTCGTCCTGGCGCTGGCCATCAGCATTGCTTTTACCCCTTTACTCAACCAGTTGGCCGGCCGGACTATGTCTATGGGGTATTTCCTGGAGCATCCCCTGAACCTGGCCCTGGCTTTTCTGCTGACCCTTACCCTGGGCCTGCTGGCGGGCATATACCCTTCCTACTATCTGGCTTCCTACCGGACGGCCAATATCCTGAAAGGCGGAGATGTTAAAAGCCAGAAAAGCGTGTTCCGCAGCTCTTTGGTCGTCCTGCAGTTTGGCCTGGCCATTGCCATGATCGTGAGCACCCTGACGGTTGTGCAGCAATTGTTATACATGAAGAACAAGGATATCGGCCTGAACAAAGACCATATTCTACTGGTGGATATGAATGACGAAGCCAATACCGCCTTTGAAATCATTAAAGAGGAACTGTTGAAGAGCAGCAATATCAAAGGGGTGACGGCCTCCGGCCAGCGGCTCGGCAACAATTTCCATCAGTGGGGATTCAAATTGAGAACGGATTCTATTTTTGGCATGACGCCCAGCAATGTAAATGTAGATTATGACTACCTGGATGTCTATGATATCCAACTGAAACAGGGGCGGACATTCTCCAGGGAATATACCACCGACAAGGACTATGCCTTCATTATCAACGAGTCGCTGGCACAGGAGCTCGGCCTGGAAGACCCGGTTGGCGTCTCCGCCGGCCATTCCTGGTATCCCGATGATTCGCTGGGCGTCATTATTGGAGTGGCCGAAGATTTTAATTTTAACTCTCTGCACTATGACATCAATACTCTGGCTATGGTGGTTCATCCGGATTGGGGGTACGACGAGCTATCCGTAAAACTCAGGGGCGACCGGATTGAAGCCGGCATAGCCGACGTGGAACGGGTGTGGAACGAACAGGTGCCCAGCTGGCCTTTTCGCTACACCTTCCTCGATGAGCACTTCGAAGAATTGTACCGCTCCGACCAGCAGATGGAGGCGGTGGTGGCCATCATGGCCATTCTGGCTATTTTCATCGCCTGCATGGGCCTGTTTGGGCTGGCTGCCATTACCGTAGAGAAGAAAACCAAGGAGATCGGCATCCGCAAGGTACTCGGTGCTTCCGCCAGACAGATCATGTTGCACTTATCGAAGAATTTTGCCTGGCTGGTGCTGCTGGCCTTTGTGGTATTCAGCCCGCTGGCTTTCTGGTTGATGAACCGCTGGCTGAACAACTTTGCTTACCGCATTGAGGTCAGCCCGCTGGCCTTCCTCCTGGGCGGCCTGCTCGCCCTGATCATCGCTCTGCTGACCATCAGCTTTCATACGCTGCGCTCCGCCCGGATTAACCCGGCTGAGGTGTTGCGGAGTGAGTAGGGGAGAGGGAGAGGGAGAGTAGTGAGTGGTGAGTGAGTGAGGGTGTGAGGGTGTCAGCGATTCTCAATTTAGAGAAAATTAACTTAGAGCTTGTTTAGAGGCCAATCTTTGAGCTGCAAAGGTCATTTTTTCGATGACACTGCGTTGCTTTTTTCGACTGTACCGAACGGTACGCTCTTCAAAAAGACGCCTT
>JAGQXQ010000379.1:6658-10396 GCA_020436535.1 Phaeodactylibacter sp.
CCTGTTTATCAATGGCCTGCTGCACCCCTTGTCCAGCCTGGTTTCTGCTTCTTACTCACCGGGAACCATTTCGGGCGTTTTCCTATATGTGCCGTTGGGTTTCCTCGCTTTGAAGAGGATCATCCCGGAACTTTCGGTTGGGCAGCGCAATACGGGCATTACCGCCGGCATTCTGATCCATCTGGTAGTAGTGGTGCTGGCCCTTACCATTTGAACGCACGTCGTTAAACCATAGCGCCAATTCTACCTCTTATTTCGAAGAATCTTCCGTCTCCAGGGCGTCCATTTAAAAATATGATAAATATCCTATACATTTTCTGCGATGCAAAACCACAAAAGTTTATTTTTAGGCCAAACACAATTACAAGCCTAGATATGATAAAAAGCATTGAATCCCTGCCGGCAGAAAAACAAAAGATCCTCTACGACGCCATACCCTACGTGACGCTTCTGGTCGCAGGAGCAGATGGCATCATTGAGGATGCTGAACTGGAAAAGGGAGAAAAGGTCGCCCACATCCGTACCTTCCACTTTCATCAGGAATGGCAGGAATATTATAAGAAAGTCGACGAGCACCTGCACGAACGGCTGCTGGAACTGATTCGGATACTGCCAAGGCAGGCCCAACAACGGCAGGAAGCGATCAGTAAAGAGTTAAGCAAGCTCAATAGTATCCTCCCTTTGCTGGAACCCAAACACGCCAAACATTTCTATGACGGCCTGCTGAGCTTCGCCCGCCATGTGGCTAAAGCCTCCGGTGGTATTGTCGGCTGGATGAGTATCGGCCCCAAAGAGGCGAAGGTAGCCGACTTGCCCATGATCGAGCCGGTGAAATGAACAAACCCTATTTTTAACTAAATACCAATCCAATGAGATTATCTTACTTCTTAACTTGCTGTAGCCTATTCTTGCTGTTGAGTGTCCAGCCTGCCAACGCGGTTGTCCACATCAAATCCGGAGCAAAAATTGAACGGAATGCAGAGGGAGCAACCACCCTGAGTAAAAAAGAACTAAAAAAAGAACAGCGCAAACAACGCAAGGAATTCAAAAAGGGGCTGAAGGCCCAAATTAAGCAGTTCCGCCAGGAAAATGACACCGACCTGTTGCTACTGGTCATTTTGGCTGTTCTGCTGGCGCCACTTGCTATGTATATTTATGAAGGATCCGCCACCAATCGGTTCTGGATCTCCTTGCTGCTATGGTTAATTTTTATTTTACCAGGAATGATCTACACACTAGTTGTCATTCTCGGAGAGAATTAACCGTTAGAGTGTGTCCAGATTAAGCGGCAATTTGCCATTGCCGCTTAATTTGAACCCGCTCAATCTGATGGAAACTTAAATCTGCCCGACTACTTATTACCAATTGGAAGGGCACCTGATACAATCCCTGATGTCCCCAATGTTAGCCTGTACCGATAACTCCACCGCACCATTCAGGCGGGAAACATTGGCCAGCGGTGAGACATTCACATCATAGGAAAGGCCGAAACTCCAGTCGCCGAAATCGATGCGCATATAAGGCGTAACGGAGTCAAAGGTGAAGCTGGAGTCTCCTTCGTGGCGGCCCACTCGTCCGTAAAGGCCCAAAAAGAATGCATTTCCTTTATTGTTCTCGATCAACTGCCAAAGCCCGCCGACGGATAACATGCGTTGTTTGCTGTTCTTAAACAGGGCTTGCTGGCGGTAGAAAAACTGGAGAGCCAGTTCTTTGCTGTCGGGGCTTCGGTTGGTGGAAATGCCGAACTGCCCTTGCATCGACCATCCCATTCCAACCCGGTTACCATTTTGAGCATCTTCCAGAAAAGAGTATAAGGGCTGATTGATGTGGAGCAAGCTGGCGCCAATTTGCCAGGCTGCTTCAGTATCGTATAGCAACAGGCCGGCAGAGAGGCCGAAAACGGTGCGTTGCAGTTGGTCGAAAGATTCAAAATTGTTGCGGCCCGAGTCAAAGCCTATACCATCGAATTGTTCCTCAAAGGCTAGCTGGCCCTCGTCGATACGATAGTTCCAGGCCCCGCCTCGAACGCCGCCCGCCAGGAAGAAGCCCTGGTCAATTTGTTGGTGGTAAGCCAGGCTAAGCATCGCCTGCCCGTCCGTATAGCGGGAATCACCCGCCCGGCTGGCCTGTGCGCTGACGCCAAAGGCAAAAAAACTAAGGCCGAGGCAATTGCGCCAGTCGAAAGCAGCCAACGCAGAATGATAGGATTGCCCTGCCAGCACACTCGGCCATTGATTGCGGTACTGCAGCGCCAGCCGTGCCGGGGCCGGGCTCAGGCCAACAAATGCCGGATTGGCGTAGGCCGATGTTCGGCTAAACTGGGAAAAATGGGCATCCTGGGCCATGCCTGTCCGGCCGGCGCACAGAAAAACGAAGAGCAAAAAAACAGAAATAGATAAGGCCGTAGCGTGTCGCATGTTCTATGATTTGTTGTGGCTGAAATAACTGCTGAATAGTTGCCATTTTCCTTCAGCATCACCGGATCAACGTCACATTGCCCTTCGCCACCCGGACGAAACCATCCGCAAACAGCAGCTCGGCATAGTAGGTATACACGCCCTGTTCGGCTTTCTGGCCTTTTAAAGTTCCGTTCCACCCGCAATCTTGCAGTTCAGTAGCCGGGCAATCCCGGACTTCATAAACCAGTTCTCCCCAGCGGTCGAATACCCGAAAGACAGGTACGTTTACCAGTCCGGCGTTCGTGTTCATAATGCGGAATATATCGTTGTGCCCGCTGCCATCCGGCGTAAAAGCATTGGGAATAAAAATACCCCGCTCCCGGTCAATGGCTACGCGTATGAAGGCAGTGTCTTTCTTTACACATCCTTTTGCATTGGTCACTTCCACCAGATAAGTAGTGGTGCTGAAAGGCATGGCTACCGGATTGGGTATCGAGATATCAGACAAGCTGCCGGCAGGCGACCAAAGCACCTGTGTGCCAGCCTGGTTGATATCCACCAACAGGTCTACTGATTCCCCCAGTTCAATGGCAAAAGAATCTCTCAGGATCAGGGCAATGAGTTCCTGCACCTGAGGAACCAGCACTTCCCGGATAGTAAGACAACCCTGTGGCGACTCCAGTTCGAGCGTATAGCTGCCGGCAGCCAGCCGTTCGTGGAGCGTACCGGCCTGGCTGTAATCCCGCCCGCTGAGGGTGACAAAATCTTCCGGTGCAGCCTCTACCATCAGGGTATAACCCTCCGCTTGTGTACAGGTTTCTTCCAATTCAAAGTTGCCTTCCGGAGGGCTGTAGATGGTGAATTGCCGGGTGGCGGTGTCCCGGCAAATGCCCTCATTGCTGACAATAAGCCGAACTTCAAAATCGCCTGCTGATTCATAGGTATGGGTAAACTCGGCGGTGGAACCGGTACTGCCGTCCCCTAATTCCCAGCTTAAACCGGTAGCCCCGGTGGAATTGTCTGAGAAGGCGACAGCCGCTGGAGCACAAACCTCATCTAGTCCCAGTTCGAAAGCTGCTTCCGGAGTTGGCCGTACGTAGACTGCCTGGGATATCGAATCACGGCACCCCAACCCTGAAACTGCCACCAAAGTGGCGTCGAAAACGCCTGAAGCGTTGTAAACATGGTTTGTCTGGCAGGCATCGGAGCCATTGCCATCGCCAAATAGCCACAGGCAGGATGTATTTCCGCTGCTTTGACTTAGGAAGGCGGCTGGTGCGCCCACGCAGACAGAATCTACCTGCGCCATGGCCACCACCGGTAATGGCGCGATTTCCAG
>JAGQXQ010000380.1:0-169 GCA_020436535.1 Phaeodactylibacter sp.
AAGTGGGAAGTGGGAAGTCGGAAAGCTCTTCGCATTTCCGACTTCCCACTTGGAATCAGACTTTCTGCTTCTCCTTTATCACTTTGCGCTTCAATTCTTCTTTTTCCTGCTCCTCTTTCTCCATTTCCTTCACAAACGCCTCTTCTTCGATGAACTTCCAGCCGCCGAT
>JAGQXQ010000380.1:235-3750 GCA_020436535.1 Phaeodactylibacter sp.
AAGACGATGAAGAACCACATGGTGGCGTGGTGGATCTGCCGGAGGTCAAAATCGCCGCCGAACAGGCCGGGCACCCAGGCAAACAGGTTGGGCAGCCACCAGTCGCTCATAGCGGCGTACAGGCCAAAACCAGTGAGGCACTGCACGGCAAAAGCGAGGAAAACGAAGAAGTAGATGAAGCCGGCCAGAGCATTATGCCCGATGGCGAGGTGCTCCTTATTCTTTTGCAGCAGGATGTCGATCTTGATCACTTCCCACATTTCCTGAAAGAATTTCCGGTTGGTAGGGATGAAGTTCTTCCAGTCGGCATAACGGTTGCCGACAAAGCCCCAGTAGACCCTGAAAATGAAGTTAAACAGGAAAATATAGGAAGCCGCAAAATGGAGGAAACGGTTGATGCCAAACCAGTAGGCATAGGATGCTTCGGCGCCTTGTTGAAAGGCCGGCGGGCGGGCAATAATATAGCCCGTCACACAAAGCACTACTATGCATAAGGCATTGAGCCAGTGGTAAAACCGGACGGGTAATTGCCAGACGAATACGCGGCGGAGGTTTTGTGTAGCCATTTTATTATGGTTTCCAGATTAGTGTTTGGCGATTGGCCGTTGGCGTTGGCCGTTGGCTTCGATTGCCAACCGCTAACAGCCAAAAGCCAAAAGCGATTACAGCGCCTTCACACGGCTGACCTGCTTGCCGTCCTCATCGTACAGGTGCACGGCGCAGGCCATGCATGGGTCGAAGGAGTGTACGGTGCGCAGGATCTCTAGTGGCTGTTCCGGGTCGGCAATGGGCGTATTATCCGTAAGGGCAGATTCATAGGCCGACATTTTGCCTTCCGGGTCGCGGGGCGAGGCGTTCCAGGTAGTGGGCACCACCAGCTGGTAATTTTCCAGCTTCTGGTCCTTGATCACACACCAGTGGGCCAGGGCCCCGCGGGGTGCTTCGGTATGGCCGACTCCTTGCGCAGACGCTTCCCAGCGTTCGGGGTTGAACTTCGTAGTATCCGCCATCCGGGTATCGCCGTTGCGGATATTGGCCAGCAATTCTTCGTAGAAATTCATCGCCCAGTTGGAAATAAGCTGCGTCTCCAGGCCGCGGGCAGCGGTGCGCCCCAGAGTGGAAAACAGAGCGGTGACCGGTACATCCAGCTTGGACAGCGCCATGTCGACCACTTCTTTGAAGTCTTCCCGGCCGCGGGCATAGCCCACCAGCATTCTGGCCAGCGGGCCTACTTCCATAGCGTTGCCCTTCCAGCGTGGTGTCTTCAGGTAGCTGTATTTCTCTTCCACATTGAGGTGTTCGTAGGGCGGCTTGGGCCCGGTATAGTTGAGCTTGGTCTCTCCTTTCCAGGGGTGCAGGCCGGCGCTGTCGCCGTCGGCGTATTCATACCAGGAGCGGCTGACGAATTCCTGGATCTGAGCATCCTCGCGCAGGTCCACATCGTAGACCTGGCTGATGTCCTTATTGAGGATAGCGCCAGAAGGAATGAGGAAGCTCGACGGGTCGTTGTAGCCATTGGTGGGTAAGTCGCCGTAAACCAGGTAGTTGCCCAGTCCGCCGCCGATGGCGCCCCAATCCTTGTAGAAGGAGGCGATGGCGAGCAGGTCGGGAATGTACACCTGTTCGATGAAGCGCTTGCCTTGTTCAAAGAGCTGGCCGACATAAGCCAGGCGCTCGGCGTTGATGACGCTGACGTCGTCCAGGCCGATAGAGCAGGCCATACCGCCAACCAGATAGTTGGGGTGTGGGTTTTTACCGCCGAAGATGGCATGTACCTTCACCATTTCTTTCTGCCATTCGAGGGCTTCCAGATAGTGAGCCAGGCCGATCAGATTGACTTCCGCCGGCAGTTTGTAGGCGGGGTGGCCCCAATAGCCATTGGCGAAGATGCCGAGCTGGCCGCTTTCTACGAAACCTTTCACGCGTTTCTGCAGGTCGGAGAAGTAGCCAGGTGAACTCTTCGGCCAGTTGGAAATGCTCTGAGCGAGCTCGGAGGTGGCCTTCGGATCAGCCTGCAAGGCATTCACCACATCTACCCAATCCATAGCGTGGAGGTGGTAGAAATGCACAACGTGGTCGTGCATGTATTGGGCGCAGTACATCAGATTGCGGACGATCTCGGCATTAGGCGGAATGACGATGCCGAGGGCGTCCTCCACCGAGCGGCAGGAGGCCAATGAGTGCACCGTGGTGCAAACCCCGCATACGCGGCCGACGAAGGCCCAGGCATCGCGGGGATCCCGGCCTTGAAGGATTCTCTCAATAAGGCGGACCATAGTGCCGGAACTATATGCGTCCACCACCTTGCCATCCTGAATATCCGCTTCGATGCGGAGGTGGCCTTCAATTCTGGTGATGGGGTCGACGACTATTCTGTTACTCATGATTGTTTTTTTTGAACTTAAGGCTTAGGATAATGCTTGGTCAGACTCTTTACCTTCCGCGATCAGCCCGTCAATGAGCTTTTTCTTGCGCAGGTTGGTACCGATGGCGTGAGCGGCAATACCGGCGGCGGTAACACCGGCGGCAACACCGCCGATCTTGTCGGCATTGCTTTCGATACCAAAGCCCGGGAAATTGGTCAGGCGGCGGTAAAACGGCCCGTTGTCCCAGAAATTCTCCTCGCTACAACCGATGCAGCCGTGGCCGGACTGGATGGGGAAGCTGGTGCCGTTGTTCCACTTGGTAACACCACAGGCGTTGTAGGTCATCGGCCCGCGGCAGCCGACCTTGTAGAGGCAGTAGCCTTTCTTGGCATTTTCGTCGTCGAAGCTTTCCACGAACAGGCCGGCGTCGTAGAACGGGCGGCGGTAGCAGGTGTCGTGTACCCGCTTGGAGTAGAACGCCTTGGGCCGCCCGATGCGGTCCAGTTCCGGAATACGGCCAAAGGTAACCAGGTGCACCAGCACGCCGGCCATCACTTCACCGATCGGCGGGCAGCCCGGCACTTTGATAATGGGTTTGCCTTTCACCAGCTTGTGGATGGGCGTAGCGCCGGTCGGGTTGGGCTTGGCGGCTTGCACACAACCGTTACAGGCGCAGCTGCCCCAGCCGATGATGGCTTTGGCGCCGGCGGCCGTTTCCTGGAGAATATCTACGGCGGAGCGCCCCCCGATACAGCAGTAGACTCCGTCTTCATAAACCGGCACCGACCCTTCTACACACAGGACATACTCGCCCGGAAAATCCTTCATTGTTTTCTGCATGGCCGCCTCTGCCTGATGGCCGGAAGCAGCCATTAAGGTTTCGGTATAGTCCAGCGATATTTTATCCAGGATGACATCCGCCACTATAGGGTGAGAGGACCGGATGAAAGATTCACTGCAACAGGTGCACTCTTGAAAGTGCATCCAGATGACCGGCACCCGGGAGTTAGACTTCAACGCTTCAGCCACTTGCGCCGCCCCGGAGGCCTGAAGGCCCATATAAGCGGCAATAGTGGTGCAAAACTTCATGAAATCGCGGCGGGAGTAGCCTTTCTGGCCCAGTTCTTCCCCCCCCCCCCCCCCCCCGCC
>JAGQXQ010000381.1:0-833 GCA_020436535.1 Phaeodactylibacter sp.
AGTTCCTGAGCCAGGATTTCGTCCTGGAAAAAGCCGCGGTAGGCCTTAAAGGGGAAGAGCCGGGCCCACTCCGTGCGGAGTTCTTTCTCCAGCGCCAGCAGGTTTTCGGCCCGGGTGCGCACCATCAGGAATTGATAATCTTCCGGTTCCACCCGGGTAAGGGCCAGCGGGGCAACCGGATCGAAAGCGCTCTGTTGCACAAAGTCTTTGACAACGCCAATGATGGTATACGTTACAGAATCCATGACGGCCTGTTGCCCGATGGGCTGCTCCCAGCCAAACTCCTGCACCAGCCGCTCGTTGACGAGCATCGCCTGGTTATCGGATTCCAGCTCTTCCCGGAAGGGGCGGCCTTCTGCCATTTTGATATCCATCATGTCCAGGTAATCTTTTCCGATCCCCATATAGAGGATTTCGTACCGCTCGCCCCGGGCTTCGAGGTCTTTGCCCCGCAAGCTGTATCCCAGGTGATTGGCCGAACCGGCCATATCTTCCACTTTGGGGTTGCTCTGCAGGGCCTGTTCCAACCGGTTGAACTCGGCGGCATTGTCTATCCGGCAGCCCAGCAGCCCCTGCCGGTCATAGCCCCGGTCCAGGTTTTCCTGGAAGGCGGCATTGCGGGCAAAGGACAGGCCGGTAAGCACCGCCGTCAAAGCAATCATAACCTGCACGCCCAGCAATATCCGCGTAAAGAGATTGGAGCCGCCAAAGCGCAGCTTACCGCGAAAGATGGCGGATGGCCGGAAGCTGCTGATGTAAAAAGCCGGATAAGCGCCTCCCAGCAGAGCGGTTACCACCAAAATGATAGCGATATAGGCCAGGAGCGGCACATC
>JAGQXQ010000381.1:1042-1902 GCA_020436535.1 Phaeodactylibacter sp.
GCCGAAATGGCCGTATTGGTGAAATTGAGGCAGGCGGTGAGCAGCAACAATACCGCCATGAGAATAGGGCCCCACACCGCCGATACCGGGAGGCTTTGCCGCAGGTAGTTGCCCCGCACCTCAGACCGGGCGCCGCGGTGGGCAGCATCCACAAAAGGCTCCAGGAGGTAGCTGCTGGCCTTCAGCCGCTCAATATGCTGATTGTGCAGCCCGAGGTATTTGTCGTTCAGGTCTGTGGCAACCGCATGTGGCGGGCGATTGCCTTCCAGCTCAAGAAAGGTGAGCGCAGCAAAAAAATTCCAGTCGTCGGGAGCCTGTTTCTTACCATTAATCTGCAAGTTGTCAAAGTGAGTAATCAGGCTGTACTCTATACTTGAATTCATCGGCCGTTCGGCCAAAACAGCGCCTACCAGCAGGGCCTGTTGAAAGGGCTCGCCGGGATGCAGGATCAATTCTTTGCCTATAGGGTTCTCCTCTCCAAAGTAGCGTTTGGCCACGGGGTCACTGATCAGCACCTTATTCCGGTCGCTCAGCGCGTCATAACTGCCCGCTAAAAGACGGAAATCGAACAGTTGGAAGAAGCCCGGATCGGCATATTGTATGCTTTCGCTCAACACTGTTTCGTTGCGCTTAACCGCCGCCTGCTGGTATTCTATTCGCACGCTGCGGCTGATGCCCGGAATATCCTGCTCCGCCGCCGGCCCCAGGGGCAAGGGCGCCAGGCCGTACTCCACCCCGTTGCTCTGCCGGACCATGTTGACCCGGTAGATGTTTTCCCGCTTTTCGTGAAAAGTGTCAAAACTCTGGTCGAACGCATAGTTGAGGTAGGCAATGATGCTGCAGGCCAGGGCGATGCCCAA
>JAGQXQ010000381.1:1920-3712 GCA_020436535.1 Phaeodactylibacter sp.
TTGTTCTTCCAGATGTTGCGCAGGGCGATCTTGAGGTAGTTGTGGAGCATGGGTTGAGTTTTTTGCAAAGACAACCCGTTTTCCTGGCTATGATGGGAGTCGGCGGGAAAACGGCTTGTCCTTGCTCCCCAAAGGCCAACATTCATGCCAAGGCTTTGGATGCTGATTGTCAATCACTTAGACTCCAATTGCAAACACCAGATGTTCGTTATCGGACAATGGTTGTTCGGATGTGGACAATACCTCTTGAGGTTAGATGTGCGTCCGTGCCCGTCACTAATTGAGCCGGGAAAAGAGGTATCGGCTGCTTCAATTGGGCATCCAACCATCCCCTACCCCCATGCCCTGCGCAGGAAGCCAATCCAGTTCTGATGCAGGATGTTTTTGATATCCGCTTCGCTGAAACCCCGTTTTTCCAGCAAGGCCGGCAGGTTTTGCAGATCAGCTATGGTGTCGACATCCGCCGGGCATTGCTCCTTGCCGAAGCCGCCGTCGAGATCGGTGCCTAAGCCGATGTGGGCGGCATTGCCCGCCAGTTGGCAGATGTGGTCGATGTGATCCACCATGGCATCCAGGGTAAGGCCGGTATTCTCCGGAGTGGAATCGCCTCGTACCCATCCCGGTATCATCATCCATGCATCCAGGGGCATACCGATGACGGCGCCGCGGCTGATGAGTTCCCGGATCTGTTCATCGCTGAACTGCCGGTGGTGGGGTACGAGGCTGCGGCAGTTGCTGTGGCTGGCCCAAACCGGGCCGTTGAAATGATCCATAGCTTCCCAGAAGCTATCGTCACACAGGTGCGTGGCGTCCAGGATGAGGTTGAGTTCCTCCATTTTTCGGAGTAGCGCCCGGCCCTTCTCGCCCAATCCTCCCGTAGCATCGGTTCCCTGGGCGTAGGTGCCCGGGCCGTAATGGGCCGGGCCGATCGCGCGCAGGCCCATCTCCCAGGCGCGCTCTACATGGCCGAGAGTAACCATGGAATCGGCGCCCTCCAGGCTGAGAATGTAACCGATGGGCTCGTCCGGGGCCGGGGTTTCCCAGCGCTTTAAATGGGCTTCCAGGGAGTTAATATCTGTAATAGGCGCCAGCTGCCCGATCTCTTCCATGGCCCGATACCAGGCTAGTTGGGCCTGCGTCATGGCCCAGGCCTGCTGGGGTGAATGCCAGCCAGGCAGCGGGTTGTCTTTTTTGACGTAACGGGCGATCTGGGTGGCCACGCACAGGCCCACCCGCCCTTCGCGCATGGCCGGCAGGGAAACGGTGCCCTGTCCCCGGCCCGGTTTGTCGGCCCTGTCCTTTTCGCTTTCGCGGATATCGGCTACCGGCCAGGTGAGGTCGCGGTTCCATTCCATGGCGTTCATCGCCAGGTCGAGGTGGGCGTCGAAGATGAAGTAGGGTGCTTTATTCATGTTTATTATAAATCAGGTGTAACTACTTGGTTATTATATCTTTATGGTAGTGTAGTTGGGCGCGATCCTGGTTTGTATCCCCTCCTTAGTTTAGGAGCCTATTGATGCCTGGCGGGGGGGGGTAGCGGCTTATTTGGGGCCTTATTTGGGGTTTAGAAGGGTTTAGCTTGCCGTTAGAGGGCCTCTTATCGGCTGTTCTAAACCCAGATTAGTTCAGGAATAGCCCTAAACCCGCTAATGGGTACAAATGGGAATCGCACTCATGTGGTTGGCCAAAGGCAGGCTCGCTATTAAGCCAAGGACAGTGCCCCGGCCGCAAAACCGAAATACCTTAACAGTTACAAACTAAGTACTTTGTAAATTAAGTAAATTCTCGTTTA
>JAGQXQ010000381.1:3836-5587 GCA_020436535.1 Phaeodactylibacter sp.
ATTTATTTTACAGAGTACTAAGCCCCTGCGTGAAACTTAACCCCATCAGGAGCACATAATCAGCAATTACAGTATTAGTCTTCCTCAGTTCCAATCCACCGCCCTTTCTCTGGCTACCACCGGCCACTGTTCCACTGCCTGGTTCCCTTCCACCGCCCATACCCGGCCGTGCAGGGCCATGGTCGGGCAGATATGGCTGGGGATAGCGTAAAGGCAATCGCCTGTCGCGAAATCGTCCGCTCTTACAAAGGTTATAACCATGTGTTCTTCGCTGTGCACGGCCAGTTGGTATTCCGGTACACCGAAAAAGGCGGCGCGTGGCGGCTGCATCTCCGATGCGATGGCCTTGTGGCCCAGGTCCAGGCAGAGTTTGTCTTTTCCGGGCTTGCTGACGACCCGGGTAAACGCAACGGCGGCGTGCAGGAAGTCCATGTCCTTGAATTGGCTGGCATACCGCGCATCCCAGAGCAGCGTCGTACCGGGGCTCAGCATGCGTTCCGGATGTTGGGCGTGGATGGGAAAGGTGGGCGAGCCGCCGCAAATCACTTCCTCTGGCGCCAGGCCTTCGGTTTCCAGAATCTGTATCATCTCCGTTACCGGAGCAAAGCTGCCGTCGCAGGCCTTTTCCCGCTCCGCCCGGGAGGGGATATGCAGATGGCCGTCGTACAGGTGCAGCCCCCGCGGGCGCAGCCAGGGGGAGCGAGCCATGGAGCGGTATAATTCCAGCGCTTCCGGGCCGGGTTGGATGCCGGTGCGTCCCATGCCCACATCGAGGTCCAGGAAAACATCCAGCGGATGGCCATGGGCCTGGGCTGCCTTTTCCAGCCAGCGGCAGTGGCGGGGATTATCTACAATGGCGGAAAATAACGTGTCGGGGTATTTGGCGATCAACCGGAACAACTGATCCACCGCAGGGCCGTAGAGCGGATACGCCATCAATACATCCGGAGCACCCGCTTCCGCCACCATTTTAGCCTCGCTGATGGTGGCACACTTGAAGCGGCGAATATCGGCCTCCAGCTGCATCCGTACCACCTGTGGCAGTTTGTGGGTTTTGACGTGCGGCCGCAGGCGCTGCGGGCTGCCCGCTATGGCGACCATCCGCCGGATGTTCTCGCGGATCCGATCCGGGAATAACAACATGGCCGGAGAGGGGACAGCGGCTTCATTGGAAATCTGGTACCATTCCATATTGGGATTTTTGATTTGGGATTTTCGATGTGCTGCCGGATAGGATACTTCCAAATCGGAGCAGCCGCATAGCGCACATCAAAAATCAAACGTCGCGAATCAAACATCAGAAATAATAAGTTGCCTCACTTCAATTCAAATATAGCCTCAATCTCCACGGCCACCCCCCGGGGCAGGATCATCCCCACGGCGCTCCTGACGCCCTTGCCGTTCTGCTCGCCCAGTAATTCCACCATCAGTTCGCTGAAGCCGTTGATGACCAGGGGCTGGCTGCCGAAGCCGGGTTCGCAATTCACCATGCCCAGGGCCTTGACCAGCCTTTTGATGCCGTCGAGGCTGCCCAACTGGGCTTTGATCGTGGCCAGCATGGTGAGTCCTACCTGCCGGGCGGCCCGCTGGCCTTCTTCCACACTCATATCTTTGCCCACTGTGCCGGTGATGAGCGAGCCATCGGCCCTCATAGGAATCTGCCCGGAGACATAGAGCATCTTATCGACAATCACCACGGGATGGTAAATGCCGCCAGGGGGAGGAGGAGGAGGGAGTTCCAGGCCGAGCTC
>JAGQXQ010000062.1:0-24807 GCA_020436535.1 Phaeodactylibacter sp.
CACCACCTCCAAACATGCTCTCAGGAAAAAAAGGGACTGGGTAAGGCCTGTATGCCGGTTCTGTTTTTTGGGTTTAGAACCAGGCACGGAATTCCCGTGTGTTGGATCGTTCTTTTTCATTTTGTATCATTGATTGAGCAATGCCGTAATGTGTAACACCACTATTGTTTTGCAATCCCTTAATTCACTGGACTTTGGACGGACCAAAGCGGAAGTCGGAAATCGGAAGTCGGAAACCAGGCACAAGACGCCCATTTGGGGGCCATTCCGACTTCCGATTTCGCACTTCCGACTTAAAATAGGGTCACGTCCAAAGTCCAGTTAATTCATCCTCCCGTCGTTGACCCTGTATCCACCTATCCTTTCAATCCTGTCTGGTTTTCGCAAACTGGTACCGCACCCGCCCATGTTCCGGATTATTCGTGTCTCCATTTTGTTTTTTGGAGACGGTAAGCGGCTGGGCGGTGAATGAATTGATATGGCTGCCACCCCCGCCGCCGCCGAAGCCGGGCGTTCCGCCGCCGCCGCCGGAGTAACCCCCACCGCCGCCGCCGCCCTCAGCCCCCGACCCACCGCCGCCGAAGCCCCAGCCGCCGTTATAGCAATCTTTTTCGGTTCCCCCCAGGCCTCCCAGGGGCTGTCCGGAGAGTTTGTGGTCCTTCCATCCGGCGTTGCCATAATAAAGCGCGCCGGTTTCATGCTGGCCATCCTCGTAGACGCCTCCTCCCCCTCCTGTGATTCCGCTGGATTGTCCGCCGCTACCCCGGATACCTCCTGGCATGGCTTCCATTTTTGAATGTTCGCCCCCAAGCCCGTCCTCGCCGGAAGAGCCGGGCAAGCCCGGGTTGTATTTGGTGTCAATTTCCTTGGTGTCCACGCCGCCGCCGCCACCGCCGCCGGCCACCATGATGATTTGCCAGGTGGCGCCGTTGTCTTTGGACAGTAGGGCTGCTGAACCGCCGCCGCCACCGGCCCCATAGCCCCCCTCGGACAACAGGTCGAACTTGGCTCGTTCTCCCCGGTTGCCGATGATCAGCCGGAGGACGGATCTAGGCGGGAGTTGCCCGCCGCCATAGCCTATCCGGTAGGTTGCGCTGACGGTCGCTCCTTCCCCCCCATTGACCCGCTGGGTGCGTTTGGTACCGAAACGGTCCAGGTAGGTATATTCGATCCACCCCCCATCGGCACCCTCGATCTCCAGGTTGAACTGGCCGAACTCCGTATCTTCCGGGATGTTAAAATCCTGGTACGTTTCTTCCAGGGCTTTAATGGAATGTACTTCCCCATCAGCCGTCAAGAATGGCTGGGAAAAAACTGCCATGGAATGGAACAGTAGGATCAGGAGGCAAGGCAACAACCGGATAACCTGGCCTTTGACAATCGTTCGTTGCATCATCTTAAAGTTTTGGGGTAACCATTTTTTTGATCCTTTTCCAGGAAAATATTAGCGGAAGCCGGATGGCTTCCGCTACCGCGCTTAATTTTTGAAAATGAAGATTGGATTGTCCCCTTCCCCGGTGAAAGACAAGGTGTCAGTATGAACGCTGACCACTTTCCATCCGTCCTTCTTTTTGCGAAAAACCTGAGTAGCCCGGATGGATATCTCCTGGGGTTCTCCGTTCACTATATTTTGCCCTTTAATCCGGTTTTGCACGATAGCGATATCGGTGCCCATGGTGATGTGTATGTTCTCCGGATTCACTTCCCCCCCAAGGTTCAGGGAAGCCTGGTACTCCCAATTCGCCAATACTTGTTCCCAACCGACTTGAGTGCCGCCGCCGGGCCCCATGTAGATGACATCATCGGTATGTGCCCAGACAGATTTCATGGGGGCCAACTCGCCCGCAAATATAGCGTTCAGGGCCTTGAAGAATTGACGGTTGGCTTCCAGGACTGCTCTGGCCTCATCGCCTTCACAGGTTGGGATTGCGGCAGCAGATTGGAAAGTGGCTATTGCCATCATCAACAATGGCAGCCAAATCATTTTTACCTTTTTCATATTCGGTTATTTTTTTAATAATTCATTCTTTACCCTGGAAAGATGGGGGAATGGAGTTTTAAAAAGATGGATTATTGTTTCGCGATTCCTTACCTCACACGTTGCTGCTGATCCATCTGAATGATCATCGGAATGTGCTCGATCTGCAGGTTTTTACCGATGATGGTGCGGCTGGGGTTGAGCAGGTAAATCGTTGGCGCTCCCATCACGTAATAATCCTTGTAAATCTCCTGGCTTTCAGCATCGTTGACATTGATCCAGTCCATCTGGTTGTCGGCGATGAATGTTTTCCATTCGGCATCCTCGGTATCCATGGCCACCGCAAATACCTCCAGGCCTTTGTCTTTCCATTCCCGGTAAAACTGGACCAGCCTGGGCGTTTCCGCTATGCAGTGTTCGCACTCGGCATGGTAGAAATAAATAGCGATATAGGGTGCCTCGATATCGAACATGGAGCGCATGTTACCTTCTGTATCCCTGGCACGGATATCCATTCCCGGGTTGCCGACGAGGCTTCCGGCCTTACCCGTTGCCCGCAGTTTCCAGGCGTACACCTGGGTGGAGTCGGCCCAAAAAGCCCGTTCGTCCGTCAGGTATTCATTCACCATATGAATAAAAATGGCTTCCGGGTCGAGCACCGGGCTGTAGGGGGGGCGGAAATCCTGAGCGATCCATTCGGCGAAAAAGCGGTAGTATTCTGAGTTGGCGGGGACTTGCTCCATCAACTGGTTGATCGCCTCGATCATGGCGTCGGTCTGGGGTGGAGTCAGGTTATCGAAGTAAGTGATCAGCTTGTTAAAAATGACGGGAGTGTGCAGGAGGCGTGGGTCGCTAAAATCCACCATATCCCAGAAATGGGAGCGGTATAGATATAGTTGGGCGCTGGGGTCGACGACACCATTAGCCTGCCGCACTTCCGGAATTTGCGGATTTTGCTCTGCCTTCCTGATCTTTGTAAATAAAGACTGCGGATATTTTTCGAACAAGCTCTGCAGATAGGCATCATATTCACCGATCAGAAGGGCGCGCTGCTGCTCCAGGAATGCCGGATCATTGTTTTGATTGGCCATGCCCTCAAAGGCTGCTTGTTGCTCATATTGAAGCTGCCGGGCCTGAAAGAACAACTCATTCACCTGGCTCCCCTCCACCTGCATATCCTTTTCCAGGCTTCCGGCGTTCGTTTTCAGGTAAAAAGACTGATCGTCGTCCAGTAGAATCTGGAAGGTTGAACTGTCGGGCAATATAACCAGATAAGCACCGGGCTCAAAGCGTTCCTTTCTTTGAAAATGAAACCTGCCGTTGATATCCCCCTGTGCTGAATCCACCGTCGATTGTACATTTTTATAAACGCCGGTCAGATAGGCGTACCCACTGGCCATGCCGCTCACATGAATCTGGATATCAACACCCCCAGCCTGCTCATCCACCCAAAGATGAGAACTGAAAAAGGACATAATCCCTATTAAAGTGAAAAAGCTAAGTGATTTCATGGCTGAATCTTTTATTATAAATTGATAGTGTAAAGTTGGAGGTAATCGGTATGCCTTGCGTGAACTATTGTTTCAAAAATGTGGACTATTGTTTCGGGGCGCTGGAGCAGCACCCAAAAAGGAAATGGGTTTTTTTTATAAAAATGTAAAAGGAAAACACCTCATTTTGTATCGTGCACCTCCTCTACCGTGTATTGGATGACCGCAAGCGGCTCCCGATACAAAGGGGTCAGGGAGGCCAGCACCTGATCGCGTTCTTCGTGGTTTAACCACACATCGGTGTCACTGTCAGGATGAAAAAAGGAAGCGGCGACCATTTCATTATTGGAGGGGTTATCGAGGAAGTAGGAACGCCGGGTTTGGCCTGAGTTTTCAATGGCCGTTGGAAAATCATTTGTGACGATATTTATTCCATCCTCATAATTTTCTTCTTTGAATAAATGGGTGAAAAGAATAACCTCGTCCCCTTTTCTAGGCAGGTAATTTGGCTCCGGACCATTACTGGAGTGGCTATCGTGCACTCTTTCGGCAGTATACTGCTGAAGCCGGAGCGGCTCCCGGTATAGTGGTTGCAACTGGGCAAGCACCTTATCTCTTTCCGAATGGTCCAACCACTCATCCGGATTACTGGCCGCATGGAAAAAAGAGATCGCCAGCACTTCGTTATTTTCCGGCCGGCTAAGAAAATAGGTGCGCCGGGCCTGTCCGGATTGCTGAATGGCATTACTGAACCCTTCGATTACTATTTGCTTTCCTTGTTCGTAATCATCGGCATTGAACAGATGAGTAAAAACAATAGCCTGATCACCGGATTCGGGTAAATAAAATAGTTCTGGTTCCGGGTCATCCGATTTACAAGAAAAACACAACAGTTGTACGGCAACAATTAAAACAGCAAGTGGGAAGAAATTCTTCAGGTTGTGGGTGGTAAACATAAGGTTGATATTTAGAGGATGAAGTTTTATGTTAGTTCTGTGTCAAGTTTTATTAGCTCCTTCACTCACTATACCTACTGATCTCAGTTGATGTCCAACTGGCCATTGGAATTATCATAGTGGCCGAAAGATTCCCATTTAAAGCCACCATTATCCTGCGATAGTCCCCAAAATTCGAAGAAGGCATATTTTCTGTCGCCGGCGTTGTCGAAGGTGGCCCTTCCGGTGATCCCGTAGTGGTATTTGGCCGTCTGCCGGAGTGCAGAGCGGAAGCTTTGGGTATTGGAGGGGGTTGCACAATCGCGGTAGGCCTGTACCATGAGCCAGACGGCATCGTAAGACGTCAGGGCGAACACTTCCGGGGCGCGCGCTAATTGGGAAGTGAGCTGTTGCTCTATCGGGGCCCACAGGTCTGTGGCGGCCGGGTCGGGCGCAAAGGAAGGGCAACGCAAACCCTGCTGCAAGGCGAATTGTGCGGCGGCCGGGTCTTCGATAAGGTTGGCGTTATTGGCGAAAGCGGAACTGCCGTACCATTTCACCAGGGCGCAATCGGGTTCCTGGGCGGCGGCCGAAAGAATGGATGCTCCTTCCCCGAAACTGAGTAAATAAACGGCAACCTGCTCAGCCGGCGATTGCTGAAGCGCCTGGTTGATTGCTGAAGCAACTTGTGCGGCAATATCGGCGCTGTTCACGTTAGAAGGTTCGTATTGAATGGGAGTTACGACGGTTTTACCCTGTTGCTCCAAAATTGGGGTGACCTCATCGATGAGTCCCTCTCCCCAGACATCATTCCGCACTATAGGGATAACCGTTTCTATGCCGTCATGCCCGAATAGGGCGGACATAGCCTCAGCCTGATTGCCGTCACTGGGCACGAGCCGGAACAAATTGTCATTCGCGATTGCCAGGCTACTGGCCACACTGGACGGGCTAAGTAGGACAATTCCCTGTTGGTTGGCGTAATCCAGTGTGGCCGAAGCATCGGCGCTGGAATAGGGGCCGATAAAAAAGCGGACCCCTTGGCCATCGAGTTCCTCCAACTTCTGAAGGGCCATTCCGGGGTCCGACCCCGTATCTTTGATGATAAATTCTATCTTCAACTCACTGCCGGTTGTGTTCAGGTAGTCGCTGACGTCCTGTAGAGCCAAAGTTGCTCCCGCCTGAGCGCTTTCACCTGCGGAGGAGGCAGCGCCGCTGAGCGGGAGTAATAGGCCGATCTCCAGCTTGTCTTCGGCTATGGTTTCATCGGTTTTCTGACAGCCAACCGTGAGCATTATTCCCAGGGCCATCAACAGGCTGGCTAAGGCCAGCCATTTATTTGGGCGCCCGGTTTTGCCGGCTGTGGAGTCGAAACATATATAATACATCAATGGCATGATCGGCTGGATTTTTTGTTTTATATAATAATGCACGTCACAAAGTTGGGCCTTTGGGGTTTATCATATTTGTACTATTGTTTCAAATAGATGGATTATTGTACTTATGCTATTTCCAGGCCCACCACTTCCAGCCGGATATTTTTTCTTTTGGAAGTATGGTCGCGGAAATCCCGGATAACGCTCAGGATATCCAGGTCCACTTTCTTCGACTTGGACCCATCAATCCGCACCAACGCATTTTCCGGGATATTTTCCAGCGTTTGCTGCAGGCTGCCCTTGCTCAGGAAAGAAACGAACTGCCCCAGGGTAAGCAAATAAGCCTTAGTGGGTTCATCGTATTTCTTTACGAAAGCGATCTTATTCTGTTCACGTACCAGGAAGAAGAAGCCGACAATAATTCCGATGATAACCCCGGTGAGTATGTCGGTAAACAGGATCACAATAATGGTTATCAGGAAGGGCAAAAACTGGTGCCATCCTTGCCGGTAAATAGCCCGAAAGATGGAAATGCTGGTCAACTGATAACCCAGGGCGATCAGAATGGCAGCCAGGGAAGCCAGCGGGATCCAATTCAGCAGTTCGGGGAGGAACAGCCAGCAAATAAGCAGGATCAGGCCATGGAAGACGGAGGCCATGCGGGTCTGCCCGCCACTGTTGATATTGGTGGCATTGAGTACGATCACCTGGGTGATCGGAACGCCGCCGATCAGGCCGGTGATGAAGTTGGCTACCCCTTGCCCCTTGAGCTCGCGGTTCAGGTTGACGCTGCGTAGGAGCGGATCCATTTTATGGGCAGCTTCCACCACCAAAAGGGCTTCGAGACTACTTATCAGCGCAAGTGCCAACGCCGTTCGAAAAAGATAAGGGTTGCTCAAATGGTTGAAATCGGGAAAGGTCAATGGATGATTCCATTGACCACCTGCCAGCAGGCTGGGCAGGTTGACGAGTTGACTGCCCTGCACCTGAGTGCCAGGAAAATAGGTAGCCAGGCACAGGTTCAGAAGTACGCCGAAAGACAGTACGATCAAATAAGCCGGAATAGTGGCCAGCCAGGTTCTTTTCAGGGCCGGTGTTCTCAAAAACCAAAGCAAAAAAAGGGACAACAGGCCGATCAGCAAGGCACCGGGAGTATACACGTCCGCGGATTGCAGCAAAAGGGTAAAGGAGTTGGTGCCGTCGTGGTTGTGAAAAGAAAAATGAGTAAAATGGTGTTCTCCCATGCCAATGAAATAGGGGAACTGCTTTAGGATGAGTACGATCCCAATGCTGGCGATCATCCCTTTGATGCTGGCGGCCGGAAAGTAATAGCCCAAGGTGCCTAAATTCAGGAAACCCAACAGAATCTGAAGCAGGCCGGATAAGGCGACCACCACCAGAAAATTTTCATAACCCACGGTCGAAATAGCTACGATCATGATCGACGCCAGCCCGGCCGACGGCCCGCTCACGCCTACAACCGATCCTCCCAGTAGTGCTACAACAACACCGCCTACTACTCCGGAAATGATGCCGGCATATACCGGCGCCCCGCAGGCCATCGCAATTCCGAGATAGAGCGGTAGGGCTACGATAAAGATCATGATCCCGGCGTGGAAGTCGGCCGCCAGGGTACGCATGGAGAAGGGTGTTATGGCTGGCATGGTGTATCATTGTTTTAAAACTACGCAGACGCGCATTCATTCCTTCACTCCTCACTCCTCACTCCGGCAACGGCTTATGCGCCCCATCCTTAATCCAGAGCGTAACCACCAGAGATATGGCCGCTGCCGCTACGATGTACCAGGCGAAGGACATGTCACTGTGCTCCTTTTCGATCAACCATACCGCCACCATGGGGGTCGTTCCGCCGAAGATGGCGTAAGTCAGGTTGTACCCCACGCTGACGGCCGTGACCCGTATCTTGCTGGAGAACATTTCCGCCAGCGTTGCCGGAACCGGCCCGATGTATGCCGACAGCAAAATGGCCAGCCCCATCTGCCCGCAAAGGATCATAGCGTCGTTGTGGTGGTGCATGAGCCAGATCAGGGGGTAACTGAACAGCACCATGCCGGCCGCACCGGCAATGAGGATTGGCTTGCGGCCCACCCGGTCGGATAGCCAGGCAAAGAACGGAACGGCAAACATGAGCACCACCATGCTCATGGTATTGAGTTGTAAGGCTACCGTTCGCGGTTCTTTTACATACTTGACCAGCCAGGTGACGGCGAAGACGAAGATAGCGTAGAAGGCAACTGCCGTCAACAAGTTGAGCGCGCTGACCCGGAGCACTTCTTTTCTGTCTTCCCACAGATGTTTCAATGGGTTGTCTGCTTTGTTCTCTTCCTTTAGGGTCTCCGGCATATGGCGGCGGATCAGGTAGCCCATCCCGGCCACTAAAACGCCGAACAGGAAGGGCAGGCGCCAGCCCCAGGTTTGGAGCTGGGTTTCATCCAGGTTTCCACTGATAATGGACCCGACAAAGGAACCCAGCAGGATGCCGCCGGTGGCCCCTACCATGGAGGAACTGGAAAAAAGCCCTCTTTTACCCTTGGGCGCGCTCTCCGCCAGATACACAATCGAGCTGGTGTATTCTCCGCCAACGGATAAACCCTGCGCCATGCGCAACAATACCAGCATGACCGACGCTCCAACGCCGATCTGCGCATAGGTGGGCATCAGGCCGATGAGAAAGGTGGGAATGGCCATGAGCATGACCGACAGGTTGAGCGCCCGCTTCCGCCCGATGCGGTCGCCGATATATCCAAAGAATGCCCCGCCTACCGGCCGCATCAGAAAGCCTGCCGCAAAGGCCCCAAAAGAGGCGATCAGGGAAACGGTCGGGTCTTTGGAAGGGAAGAACAATTTGGCAAATACCGGCGCAAAGAAGCCATAAACGGCAAAGTCATACCACTCGAGCACATTGCCGGCAATGCCGGCGAGGACAGTCGAAGTCCTGGATCTTGGCGCTACGGCCACAGTGCTTGCAGGTTCCATCTTTTGTGATTTTGGTTAAAATTCCGATACAAAGATGAAGAGAAATGGAAGGCAGGTTTTTGACTATTGTTTCAAAAAGGTGGATTATTGTGCACTTCGGCCAGGCGCCGGACAAAGCCGGAAGTTAGAGCGCGGCCCGTCCTCGTGCCTCGGCCGGGTAAAAAGCCGGAAGTGCTTATAAACGCTTAGCGAGTACCTCGCCACCGCGGCCTTCCTTGGCCTTTCGGATACCGACCCGATGCTGGCCAGGCTGCGGCCGTTTGCAGTTGGGAATGGAGCTTCTTACATTTGAGAAAGAACAATCGCTAATTTTACCGGAATTCATTTCCATGACGCCTTATCTCCAGCAACGCAGCCTTTACCCTCCCCAGGTCAGTACACCGCCACCGGACAACCTGGCGCTGGTGGTGGCCATTCCCGCTTACGATGAGCCCGGCTTATTGGAGAGCCTGTACTGCCTGTACGAATGTACACTCCCGGAAGGTGTTGCAATGGAGGTTATTGTGGTTATCAATGAGCCTGAAGATGCTGCGGATGAAATTGTAACCCGGAACCTTGAAATGTATAAACAGTCGCTTGAATGGGCAGCTTACCACCAACGCCCCGGCCTGCAATTTTTTATCTTACACCAGGCGCTGCCTACCCGCCACGCCGGCGTCGGCCTGGCCCGCAAGATCGCCATGGATGAAGCCTGTTGGCGGTTCGAGCAGGCGGGGCATCCAGAGGGGATTATCGCCTGTTTCGATGCCGATAGCCGTTGCGATATCAACTACTTTCAGGCCCTGGTTCGCCATTTTCGAGCACATTCGGACTACCCGGCGGCTTCTATTTACTTCGAACATCCCCTGCAGGGCCATGAGCACCCTTCCGAAGTGTACGAAGCCATCCTGTACTATGAATTGCACCTGCGCTACTACGTACAGGCGCAGCGCTGGGCGGGCTTTCCGCACGCTTTTCATACGGTGGGGTCGAGCATGGCGGTGCGCTGTTCGGATTATCAGAAACAGGGGGGCATGAATAAACGCAAGGCGGGGGAGGATTTTTACTTTATACACAAATTCACCCTGCTGCCCGGTTTTGCCAATATTACCGATACACGGGTCATCCCTTCGCCCCGCCCCAGCCACCGGGTGCCTTTCGGTACGGGAAGGGCCATTACGGAGATACTGGAGAACGGCGGGGGATATCCTACCTATGCGCCTCAATCGTTTATTGAATTAAAGGGTTTTTTAGGTCAGCTGCCAAACTTATACGAGAAGGAGAGGGGCTGGAAAAGCCTTCCGCTGACCTCCATATTGAAGGAATTTCTTACGGAGCAGGGTTTTGAGGGTAAATTATCCGAAATGCTGCAACATACCGCCTCCTATGAAACCTTTCGCAGCCGGTTCTTCCGGTGGTTCAATGCCTTTCTGGTCATGAAATACCTGCACTTTGCCCGGAGCCGGGGAAGGGCGGATGTGCCTACAGCCGAGGCGGCGTGCTGGTTGCTGGAAGAACTGAAACTGTTGCCGGAACAAGAGGGCGATTACGCGTTGTTGTCGCGATACCGGGTGATTGAGGGAATGAAGGAATGAATGAAGGAATGAAGGAATGAAGGAATGAATATCAGCTTTGCCCCAATCTTTTTTCATTCCTTATTCAATGCAAAGCCGCCCTAATCTCCAATCCATTCACCACTTCCCCCTCCTGTTCCATCCACCAGTTGAGGCGATTGTAAACCTTGTCCTCAGTAAAATAATGGAGCGCCATCTTGACGTAGATGTGCCCGTGTTTGGCCTCGGAAGTCCAGAGCATCTTATAGAATCGCTTCAGTTCGGGATCTTCCAGCGCTTCTTCGATCAGGCGGAAGCGTTCGGCGCCGCGGGTTTCAAAGACGGAGCCGATCAGCAGGCGGTCCAGAAAGCGTTCCTCTATGCCTGAATGCATGCGTTTCATCAGGCCCTTGATGTACGGGTCTTCCGGGATGGAATGGAGTAAGGGCACACCCCGCCGCTGCATCAGCTCTACCACCTGTTGGAAGTGTTCCAGTTCTTCGATGGCCGTTTCAACCAACTCCGGGATGATCTCCGAGCGGTTGGGGTATTTGGCGACCAGGCTCATGGCTGCCGCCGAAGCCTTTCGTTCGCAATCGGCATGGTCCTGTAAGAAAGTGTCGAAGTCGTTCATGACTGCATCTATCCATTCCGGTTTGCTGGCTACTGCGATATCAAGGTTGAGTTTCATAGTGTAAAAGTAAGGTTTGTTGCCCAATTTCTCTCAATCAATAACCAACTGGCCGCTGGCGTTGTCATAATGGCCCAGAGCTTCCCATTTGTACCCGGCGCCGGTTTCGGACAATCCCCAGAAATTGAAATAGGCGTATTTTCTGTCGCCGGCGGGGTCGAAGGCCGTCCTTCCGGTGATCCCGTAATGGTATTGGGCAGCCTGTTCCAGGGCAGCGCGGAAGGACTGGGCAGAAGGAGTGGCCGGGCTGTTGCGGTAGGCTTCCGTTATGAGCCATACCGCATCATAGGATGTAAGAGCAAAAACTTCCGGAGCCCGCCCCAACTGGGAAACCAACTGTTGCTGTATCGGTTCCCACAATTCTGCCGCTGAAGGGTCGGGAGCGAAAGAGGGGCAGCGAAAGCCCTGCTGCATGGCAAATTGCGCCGCCACAGGGTCATTGATTAAATCGGCGTTATTGGCAAAAGCAGAGCTGCCGTACCATTTCACCAGGGCGCAATCGGTCTCCTGTGCCGCTGCCGAAAGGATAGAGGCGCCTTCCCCGAAACTGAGCAGGTAAACAGCCACCTCAGATGCCGGTGATTGCTGAAGCGCCTGGTTGATGGCACTGGCCACCTGGCCGGCGATGTCGGCGCTGTTTACATTGGAAGGGTCATATTTAATGGGAGTGAAAAGGGTTTTCCCTTCCTGCCCGAGGAGTTGAGAGACATCATCGATCAACCCATCTCCCCATACATCGTCCCGGAGGACCGGGATAATGGTTTCAATGCCGTCGTAATCAAACAGAGCGGTAACTGCCGCCGCCTGGTTGCCGTCACTGGGCACCAGCCGGAACAGGTTGTCATCAGCAATGGCCAGGCTGCTGGCCACACTGGACGGGCTCAGGAGGATTACGCCTTCCTGGTTGGCGTAATCCACAGTGGCGGCGGCATCAGCGCTGGAATAAGGCCCGATGACGAAGCGGGCCCCCTCGCCGGCCAGTTCCTTCAACTGTTGAAGGGCCGTTTCGGGGTCCGCGCCGGTATCTTTGATGGTAAATTCTACGCTCAGGCCGCTTTCACCTGAGGCCAGAAAATCATTGACATCCTGCATGGCCAGAGTGGCTCCGGCCCGGGCGCTTTCGCCGGCAGAGGCCGCTGCTCCGCTGAGGGGAAGCAACAAGCCGACCTGCAGGGTATCTTCATTGATGGTTTCATCGGTTTTCTGGCACCCGAGGGTGAGCATTACACACAGGGCCAGCAACAGGCTGCCGATGGCTATCCAGTTATTGGGGCGCTCTGTTTTATTGGTTTGTTGATCGAAGTTCAGGTAATAGATCAGTGGCATGAATGGTAAAGTTCTGGTTTAATAAAATGGTAGGACAAAGTTGGGGCTTTTGGCCACTCTTTGCAGAGACTATTGTTTCAAAAAGGTGGACTATTGTTTCGGTATATTAATAGGACACCAATCCCGTTATATTACTACCTGCCGCTACTGTCGTCATATAACGCAGCTGTTGCTATCCTTAAGTTGACTACATTATACCTGCCGGCGAGCGTTGGTGAGTAGGCAAAAACTGATAAATTTATCTGTCAATTTTTAAAAAAAGGTAACTATTCAACAATTGGCGCTTAGCTGTTGGCCATTGGCGCCCGATGCCCATAAAAATGGGATATGGGCTTAATGTGTCGGGAATTCCATTACTGGCCTCCAAATGGCAAATTTTGCTCATTTTCGGCTTCAGTATGAAAATCCCAACACGCTCAAAGAAAAAATGATCATGGCCTTTCCAACCCAGCGAAAATTATTTATAGTCGAAGACTATCACAAGATGGTGGATGTCGGCATTCTTAGGCCAGACGAAAAAACGACTTGCCGCGCGGTGAGTTTTAGTATAAAGGTGAAGGCTCTTTTTGAAGGAATTTAGAGCCTATTCGGGTTTTCAAAAACCTGCTTCCCCTCCCGCGCCATCCTTCTCAGCAGAGGGCTGCACCGGTACCGGTCCTCCAGGTACTCGGCATGCAGGCGGTCCAGGGTGGCCACGCAGTGGTTGATCCCTTTCTCATCCGCCCATTGCAGGAGGCCTCTTGGGTAATTCACCCCTTTTGTCATAGCCAGCTCGATATCTTCCCGGGAGGCGATGTTGAGATAAAGGGCATCGGCTGCTTCGTTGATCAACATGACGAGGATGCGCCAGACGATCTGTTCGCCCAGCTTCTTGTCTTTGGTGGGCTCGGGGTTCCGGGCGCCCTCGCGGTAATCATAAAAGCCCCTGCCGGACTTGCGGCCCAGGTAGCCGGCCTCCATCAGGCGTTTTTGGGTGAAGGAGGGTTTGTAGCGAGGGTCGTAGAAAAAGGATCGGAAAACGGTCTCGGTAACCGTATAGTTCACATCGTGGCCGATGTAGTCCATCAGTGTAAAGGGGCCCATGCGAAAGCCGCCCAGTTCAGTCATGGCCCAGTCAATAGTGGGCACGTCAGCCAGGCCTTCCTCCAGGATGCGCAGCGCCTCGCCGTAGAAGGGGCGCGCCACCCGGTTTACGATGAAACCCGGCGTGTCTTTGGCCACTACTGTGATTTTGCCCCACTTTTGTATCAGTTGAGTAGAACGTTCCAGTGTTTCCCGGCTGGTTTGTACGGCCGGGACGATCTCCACCAGTTTCATCAGGGGGGCGGGATTGAAGAAGTGGATGCCAATCATCCGGGACGGGTCTTTGCAGGCAGAAGCGATGGAAGCAATGGAAAGGGAACTCGTATTGGTGGCCAGGATGCAATCATGAGGGACGATATCCTCCACTTGCTCGAATACCCCCTTTTTTACATCCAGGTTCTCAACGATGGCTTCGATGACCAGCCCGGCGTCTTTATAGGCATACATAGAATCGACAAAGGTGACGCGCCCGAAGATCTCATCCGATTCTTCGGGTTTCATCTTACCCTTTTCCACCAGCCGCGCCAGTATCTTTTCCAGTTTGGCCTGTGCCCGCTTCAGGGCGTCCGGGTTGTTGTCGTAAAGCAAAACCTCATGCCCCGCTGTAGCGGCTACCTGTGCTATGCCCGAACCCATTGAGCCGGAACCGATGATGCCTGTTTTCATGACAGATGTGTGAAATTGTTTATGTGTGAAAGTGTAAACGCACCCCGCATACATTAGCGTTTATGTAAGTGAGTTTTGTATAGGCCATGCATGAAGATTTTTTGTCTTTTTCTCCACAGAGCCGATAATATACTAGCCAGGGATCAAGCTTCATAATATATTGCAGCTTATTTTCAGCCGCCAGTTGGTTCGGTGAGTGAGGTCACAGGAAATACAATATAGTAGCAGCAATTTTGCCCAATGAAAAACAAGCCGTTTACACCAAAGCTGTTCTCTCTGATTGCGGCAGGCATTTCCCGAAAGCAAGTTATGAGAGATATTTTATCAGGGATCATAGTTGGCATTGTCGCCCTTCCCCTGGCCATCGCCTTTGCCATTGCTTCGGGTGTGTCACCGGATAAAGGGCTGATTACCGCCGTTATCGCCGGATTGATCATTTCGGTTTTAGGCGGAAGCAGGGTGCAGATCGGCGGCCCCACCGGGGCCTTTATTGTTATCGTGTACGCCATCGTTCAGGAGCATGGAGTAAGCGGGCTGACGATTGCCACCTTTATGGCCGGTTTTCTGATTATCGGCTTTGGGCTGGCCCGGTTGGGCGACCTGTTGAAGTTCATTCCCTACCCTCTGATTGTTGGCTTTACCAGTGGTATTGCGCTGATCATTTTTTCATCTCAGGTAAAGGATTTTTTCGGCCTTTCCATCGATACTTTGCCTGCCAATTTTATTGAAAAGTGGAGGGTGTATTTTGAAAATTTCACCCAGGTAAATTGGTATGCCTTTGTTATCGCTTTGGCCACAGTTGTTATAAGCCTGAACTTTTATCGCATCACTACCAAAATACCGGGCTCCGTTGTTGCCATTTTGCTGAGCACTTTAGCCGTTCTTCTATTTAAGCTACCGGTGGAAACGATCGAGACCCAATTTGGCCAAATCCCCGGCAGCATTCCCTTACCCAGTATCCCGAAAGTCGATTTCAATACAATCAAAGCCCTCATTCAGCCTGCTTTTGCCATTGCTTTTTTAGGAGCCATAGAGTCTCTGCTATCCGCAGTGGTGGCGGATGGCATGATCGGGGGGCGCCATCGGTCTAATATGGAGTTGGTGGCGCAGGGCACGGCCAATATTTTCTCGGCGGTATTTGGCGGCATTCCGGCTACCGGCGCCATCGCCCGCACGGCTACCAATATCAAAAACGGCGGGCGCACCCCGATAGCCGGCATCATCCATGCTCTGGTGCTGCTGCTGATCATGTTGCTATTTGCACCTTTAGCCAAACTCATACCCCTGGCCACACTGGCCGGCATCCTGGTGGTAGTGGCCTGGCATATGGGGGAATGGCATCTATTTGTTACCATGCTGAAGAGCAACCGAAAGGACGTCATTATCCTGCTAACCACTTTTTTGCTTACCGTTATTTTTGACCTGGTCATCGCTATTGAAATAGGCGTGGTACTCTCCAGTTTCTTCTTTATGAAGCGAATGAGCGATTCTTTGATCATCCGCAACTCCGTTGATATTCTCGGCGAACAAAATGAAAATGGCGATGAATCCTTTGAGGAAGAGGCGCTCACCGTTCCAAAAGGGGTCGTCTTGTACGAGATTCATGGCCCGTTGTTCTTTGGCGCCTCCCAGAAGTTTCAGGATACCCTGCTGAATCTTCACCAGAAGCCGGAAATCCTGATACTGAGGATGCGGAATGTGCCTTTTATAGACGCCACCGGCGCTTACCACTTGAAACAACTAGTCAAGCATTTAAAGTCCCAAAAAATTGAAATACTGTTCTCCGGAGTAGGAGAAGAGGTGAATGGAGAATTGGAAAAATCCGGTTTTCACGAACTGGTGGGCAGAGCCAATATGCTGAGCAATATTCAGGAAGCGCTTAAAAAGTCAAGGGGAATATTGAAGCTTAAACAAAACGAAACAAAACAATCAATCTAAGAAATTGTTTGAAGTCATAGTATTACTATTAAAACTGAATAGCCATGCCTGAAACATTTAAAGAATTACTCAAA
Organism: Phaeodactylibacter sp.; assembly: GCA_020436535.1. Taxonomy (GTDB): domain Bacteria; phylum Bacteroidota; class Bacteroidia; order Chitinophagales; family Saprospiraceae; genus JACJXW01. The sequence goes on from JAGQXQ010000062.1 coordinate 16,087, forward strand.
GGAAACCAGAATTGGGAACGGAATGTCCTGAAAATGGATCCTGATTTTTTCGAAAAATTGTCCACTGGGCAAGCACCCCAATTTTTGTGGATAGGATGTTCCGACAGCCGGGTGCCCGCCACGGAAATCACCAATGCCATGCCAGGGTCCATCTTCGTCCAGCGGAACATCGCCAATATGGTGATCCACACGGATGTGAATTTGCTGAGTGTCGTTTTCTATGCTGTCAAAGAGCTGAAAGTCAAGCACATTATCGTGTGCGGGCACTATGGTTGCGGAGGTGTTAAAGCGGCGATGAGCAAAAAGAATTACGGTTTTCTCAACAACTGGTTGAGGCACATCAAAGACGTGTATCGCTTGCACCAGGACGAACTGGACGCCGTCGAAGATGAAACCCAAAGACTAGACCGGTATGTAGAACTCAACATCCAGGAGCAGGTGAATAACCTGTCTAAGGTATCTTTTATTCAGGAAGAGTGGGAAGAGGGAGAATTCCCTTATATCCACGGATGGGTCTATAGCCTGAAGGATGGATTGCTGAAAGACCTGGGCGTTTCTACCAACAATGCGGAAAAGCTGGACCAGGTTTTCCAGTACAACGCCAGGACGTAATCCGGGTGTAATAGTGTAAGTGTGTACAGGAACCAAAGGCCTGCCTTTCTTTTACACACTTACACTCACACGCGTTTACACAATGTTTGATGATGAAGGCCAGAACTCGGCGCCCTTCCTCTATGCCGGGCTTTGGGAGCATTTGTCGGGTGATTTCCTGGGCATGCTGCAAGAGCACATAGTTCGGCCGTTCACCATTCTAAAGCTGATTGTTTTCATACAAAAATGCTCCCGGAAAATCCGGATCCGCCTTTTTCTGCTTCCCGCTCCAAAGTTCGATATCAAAGCGAAAAACAGCAGTGCGCTTCCATTCCTCCGGCGTAGTGGGCCGGTAGTCTTGTCCGGGAGTGAGGTGCGGGAAATATTTGTCCAATAATAACTGCAGGGCGGCAAAACCTTCTTCTTTATTTTCCACCACCTGTACTTTGCCAAAGGCAGTAACTCCGCTGTATTCCACACTCATTTCCAGTGCTTCTTTGGCGGGCAGCAGGCGCCCCATTTCGCTTACACTGAAACAGGCGCCCGTGTTTTGCTCCAACACACTTCGGGTACGACCCTCCCGAGCAGTATGGAAATAGATAGCGTGCCGGGCTTCCTCATAAACAAAAATATTACTGTTGATAAAGGGTCGGCCCTCCTGGCTGAAGGCAAAAGCGCCAAACGGAGCCCGGCCAAGGAACGCCTTGATCCAATCTTCGTCTTCTACCGCCCGGTCCTTGCGGCGCATTTGGTTGGGGGCTTCCTGTAAATATGATCTTGCCATATAGTAAAGCGGTTTTGCTACAAAGAAAAGTTTAAATTGGCTTGATGTAAATAGCCAATTTAAGAAAAGTGATAAGTCCAATTTAAACTGTCTCTACTTCAACGGCACTACCGGCAAAATGATGTAGGAAGGCCGCTCTGCGGAATGAAAAACCGTATTATCGGCACTCACCTTCCGGCGGCTGCTTTCGAAAGGTTCCCCGGTATTGGGGTTGACATCCCAGCGCGGGAAGTTACTGCTGGAAATATCTACGCGGATGCGGTGTCCCTTTTTGAATACATTGGCCGTGGGGAACGGTTCAATGACCAAGTTGTATGCCTCGCCCGGTTTGATGAGTTCCCGGCTAGGGCGGCCATTGCGATAGCTCATCCGGGCGACGGCGTCGGTGAGGTTCATATCGAAGCCGCTGGGGAAATCCTCGCTGGGCGGATAAACATCGAGAAGTTTGACCGTGAAGTCGGTATCCTCGGCGGTGGAAGATACACAAAGGAACACGATGATCGGGCCAATGACCTGTATATCTTCCTTAAGGGGTTCAGTCTGGAAAACCACTACGTCGCTCCGGGCGCTAAGGGGGAGATAGGGGGGCCGGCTTCCGATGAAATCGGGGCGTTCGCGCTGGTCGAAGGCGCCGTCTTTTACCCGGGCCGAAACATTGCCGCCCAGTGTAGGTACGGGATGGTTGGGGTCAAAGGTAAAAGTAGTGGAAGGGACAGTCTCATCCGGAAGTTGGCCGTTCATACTGCCATCGGCATGGAAGTAGAAAAATACAGGTTTCGTATCGGGAAGCGGCCAACTTTCCGCCTCCATCCAGTATCCGCCGTGGTTAAGCCGGCCGGCCTCGTTCTTTTTGCCGTCTCCCGTACCCATTACGAATAGCTGTATGGGATGCTCCGGAATGGCTTCACTCTCCTTCCCTTTAAGCAGGTAGTCAAACCACTGAACTTGAAAACTACGGTTAAAATCGGAGATCGCCGCCTCGGGCCCAAAGTCCACATCGCCCGCGTAAGTGCGCTCATTGCCGCTATGCGTCCAGGGGCCGATGATCAGCCATTTGGGGGAGGACTGCCGGAGGGAGAGCTCCTGATAATTCTGAATAGTGCCGCGCAGAAAGATATCGTACCATCCACCGATGTGCACCATGGGCACATCGGCCGTTTGTTCGTAATATTCCTCCCAGTTGATGCCAATTTTCTTCCAGTAATCATTGTAATCGCCGTGGGTAAATTCCTCCAGCAGGTAATTTTCGAAATTTGGAGCGATGGAAAGAGGGTTGAGCCCCCGGCGGAAGGGCCATGCCTGGTACCAGTCTTCAACCTGCTCGTGTTCGAAATGCGCCTTGACGACAGGGTCGTCGATCTCTATCGGGATCTGCCGGAAGGCCCAGGTGAGTTCCCGCCCCAGTTCAAAGGCGCCTCCCTGTCGTACGGCGTGGCCCCAGGCATTAGCCATGCCTCCCATATTGATGATCATCGCCGACAGGCCTTTCGGTTGGAGCTTCGAGGCGTCGGCCTGGGTATGCGCGCCGTAAGAGGTGCCCCACATGGCGACCTGCCCGTTTACATATGGCAATCGCGCCAGCCATTCCACAGTGCGGGCCCCATCAGGCGCTTCCAGTGAGTTATATTTTGTAAAGGTTCCACCGGAGTCGTACCGTCCTCGCAAGTCTTGCAAGGCTACTACGTAACCCTGGCTGGCAAAGTAGGCGGCCTGAGGAACGAACCGTTCTCCTGATTTGCCATAGGGGGTGCGCTGCAAAAGTAAGGGCAGAGGGCTGGATACCGCCTGCCCGTCAACTGCCGGGCGGTAGATATCGGTGGCCAGCAGCACGCTGTCACCAGCCGGGATCATAACGTTGTGTTCCACTACTACCTTGCTCAGTGCTTCCTGAGCAATCGTCGGGATCAGGGGGCTCGCCAGCAAGGCTACAGCCAGGATGAGAGGCCGGCGCCATCTTAATAAAGATATTGGGCCAGTAGGGAATCGCAGTTCTTTTTTCATAGTCTGATTTTGTTAACTTTTTTGGCGCCTATTAGGAGGCCTATTCCGGCTTCCGACTTCGCACTTCCGACTTCACCCTTGGTTCGTCCAAAGTCCAGTACTTGTTTCTGCGTCTGAAGTTAGCATTCCGCTTTCAAATATTTTCCCTCCTGCAAAAAAATGGGCCTATCCGAAAGGCGCTCCTTTCCGGAGAAATGGCTAAATTGGTTTGTTGAACAGTGCGGTTTTAGTAAATAGACAGGGCCAATTTCCTTCGTTAAGTAAGCAATCCAACAATATAACCTAATTTACCATGTCCATGCACCTCATCTTCAGCACGCTGGAATGGCGCAGCGGCGGCCAACCCAAATACCTGCAGTTGTACGAACACATCCGCCGGGCTATCCTCAACGGACATTTAAAGAGCGGCGAGCAACTGCCTCCCAGCCGGGCCTTAGCCCGGCAGTTAAGCGTTTCGCGTACCACGGTCATGCAGGCTTACGAGCACCTGTCGGCGGAGGGGTATCTCAGTGGCCAAACCGGCGCCGGCACATTTGTCAGCGAGCAGGTGCCGGATCAATTGAGCCGGCCCGGGGTGACGGCCGCAGGAATTGAGGCAGCTCCACGGCCACCGCTGCTTTCAAAAAGAGGGGAGGCGATCACCCAACTGCCGGGCAGCAGTAACTCAGCCAACTACAACCTCAAGCCATTCCGCCCAGGGACGCCTTCTCTTTGGGATTTCCCTTTCCCCAACTGGTTTCGCCTGATGAGCCGTCAAAGCAAATCGCTCGGTTTTGATGCCTTTGGTTATGGCGATGCCGCCGGTTACCTGCCGCTGCGGCAGGCGATTACACACTACCTGCGACAGTCCAGAGGAGTGCGGTGTGAGCCGGAGCAGGTCGTTATCGTCAATGGCATACAGCAAGCGCTGGGACTGGCCTGCCAACTCCTGCTCAACCCGGGTGATGGCGCCTGGATCGAAGACCCTGGCTACAACGGCGCCCGTGAAGCCATGCGCCTGATGGGTATCCGCCCCATCCCCATCCCTCTGGATGCAGAGGGGCTGTCGGTGGAAGCGGGCAAAAATGTAACACCAAATGTAAAACTGGCCTATGTAACGCCTTCCCACCAGTACCCGCTGGGGGTAGTGATGAGCCTCGCCCGCCGCCTGGAATTGCTGGACTGGGCTGCCCAGGAGGAGGCGTGGATACTGGAGGACGACTACGACAGCGAGTACCGTTACAACGGCAAACCCCTGGCCGCCCTGCAGGGCATCGACCGCAACGGGCGGGTGGTATATATGGGTACTTTCAGCAAAGTCCTTTTCCCCGCTATGCGTTTGGGCTATATGGTTGTACCGCCTGCCCTGGTTGATGTATTCCGACGTGCCAAGGAGTACTCCGACCGCGGCAATAGCATCCTGGAGCAGGCCACTCTTAGTGCTTTCCTGGAGGAAGGGGGGCTGGAACGCCACCTGCGCCGAATGCGGGTGTTGTATCAGGAGCGGCAGGAAGCGCTCGTCTACTGGAGTGGGAAAATTATTGGGGATGCCTTGCGCGTAAATCCGTCAGATACCGGCTTGCACGCAGTGGGCTGGCTGGAAAGAGATAAAGATGACCGGCAGGTAGCCGTGTTGTTGCGGCGTCATGAGGTCATCGCTTCACCCATTTCCGGTTATACTCAGCAGTACCGGCAGGCGCCAGGGCTGGTGCTGGGCTATGCGCCGTACCGGGAGGGGTTGATCCGGGAGGCGCTGGGCAGAATGGCGCGGGTGCTGACGTAGGGGAGGGGCTCTCTTTAAAATGAACCCTCCCCATCGACCCTCTTTTTCCTCTATTGTGCCACCACCGGCAGCCTTACCTGCGATGGATAGAGTCCTGAATGATGAACCCGGTTTCACGCTGTCACTCCTTCCGCTTCATCGTAATTCCCCCCTGTATTTGAGCATCATTATCTTCGGGTCGATGATGGCGATGGCTTCCAACTTCCGGAGGATCGCTTCGTCCTGAGCGGACAGCCGGAAGGTGGATAGTAGCAGCCGGAAAATGGAGCGTTGGTTTTTTATGTTGTTCTATTCTTTAATTTGGCGATTATCGCAGAATCGTGTACAATTCTATATTCTCCTTTCTCCCCCTCAATTCGCTCTGTCCCAGTGGCCTTACCTGAAATTCAGGATCGAGGTCCATGTTTTTCAACAGATCGGCGGAAATAAGAAGTTCAACTTTATATGAGTTGCATAGCCCCTGGATCCGGGCAGTCGTATTGAGCACATCGCCCGTAAAGATGATCTCTTTTTTGATCGCTCCTATTTCCCCGGTTGTTACGTTTCCGAAGTGGAAACCCGCCTTGAATGTCGGCAACAGCCCGAATTTTTCACGATACCAATCCGCTCGCTTCTCAAGGTCTTCTTTCATGGCAAAGAAGCATTTTATACAATTGTTGTTGTCTGTTCCGGCTTTATACTTCCAGGATACAACGATCTCATCTCCGACGTACTGATATATTTCTCCCGAGTAGTTAATAATAGCTTCGGACAGGTTGGAGTAATATTCTCTTAGCAGTTCGAAATACTTTATATGGCCCAGTTTCTCGGCAATAGTAGTAGAGGATTTCATATCCAAAAACATGAATATCCTTTTTTCCTCTTTGGGAGTATGGTATTTTCCAGTAAAAAAATTAATCAATATCCCATGTCCGATATTTTCACTTATTTCAGCATAAAAAAGAGATACTGCCAAGGCTACGGCCAATTGTATATCCGTACTCAGGTGAGTAAAGCTGGTTAAGTAACTGTAAAGCTTTTCCCATACCCGTTCATCGAGAATGCTTGTATTCAGTTCCAGGCTGGCGGCAATGGGAAAGGTAATTAAAGTGATTACGAATAGCATCAAAGTGTATAATAATAATTTATATACGATCTTCTTAGTAAGGCTTTTTTTGGCAAAGACATTATTCAGATATACGACCTCGATAGTGCCAACGAGTAATCCGACACCAGTAATGGCAAGGCTGGAAAAAATGAAGATTTTGAGATCGATGTCGATTGCAGTAGAAGGCTGGTGGCCAGAATCGCCAACCGCTCCTTTCTCGACGATCAGGAAGACCAGGCCGGAAACCAACCAGATTATTCCAAATGGAATAATCCGGGATATATTTCTTCTTGCTTTGGGTGATAACGTTGCTAGCATCGAACTGATGTAAGGTTTTTTTGAATCAACTATAAACCTGGCCTCCGACACCCTGTTAAAGGAAATTCCAATACTTTTGTAAGTAAACCATCGGACAAAGAACGCCAAACTCCGCTAAGTCTACAAACAAATAGGGCTATGCTCATAAAAAATACCATCCCCCTGCTAATCCTCGCCACCCTGTTCCTTTCCAGTTGTAGAAGATCGGCCAATACCGAAGTCTCTTCTCTTTTGCTCCCCGACAAAACTGCCCGCCTCGAATGGTTCCGGGAAGCCAAATTTGGCCTGTTCATTCACTGGGGGCCCTATTCTCAACTGGCGGGCGGATGGGCAGGAAGGCAGGTGCCTGTAGGTGAAAACGCCGAATGGATCATGCAGAAGCTGGAAATACCGCGGGATACCTACCACACCCTTGCCCGGCAGTTCAACCCCACCCTTTTTGACGCCGAAGCCTGGGCGCAACTGGCGCAGGACGCCGGCATGAAATATCTGGTCATCACCGCCAAGCACCACGATGGCTTTGCGATGTACCACTCCGAAGCAAGCCCTTACAACATCACCGATTATACGCCCTTCGGCCGGGATCCTCTGCAGGAGCTGGCGGCCGCCTGCCGGAAACGGGGCATCCGTTTTGGCCTCTACTATTCTCACCGGGAGGACTGGGACGAGCCCCATGCCTATGGCAATACCTGGGATTTCGATTTCGACCCACCGGACTCCATGGAGCTGTTCGAACAACGCTACCTGAACACCAAAGCCAAGCCACAGGTAGAGGAACTGCTGGCCAATTTCGACTCCCTCGCTATCATCTGGTTCGACCGCGGCCTGTACACCCCTCAGCAGGCTCAGGAGTTCATCGATCTGATCCGAATCCGTCAACCCTGGTGCCTGATCAATGGGCGAGTGGGCAGCTATGAGCAGGAACTGCTGGGCGACTTCCAGAATATGAACGACAACGGTATGCCTCCCGGAGGCATCGAAGAATACTGGGAAACACCGCAGACCCTCAACGAAACCTGGGGCTACAGCCGCTACGACCAGAAATGGAAATCCACACCGGAGGTCATCGAAAAGCTGGTGGCTGTCGCCAGCCGGGGAGGCAACTACCTGCTCAATGTGGGGCCCACCGGCGAAGGAGTGATCCCGGGAGAGAGCGTAAAGGTACTTAAACAGGTGGGCCGCTGGATGCAACACAACAGCGAAAGCATCTATGGGGCCACGGGCAGCCCTTTCCTGGACATCCCCTGGGGATACTGTACAGTAAAGGGGCGGGCCCTGTATCTGCACGTTTTTCACCCTCCCGGGGATGGCGTCCTGGCCCTGGAAGGGTTGACAACCGTGGCCAACACTGCCTACCTGCTGATGAATCCGAAAAAACGCCTCCCCTTCACGCAAAATGGGCCTGTGCTTCGCATCGAGTTGCCATCCGTTTTACCCGATACCATCAACACGGTCATTGTCGCTGAACTCGCCGGGCCGCCCGAGGTGTTGCCGCCGCTCAGCCCGGCCGATTCGAACGGTGTCTTTCGGTTGGGCCACTACACCGCCCGAACCTTCGGCAGCGCCGTCAAGCGTTTCAACCGGAAGGGCAAATTCCATATCTCCAAGTGGGCCGCTCCGCAGGACAGCGCCTGCTGGCATTTCGAGGTGGAACAGCCCCGGGATTTTGAACTTTCCATTACCTATGCTGCCCAGGCAGACTGGGTGGGGCAGCCTTATATTCTGCAGTCCGATGGGCAGGTTATAGAGGCGCAGGTTGTGGAAACCGGAGACTGGTATGACTACCAAACCTTTGTGCTGGATACCATCTCTTTCCGCGAACCCGGGAGGAAAAAGTTGACGATCCACCCGGCAGCGGAACTTTCTGGTTATTTGATGTATTTAAAGTCTGTAGAAATGAGGCCTGTTGAGTAATTGATCCGATCATTTAGTTCTAATTCTTTTAGCTTATGATACACTTTCAACTCCGCCCCTGGGGCCCCGCCGACCTTGACAGCCTGGTTCAATTTGGCAACAACCCCAACATAGCCCAAAATATGACGGACCAGTTCCCGCATCCTTACACTGCGGAAAAAGCCAAAGCTTTCATAGAATACGCTATCAGCAACGATCCGCCCAGCATCCTGGCCATCGAAGTGAACGGGCAGGCTGCCGGCGGCATCGGCCTTCACCCGCAGG
>JAGQXQ010000062.1:24871-46601 GCA_020436535.1 Phaeodactylibacter sp.
GGCATCATCACCCGGGCGATCACCCAGATGGTAGATTATGGCTTTAAACATTGGGACATCGGCCGCATCTTCGCTCGCCCGTTCGGGACTAACATCGCCTCTCAACGGGCACTGGAAAAAGCCGGTTTTATCCTGGAAGCGCGCCTGGAAAAAACGATTTTCAAGAATGGTGAATATCTGGACGAGTTGATCTATGCCGTCCGGCGCAGTTGACAGGAGTGTTAGGTGTTCGCCGTTCGCAAAGTGTCCACGCCCTACCGAATAACGAACTCCAATCGGCGCCCCTATCCCCTCCACCCATAATGCCCCACCACATCAAAATCCAGTTTGGACTTAATCACCTCATCCAGGTCGATATCCGCATAAAGGATCCCCTCTTCATCCCAAAGCGGGCCGGCGATGATATCTCCAAGTGGGCCTGCCACTACACTGCCGCCCCGGCACAGCACTTTCGGCATTTCTTTGAGTTCCACCTGGTACTTTTCCGGATACATGCTTTGGGTGACAAACTGGTTACTGCCCAGCACATAACAACGCCCTTCGCAAGCGATATGGCGGAGGGTAGCCTGCCAGGAGTCGCGTTGGTCGGCAGTAGGCGCCAGGTAGATCTGTATGTTTTGCTCATAGAGCGCCAGGCGGGCCAGTGGCATATAGTTCTCCCAGCAAATGAGGCCGCCTATTCTGCCCAAAGGGGTTTCCAGCACCTGCAGGCTGTTCCCATCGCCTTCGCCCCAGATAAAACGCTCGGCGGCGGTAGGTTTGAGCTTTCGGTGCTGGTGCAGGAGTTGTCCTTCGGGAGAGAAGTAAAGGAGACTGCAGTACAAGGTATTGCCCTGTTGGCTGCGTTCTATGGCGCCCATAACCAGATAGACGCTATGCTCCCGTGCTATGGAAGCCAGGCGTTCCATTGCCGGGCTGCCCATCACCAGTGCGTTTTGGTAGTAATCCAGCCACTGCTCGCGCCCCTGAGAAGATCGGCTTCCAACCACCGTGCCAAAGGCCAGCCCCCGTGGGTACCCTCCAATAAAGGCCTCGGGAAAAAGGGCCAGGCGGGCGCCGGCGGCGGCCGCCTCAGCAGTGAGGCGGCGGGCTTTATCGATACTGGCTTCCAAGTTGAAGAGCACGGAGGCGGCCTGGATCAGGGCTATTTTGGTGGAAGGCATGGTGGTGTTGGTTGAGCGGCTCTTTCGGGCCGGTTAATTTTGTTATTTGTCTGATTCGGGCCGGTTGAAATCCGGTGCTTTGACCAGCTGTCCGCTGATCTCCTCTCTCATTTCCAGCATGTTCAGGTTTTCGTCGTAGACGGCATCGAGGGCAAAGGGTTGGCGGCGCATGAGGTACTGGTAGACCTGCCAGTCGGTAGGCGGAGTGGGAATATAGGCAATGTCATGGAAGGAGACCCACTCGAGGCTGCCTTCATCGCAGGGTGGGGGAGGGAGTCGGTTGATGTCAACCAAATAGATGAAACACAGCCAGTTGTAATTGGTGGGCGAGCTTTCCGCCAGTACGCCGGCATAGTGCAACTGGCTCTTATCGATTTGCAGCCCTGCTTCCTCGTAGGTTTCCCGGATAGCGGCGTCCACTGGCCGTTCGTGGGGCTCTATCTTACCACCAATGGGGACGTAGCGGCCGGCGTTGGGCTCTTTATTTCGTTTAAGCAGGAGAAATTCCTCGCCGTGGCGGAGGACGATCATGGCTGCAGTACGTTTGATACCAGGATTAACTTCCATATTTATATTTTTTCGGGAAAATAAGAGTTTCTCAGGAATGATAACTTGTTACTTTTGCCTTCCATAAGGAAAATTGTTTCGATAGTATCTATGAAAATAAAGATAAGAGCCGAAGATCCTCAGGACTATGCTGCTATCCGGAAGGTGAATGATGCAGCATTTGAGCAACAAAATGAAGGCAGGCTGGTGGAAGCGTTACGGGCCATGCCTGATTATATTGCCGGGCTTTCTCTGGTTGCGGAAGCTGATGGAGAAATAGTGGGGCATATTCTTTTTTCACCGGCAGAGATCCGCTACAAAGAAGTAGTGCATCACGCTATTGCTCTGGCGCCTATGGCGGTATTGCCGGCATGGCAGAGCCGGGGTATCGGGAGCCAGCTCGTGGAAGAAGGCCTGCGGCGGGCCCGTCAGTTGGGATACGGGGCCGTTATTGTACTGGGGCATGAGTGGTTTTACCCCCGATTTGGTTTTCGGCCGGCCAGCCATTGGGGTATTCGCTGCCCGTTCCCGGTGCCGGATGCCGCATTCATGGCTATTGAGCTTCGACAGGATGCTTTGAAAGGGGTAAAAGGAATGGTGAAGTACAGTAGGCCTTTTGATGAGGTGTGAAGGGAGAGAGGGGGTGAGGGAAGGCCTCCCAAACGGTAACTTTTCCTTATTTTTCAATAAAAGACAGTCGGGGCTTTCCATAATGGAAGGAAAGCCTTATATTTGCACCCTGTTTAGAAGACGTAAAGCAGAGAGTTATGAAAAAAGACCTTCATCCGGGCAATTATAGGTTAGTTGTATTCAAAGATTTTTCCTCAGGGGATTCTTTTCTGACGCGCTCCTGCGCTCCAACGAAAGATTCCATCACATGGGAAGACGGCAAAGAATACCCGTTGGTGAAACTGGAAATTTCCAGCTATTCCCATCCATTCTTTACAGGCAAAATGAAGTTTGTCGACACGGCGGGCCGTATCGATAAGTTCAATAAGAAATTTGCCAAAACCCGCTTCGCCAAGAAAGATGCCGAAGAATCCGAAGAATCCTAAGCCTTTACCGGGAAAAGAGAAAAAAAGCCCCTGTCATTGCGATCGGGGCTTTTTTTTTGCCATATCCTGATCACGTGCGGAAATAAAGTAGGGTTATTTTTTGTAAAGGACCCTACTATCCGTTTATATTTGGAGGCTTGGGCAAAGCATCGTTATAATCAGCATCTATGGTTAGAATCATTCTGTTTGACAATGAGACCCGGGGGCGGCTCTTGCCGCTGACCTTTATCCGGCCTACCTGTGAGATCCGAATAGGCATTTTGACGATCAGAGAAAAATGGGAACGCTGGCTCAAGGGCAAGGTTTCCTATATTACTCAGGATTACCTTTCTGAAAAATACCCCATTGATCACAGTAAGGTCAATTACATCATCAATGGCTCGGTACTTCCTTCGCCGCAGTTGGTGCGGCTCATTCAGCAAATGGATTTTAATGAGGCCTTCCTTCGGGGAGAAGAACTCATCGCTGCCAAACTGGATGAAGAACAGATCGAAAACCTCATTCGGGATGACGATATCGGCGAACTGAGGGGGTTCGACCTGGAAGGCACCGACTATCTGAAGGTGGATAACCTTTGGGACATTTTCACCCAAAACGGCCAGGCGATCGAGGAGGATTTTGAACTGCTGACCAAAGGGCGGCAGTCGCAGCCCCTCAGTGATACCAATCGGGTACTGGGCCCGGCCGAAAAGATCTTTCTGGAAGAGGGCGCCAAGGTAGAGTGCGCTACATTGAACACCACCGGCGGGCCCATTTATATCGGGAAAGAAGCTGAGGTTATGGAAGGCAGCCATATTCGCGGCGGCCTTGCGCTGTGTGAAAAGGGGACGATCAAAATGGGTACAAGGGTATACGGAGGCACGACCATCGGGCCTCATTCCAAGGTGAGCGGGGAGCTTCACAATTGCGTATTGCTGGGCTATTCGAATAAAGCCCATGAGGGCTACCTGGGCAATTCGGTGATCGGCGAATGGTGTAATCTCGGAGCCGACGCCAATACCTCTAACCTGAAGAACAATTATGAACCGGTTAAGCTTTGGGACTATCCTTCCGAAAGTTTTGTCGATACAGGACAGCAATTCTGCGGACTGATCATGGGCGATCATTCCAAAACAGGCATCAACACTATGTTCAACACAGGGACAGTGGTTGGCGTCTCCTCTAATGTTTTTGGTGAGGGGTTTCCCCGAAATTTCATCCCTTCTTTTTCCTGGGGAGGGAAACATGGTTTCCAAACCTTCCGGACAGATAAAGCCTTCGAAACGGCTGAGCGTGTCATGGCGCGCCGGGGCGTGGATTTTGACGTCCAGGAACGCCTCATCTTACTCCGGGTTTTTGAAGATACCACCCGGTATCGCCGATGGGAGAAGCCCTAGGAGCCTGTCGGAGAAGTGTTGGTGAGACGAGAACGAGCAAATATTATTCTGAACGAGGCGCGATGAAGGAGCATAGTGGTGCTACGCGACTAAAAAGCAACGAAGTGCAGAGTAATATTTGCCGTTCGCAGTCCGTCAAGTACTTCTCCGACAGGCTCCTAGTATTCATTCAATCCCCGTCTTTGCCCGTAAGGGCTTAGCTGGGCATTCGCCCGCCAAAGTGGCTTCGGCTCACGGAGGCGGGTAAAATTCACTCATTTATCTCTTGAAACCACCTTTTTGGAAACGGCTGCTGAGTTATTTTGTCGAACTACACATTGAAAGTTCGCCCAGCGAAGTCAACCCCCATTTGTACGTAAGCCTCAAGAATGGCCGCTACCAGTTGTGCACCGCCAACGCCGTATATTCTTATGAAGACCTGTACACTAATTTCCTATGGGCTTTCGAGCAAATGGAGTTGGATAAGACACCAGGGAAGGAAGTCCTGATTCTAGGCTTGGGGCTGGGTAGCATACCTATTATTCTGGAAAATAAGTTTGGCCGGCAATTCCACTACACTGCCGTAGAATTGGACGAGGCGGTCATTTATTTGGCCAATCGCTACGGGCTGGCCGGGCTTTCTTCTCCCATCACTACGATCTGTGCAGATGCCTATGCTTTTTTGATGCAGAATGAAGAAAAATACGGCCTGATCTGTATGGATATTTTTTTGGACGATGTAGTACCCCTCCCTTTTGAAACCGATGAATTTCTGGAAGCTCTCCGGAAAGCCCTCGCTCCCGGGGGGCTGCTCCTCTACAATCGGCTGACCGATAACCTCAGGGACCAAAAGGCCACTCAATTTTTTTTCGAGCAGCATTTTCTCTCCATTTTTCCTCAGGGAGCTTACCTGGATGTCGGTGGTAACTGGATGTTGTTCAACCACCGGGAAGCCCTGAAACCAGCTAACAACAGCAAAAAAAGGTAATAAGGCACCACAGTTCTCCTTTATTTCTTTATATTTGATGGTCGCGAGCCAACGCCCAATTCGTATTCAGAATCTAATTATTTCGTTATCTTACATCCGAGGAAATTTGTGTTCATTGAAATTAATTTATCCCATACAACGTTAACCAGATAAGCCTCACGCAGCCAGGAGGTGCGCCATATTCATCCGACGGCAGGTTGGAAATTTGCGCCTTCAAGCTCTGCGCAATGAACAAACCTAGACGTTTAGCCTTACTTAAACAGGGAACTAAATTAACTCCCATCACTTTCCAGATAAGGAACCGCCTCAAGATCCACCTTAAAAAGCCTCATTAACAGTTATGAAAAACTGTTTTAGCCCAGGTTTTTACCCAAGGTAAAAATGACAATTGATTTATGGCTTTGGGGTTGTGGAGGGGCCCGTATTCAATGCTTCAACCTTTCCCTGCCTTGATTTTTAAGAAGTAATTATTTCATCAAACTCTGCTATCGCAGGCCGGCCTTATGCCGGAGCAATGGGGTAGTAGCGCAAGTAGTATTATTTAATATGAAGACGAGTTTTAAAGAATCAACAATCACTGAACAGCGGGGTGATCTTCCGAAGATCACCTTCGACAAAAAGGAAGTCGCCGATTTTTATCCGGAAGTTAGAAGACGAGTCGACGCCTATTTTAACCGTAAAAATATCGGTAAACATGCTAATGGCGCTATGATCGCCAAGACCACCTTCATTCTCACGGTTTTCATCGGGAGCTATGTCCTGCTTTTGAGCAATATTCTTAGCCCGGGAATGCTCCTGCTCCTGGCCATCGTCAACGGCTTTTTTACGGCACTCATCGGCTTGAATATAGCTCATGACGCTATTCATGGCGCCTTTTCTTCCAATTCAATAGTGAATAAGGCTATGGGGCTCTGGTTTAATATCGTTGGCGCCAACGATTACATGTGGATGATCACGCACAATGTTGTCCATCATACTTACACAAACATACCGGACCACGACGAAGATATTGACCAGATACCCATTATTCGCCTGAACCCGAATCAGGATCTCTGGCCGATACACCGCTTCCAGTACATTTATGTATTTTTATTTTATCCATTGGCTTCCCTGTCCTGGGTTTTCCTCAAGGATTATAAAAAGTTTTTCAAGAGCCATATCGGTAGCTACGACAATAGCCAGCATCCCCGTAAGGAAGTATACCGCCTGTTCTTTTTTAAAGCGGTTTATTATTTCCTGTTCCTGGTTTTACCCTTCACCCTGATCGAACTGCCCTGGTATTACATCCTGGTAGGTTTCCTCGCTCTGCACTTTGTGGAAGGGCTGACCCTCGCCTTGGTTTTCCAACTGGCTCATACGGTAGAAGGAACCTCTTTTCCGGCTCCGGATGAAAACGGTAAGATCGCCAACTCCTGGGCGGCTCACCAGATGTACACCACGGCTAATTTTGCCCGCAAAAATCCTTTAGCTAACTTCCTGTTCGGCGGCCTCAATTTCCAGGTGGAGCATCATTTGTTCCCCCGGATCTGCCATATTCACTATCGGCATATTGCACCCATTGTGAAGCAAACGGCGGAAGAGTTCCACCTGCCCTACATCGAGAACGAGACCTTTATCGGCGCTATCGGTTCTCATATCAGAACGCTGAAAAAATTCGGCAGAGGGGAGATTCAACCGGCGTGAATGAGTGGTCAGTGATCAGTTGTCAGTTGTTAGAATTGGTAGGCCAACAACAGACAACTGCTCCTTCATTCCAACCTCCAGATGTTGTGTTCTATCACCTCCAGATAGGCGGCACACTGTTGTTCGGCGTATTGCCGGTAGTAGTTTTCTTCAGGTAAAGTGAGCAGGGCCTCCTGCGCTTCTTTCAGGCTTTGCTGCGCTTCTTTTAGTAATGTCAACTCCATTTCTGTGGATTCTACCTCATTGGACCGCTGGTTGAGGGCGACGGCCTCATTGATCAGGAGGCCTGCAAAAAACTCCATTTGCCAGGGTAGTAGCGGAGCGAGGCTGCGGGCCATTTGGCAGTAGCGGATCGCTTCCTGCTGAAGCGTCAGGAAGGACAGTAGCGAATCAGCCTGTTGTAGGGGGCTGGCCTGCGCTGATAGATATTGTGCATAATCAACGGTGGATTGAGCCCATGCTTTTTTATTTTCTGCTGTAGGATGAAAGCGGTAGGTGGCTTCAGCCTCCAGGAAACCTCGTTTCTCTTTAGGCGTCCGGAGGAAGGCGTTGATAGTGTCCGGGTAACTGTAGCAGGGTAGTTGCCTGTCGACAAGAGGCAGCAGTGCCTCTACCCGGAGAGAGAAGGCTTCGGGGCCTACAGGGCAGGGCAGCAACTGCCACATGGGCAATGCCGGCAGGTGGTTGAGGACAAACAGGCGGGGGGGTGTCAGAAAATAGGTGACTCCATAATGGGCCATCAGCGCATCCTGGCCAGGGCCGGCGCCCCAGGTAACATCCACCAGTTGCCACTGCCCGTCCAGCATGACAGCATTCCAGGAATGATCGGGGACAGCGGGTAAAGCTATTGCTTCCAGCCCTTGACGGGAATAACCCGAAACTGAAATGCACTGAATGCCTGCGAGGCGGCAAAGCTCTGCATACAGCAAAGAGTAATCAAAGCACAGTCCACGCCCCCGGCGAAGGATGTCCCCGATGTTTTGATTGATACGGCGGCCCTGCCGGCTGGCGTCATCGTCGTAGGTGATGTTATCAGCCAGCCAGGTGTAAAGGCTGCGGGCCTTTTCCCGGTTGCTTTCCGCCGGCTCTATCAGGTAACTCACCAGTTCGGGCAGGCCGTAGCGCAGGCTGTCCGGCGCCTGCCGGGCGTGGCGGTCGATAGCCTGATACTGTGCCGGGGCGAGAAAGCCAGCGAACAGCAAGCTGGCCAGCAAAAGTATACGAATAAAGATAGCCATGGTGTTGATCATTGGGCTTCTTACTAATAACGGCTGGACAGAAAAAAAGCTTAATTGATGCTTCAGAAACATCAGGCATGTTTTTAGCGCCTTTTCAGAGGGTTCGCTTCTCACCTTTGACTTTCAATATGGCCTGCTTAACCTGTGAACATCTTTCCGGCCAGTTTTTTACCCTCCCGGCCTGGGTATTCCGCCTTTTATAGTGTTTCTTTGGTGGAGGAAATCCACATACAATGGCTTACTATCTTGAAAGGCAGGAGCGCTTCTCTGAAGGCATACAGAGGATTGGCCTGGAGCAGAACAAAATGGCCATAGACGGGCTGGCCAACGATGATGATCCACATGGCGGCGTGCATAAGGCCAGAAAACATTTCAAAAAACTGCGCGCCTTGTACCGCCTGATACGCGATGAGGTGGGCCCTGAGGTATACCGGCAAGGTAACACCTTTTACCGTGACCTGGGCCGCCGGCTGGCGAGTCTTCGGGACATCACCTCTCTGATCGAGGCAGTGGCCCTTTTGCAGAAACGGCCCGGTACAATAGCTGAAAATGAAGCTTGCTATTTGCTGCTTGCTTTGCTTGAAAAGGAGCGGCAGGCTATTCTGCAAACCCATACGGCAGAAGACAGCCTGTTGGAACAGGCCATCCTTCAGCTTCAGGAAAATCGTCATCGCTTCCTGCAACTATCCCTGCGCGATGATTGCCTGCCGGAAATTATTGCCGCATTGCGCCGGATATACCGGCGAGGATACAATGGATATCAACACGCGCTGGGAACGCCATCGGTAGAGGATATGCACGAGTGGCGAAAACGCGTGAAGTACCTCTGGTATCAATACCGCCTGCTCAAGCAGGCCTCGCCCCGGGTGTTCAGGGCCTACAAAAAGATAGCCAATCCATTGAGTGATATCCTGGGGGATTACCACGACCTGGCGCTGCTGGACGAGAAAATTGAGGAACAGTCCAGGCAACTTCCGGAAGAGGCCCGCCAGCTATTGCATGAACTGATTGGGGCGCATCTGGGCCGGCTACTGGAAGAGTCGCGCCGGTTGGGCGCTATCTTCTATGCCGAGACACCCGAGGCCTTCATCCGGCGCATGCAGAGCACATTGAAGGGAAATTTGTTCTGATTTTTACCTGTTTTGCTATAAAACCGCTCGAAACGGCAACCAAATCCAGCGTTATTTGTAATTATTGCCATTGAGTTTTGAACCAAGTCACCCAATATGAAAGGAATAATAGTGATTGCCTTCGCCTTGATGAGTACCTTCGGATGGGCAAATGAACAAATCCCGGAAAGCGTAAAAGCCGCATTCGAGCAGATGTACCCCGAAGTCCCTCAACCAGATGTATACTGGGAAGTCCAAAAGGACGGTATCGTTGCCACCTTCAATGAGGACGATGGGCTAAAAAAGGTTTTTTTTAAGGAGGATGGAGCGTGGCTGGAGACCCGCGTGCGGCTTTATCCCAATCAATTGCCCCGTCCCGTTTTCAATTATATGGAACGCGCGCGCAGTAATTCGGATGTCACCTTCCTGGCTAAAGTCCTTCATCCGGGCGGCTTTTTCTACCGCATTGAGTCCGAGAATTTTGAAGAAGTAGTGATCGAACTGCTGGACCGGCAGGGTTCTTTATTGGATACGCAGCATATTCCGTTTACGGAAGGGCTGGAGGTGTATTAGCGTTTCGATTGGGTTAGCCAGGGCCGACCTTACTCTATCATTTTCTTTTGACTGAATTCCTATCAATGGTTCTCTCGGGAAGAAGGCCGTTTTCTAAAATAGGGCTACTCGCCTAAGGTTGGATAGCCTCGTACACAGTGTAATTACCTTTTACAACAAACTCCCTAGCACATAAAGCACTAGGGAGTAAGTTTTCTACATCGTCAGTCTAAGGATAAGAGCTACATAGTAAATAAGCATTACTATGTGTACAAATGTCTGTAAGCTTGGTTTGCTTATCAGCTTCCTTAGCCGATTTACTACCTTGTTTGGTGGCTTGCTTGGCTTCGCCATATTTAATAAGGCTGTGGCTAAAAGCACCAGAGAAACTATTAACTGTAAATGTTTACAGTTTTAGCTAGGAAATGTACGTACATTTATATAACTTTGCCCTAGATACAGTATAACAAAGTATAAGTTATGCGTTACTGGCACTATCGGCCGGTTAAGAAATAAGGTACGTGCTCCAACACGTGCCTTTTTTTATCCTCACAAATATAAGGTTTTCAACAGACTTTATCTGCAAGAAAAACCAACAGGCTGTTGACAACTGTTGTATTCCTGCGAATTTGTTGTGGAAAACTTCCGGAAACTTTCAAAAAACAAACGTATTTGTTTGTGGAAATCTAGTTGGGCTTAGTGTAGGTTTTCATTTCCTCTTTCACATAATCCTTGATCAAATCTTGGATCGTGTATTTCTCTTTGATGGTGAAGTTTTTTTTGCACTCCTCTTTTCACAGATACCTGTATAGTTTATTTTCAATAACTCACGCTTCCAAGACTGCGTTGTAGTACTCCATACATCTAGCCAACTGTCGAGACTAACTGGAAAATGAACCCCGTACACCATACACACAAGACACCGGAAAAGCCGTACACTCGTACACCTATTACACAGCCCGGCACAAACACCTACTCCACATACTCCTGCCGCACAACGATCGTATAGTAATCATTATCGATCTCCAGGTACCCCTGGTCATAGCAGAAGCGGTAGACATTGCCGGATTTGGTGACATACTCATTGGTGAAGTAACTGAATTTGAAGCCGTTTTCCAACAGCTTATCTCGATGTATTTTGGCTTTGCCGTGAGGGTTGAGGTTGGCCAGTATCCGGCGGTTTCTGCGAAGGATGTTGTTGATATTGCGGATGAAGTTGTTACCGTCCCGGTTCAGGCGGTTGTTATAGCTGCTGCGGCAGTGTGCCGAGCAGAACTTCTTGTCGGCTCTACCGATAAACTGTTCGCCGCATTCTACACATTGTTTTTTCATGGTTTAAAGGCGCTTTGGGTAACTGCTCAATAAACTTTACTATTTAGGTATGATGGCCTTTCGGTGTTATGGTATTGTGGATAGCTCATCAAGCCCGGCATGTCTGTCTTTTGATGGTACAAACCTTAAATATACGCAAAAAGATGTTGTTTGAACAGGGCAGATAGGCTCATTTTTTCTTCTTTTTTGTAGTCTTTCTTTTACAATGTTTGGGGAAGCATCAGCGAATTGCGAAATTAGCTGCCATGGAAAGGCGATTTAATGCATACTTGCGCAGTGAGCGCTGGATGGCTTTGTTTTCGATCGGGTGGGGGGCGCTGTCTGCAGCTGCTGCAGGTTGGGCATACCGTCAATGGCAAGGGGAACTGTTTTGGGCATTACTGTTTACCATATTTTTACTGAGCCTGGTGCAAGTGTGGGCCGGCATCCGCAGGCTTCTGAAGGCTCGTAGCCTGAGGAATGAACTTCATTCCATTGTCGAGATCGCTCCGCCAACCTTTGCTGCACTGGAACTTCCCCGGCTGGATAAGCGGGAGCTGTCGTTTGTGCGCCGCCGCTTTATCGAGCAAGCCCTCTTTGTCATGGGGCTTTGCTTTGCGCTTGCAGGCAGCTTCGGTATTTCCGGACAGTCATTGTTGGGTACGGGCATCGGCTTGTGTGTTCAGATGGCAGTTTTACTCATCATTACTCTTACCAGCCAGTGGAGAGATTCCCTTTACCGCAATGAGATAGAGCGGGAGCGTGGGCCGTAGAGGAGGAGCAGGGTTGAAAATTGCTGGATGGTTGTCCGCCCACGCAGGCAGCCAGGCAAACCTTCAATGCAATTCAGCTGCAACTCGGTATTAAATGGAGGCAATTTGATGAAGATAGGAGTAACTTTTTGTCCGGGAGAACGTAAATAAAAATCCAGCCCCCTCTTTTTAGCCTTTACACACTTACGACCGGTAAATATACAGTAGAATAACGCTCCATGTAGGATGTACTACGTGGTACAACTCTCTGATTCAGGACCTAATAGCGACTTTTATCATAAAATACCATCTTCAAAATGAACACCCTAGATCAGCTGCACGCAAGCAGCAAGAACTCCTTTGACCTCACGGCTGCTCAGGATCAGGAAAGCCTGATACAACTTGTAGACAAATTAACCCCATTCCCGATTGCGGAAGTCGAGCGCTTGGCGCTGGAAAGCAATGCTCCCCTGGAATTCAAGTTGGCGTTTAAAGTATTGGCTTCCCGGCGGTTCGTGGCGGCCAATACTCAACCGCTTCGGATCGGCATCGTCTTTGCCATGTGGGGTGAACAAAACCGCCTGTTGCCAAAGTCGGACAACAACCCCAACGGGGAAGACCTCCTCAACGTTAAGCTCGCCCAACTGGACTGGCTCTTTAATGGGTCGGGCATAGACTGGCGGCTGTACGCCGTAGATGATGGTTGCCCTTACGGCAGCGGGCGGATCGCCCGGGAAGTCATCAAAGGCTCTCCTCTGGAGAGCCGGGTGTCCGTCCTTTTTCTGGAAGAGGCGTTGCCCGCCGCTTCCGGCCCGCTGAAGAACCTGGCTTCCGCCAATGATTCCCGGAAAGGGGGAGCTATCATCCTGGGCTGCCAAACGGCGCTGGAAGATAGGGTGGATGCCATCATCTATACCGACGCTGATAACTCCGTTCACCTGGGCCAGGCCGGCCTGTTGCTCCAAAAGCACCTGGAGGATGGTTATAAAGTAGTGCTGGGCAACCGAAAAGACAAACACTCGGTATTGGTCAAGCAGGAAAGCCGTTGGGGCATCGGTATTAAAGCCCTGAGGCACATGCAGCGGATGGTGGGCCACAGTATCTTCTCCCGGGGCATACTGGATTCCCAGGCTGCCTTCAAATTATATCATAAGGACGTGCTGGAGAAGATCCTGGAAAAGCCTTCCGTTTACGATTTTTCTTTCGATTCCGACTGGATCGCCTGTACCCTGGCCCTGGATGTGCCCTTTGCAAAAGTGCCTTTCGCCTTCATCGATTCCTTCGCCGAATCCGCCTCCATCGTACAGGGCCCAATGACCACCTGGGAAACCTTGCTAAAAGGCCTGGTCACCGCCGTTCGGGAAAGAGGGGTTCCCTATAATGAAGAAATGGCACGGGTGCTGGATGAACACATCGTATCCTCCAAAGACCTGGACGCTTTGATCAACCACTTACCCAAAGAACTGGAACAGGTGGAGGATAAAGGCCTGGGCGATCCCGCCGTCATGTCGCCGGAAGCGATGGCGGAGTGGATCGTGGAAAGGAAGCGGGCGGCAGTGATGGCCGGTTAATTTTATCCATGAAAAAGCTACAGCTACTCTTGTTTTTGGCCGTACTTGCCGGGTGTCAGAAGGAGCAAGGCCCTTCTTTTGACGCGCTCCGGTACGTCGATCCCCAGATTGGTTCCGTTCACGGCCGCTGGTTCTTTTATACGCCGGCGGCCCTGCCTTTTGGGATGGCCAAGCTGGCGCCTCACACCAATGCCTACGAGGGGGTGGGTAGCTGGGCTCCTCAGGGGTATGACGACCGGCACACTTCCATCGAAGGGTTTGGCCATTTCCACGAGTTTCAGGTCGGTGGAGTGGTGGTGATGCCGACTACGGGCGAACTGAAAACCGTTCCGGGGAGCCTGGAAAACCCCGATGCGGGCTACCGCTCCCGGTTCGATAAAGAGACGGAACAGGCGGAGCCGGGATATTACTCGGTATTGCTTAAGGATTATCAGATCAGGGCGGAGATGACGGCTACGGAAAGGGTGGGGTTTCACCGGTATACCTTCCCCGCCTCGGATCAGGCGCACCTCATTTTTGATATCGGCCACAAACAGGGGGAAAGCAGCACCGTGACGGAAGCCTGGGCCCGTTGGGACGGCGGCCGCGAGGTCGAAGGTTACGTGGAAACCTTTCCGGAATACCTGAAGTTCTGCGACCCGGAGAGCCGGGTGAAAATGTATTTCGTGGCGCGCCTGAGCAAGGCGCCGGAAGGATATGGCGCCTTTGTCGATTCCCTGGCCACCGCTGGCGAGTGGGAAACCGAAGGGGTGGGAAATGGCTTATACCTCACCTTTTCTACAGCCGATCAGGAAGTGCTGGAAATGCAGGTGGGCCTGTCTTACACCGGTATCGAGAACGCCCGGCTGAACCTGGAAACGGAAGCCAACGGCCGTGATTTTGATGAGGCCCGGGCCGAAGCGCACCGGGCCTGGAATGACATGCTGGGCCGTATTCAGGTGAAAGGGGGTAACTGGGAAAGCCGCTTAAAATTCTATACCGGCCTGTATCACGCCCTGCTCGGGCGTGGGATCTCTGAGGATGTCAACGGCCAATACCCCGGATACGGTGGAACCAATGGGCAGATTCCGCTCGGCGCCGAGGGTAGGCCTCAATACCACCATTTCAATACGGACGGCATCTGGGGCGGCTTCTGGAACCTGGGGCAGCTGTGGGCCCTGGCCTATCCCGAGTATCTGAGCCAGTATGTACAATCCAACATCGACTTCTACAAGGAAACGGGCTGGCTGCACGACGGGCGGGCTACGGGTGCTTTTGCCAATGGAGTACAGACCAATTTTCAAGGGCTGTTGCTGGCTTCAGCGTATAACTGCGGCATCCGGGACTTTGATGTGGAAACAGGCTACGAGGCAGCCAGAAAGAATGAACTGGAATCCCGCGGCCGCAACCTGGGCAATGGTAAATACGACTTGCACTGGTTCCTGGAAAAGGGCTATGTGCCTTTTCGGGATACGACGATCTCCAATGGGTGGGTCTTTAATTTCGGGGCGTCCCATACATTGGAATACAGTTTCAGCTCCTTCGCCGTGGCCCAGTTGGCGAAGTCACTGGGCCATGAGGCAGACTACCACAAGCTGATGGAACAGGCGGGCTACTGGCACAACCTGTTCGACCCGGAAACCCGGTTTAACCGCCCGAAACTCCCGAACGGAGAGTTTATCGAAGATTTTGACCCCCTCAAAGCATGGCACGGCTTTCAGGAGGGCAACGCCTTTCAGTACACCTGGTACGTCCCGCACGACGTAGCCGGGCTGATGGAGGCCATGGGAAAGGACACCTTTAACCAGCGACTGGAAAAGATGTTTACCGACGCTCAGAAGAGCGTTTTCGGCGGAGGGGAGGAGATTCACAGCTTCTCCGGTATTGAAAAGTTGTACAACCACGGCAACCAGCCCTGCCTGCACAATCCGTGGCTATTCAACTATTCCGGTAAACCGTGGCTCACGCAGCAATGGACGCGCGCCATTTGCAACGAATTCTACGGAACGGAACCCCTCCATGGTTACGGTTACGGGCAGGATGAAGACCAGGGACAACTGGGCGCCTGGTACGCCATGGCGGCCATGGGCCTTTTCGATGTGCAGGGACATGCCGCGGCCAACCCCACTTTCCAGTTCGGCAGCCCGCTCTTTGATACGATAACCATAGAGCTGAATACGGAGTATTATCCGGGAAAGACACTGACGATAGAAGCGGTAAACAATGCCCCGGGGAATCCCTACATACAGGCTGCTTCTTTCAACGGAGTGCCGGTGGAGCGGTGCTGGATCGAACGGACTAAGCTCATGGAGGGTGGAACGCTGGTGTTTGAGATGGGCAGCCAGCCGAACAGGGAATGGGGAACCGGAGTGCCGCCTCCTTCCGGAGAGAAGGATTAACGCCCTGGCCCGGTTGTCCATACGTCAGAATCCACTTCCCCCCGCCGCAGCCTGTTCACCAGCAGGTGCGCCTGCCGGGTTGGTTCCGGTATTTTATAGCCGCGGGCGCAGTGCAGCATGATCTCCCGGCTTTGCTCCAAGCCGATGCGGTGGCCAGGGGAGACGAAGACGGGTTTGACGCCATTCTTGGTGCAGAGTACATATCCCAGTGTTTCCTCCCCGTCCAGAATTGGCGTGTAGGCGCCGCACTTCAAAGGCGGCTCTTCGCATTTTCCGGTCAGCCTTTTCTTGGCACAGCCGATGGTAGGCTTATCCGTTAGCAGGCCGAAATGGGTGGCGATGCCCATCCGCCTGGGGTGAGCGATGCCGTGGCCGTCGAAGGCAATAACCTCGGGGTGAAAAGGCAGGCGCTCCCAAGCTTCCATTAAAGATGGAATCTCCCGGAAGGACAACAAGCCCGGAATATACGGGAAGGGTGCTCGGCGGATGACTGTGCTGTGTGCCACGACATCCATACTCTTGTAATCCAATACCACAATGCCGGCGTAGAATTCATCCGATCCTTTATTGTAGGACAGGTCGGCGCCGCCGATGTGGCGGATCGGCCCTTCGAAGGGCGTAAGAACGATTTTTTCCCGAAGCTGCCGCTGCAGGCTGACGGCCTCCGTAGGCGAGAGATCCCAACTGTGTCGGAAGGGGTTCATATTTGCCGCTTATTCAGCGCCCGGTCCTGGTTGTACTCTCTGATGATATTGGGCAAATCCCGGAAGCGGTAGCCCTCTTTACCGATCTTCTCCCGGAATTCCGGCGCTTCTTCCTTTTTGAAGAGGCGCCTCAACTTGCGCCGGAAGTTCAGGCTGTTGATGCGGATCGGCTGCTTCTTATCCGTCATTTCCAACCAGTATTCCGTAACCGTGCGGGTGCCCGCCTCCAATATTCCATTTTCGAAGCGGAGGATGAACTCTTCTTCCGGCGACTGGTACAGGTTGACGGCGGCGCCTTTTTCCAGAATTCGCAGGAAATACCAGCGGCCTCGGCAATTCTTGCTTTCGAAGGCAGTGTATCCTTCTTCATTGGTAAAGACAAAGCCCCGGACGCGCTCCGCTTCGATGTTATAGGGCGAACCGAAATCGTTGATGAATACGACGATGCTCTGGAATGGGGTATGATAGAGCTCCCCGATGTATCCGGTCAGCTGTTTCCCGTTTTTGGTGACGATGTAACCCCGGGCGGGCCCCGTATCCGAACACAGGCCGGTGGCGGCGAAGAACAGGGTTAAAAGAATGGCGTACAGTTGCTTCATAGGCCAGAAATTGTTACTTGCCCTTACAAAATAAAAAATTTTGGGCGAAATTCCAGGCGTTGCTTGTAAAATTGCCGGATAATGGACAGATGGAGGGAGTTTAACGGAGGGCTAACGTTAGCCTAACCGTAATACCATAACACCTAATATACCATCATACCTAAATAGTTAGGTTTGATTTTAAATTTATGCCTGTCGCTATGAGCCGGATAATTTTTTCGATTTCAAGGCCCCTCACACCACCGTCACCCGCAACGCCTTCAGCCCATCGGCGCCCTGCAGCCGGTTCAGTTCCAGTTCTTCCACTTCGGAGCTGACGTAGCCCTTGTCGACGAGGTAGCCGAGGTAGTCCAGGTATTCCTGGTGGTCTTTTTCGTGGAGGTAGACGATGGCGATCTTGCCCTTTTGGGTGAGCCGTTCGTCGGTACCTTTAATGGTGGCTTTGTCGATGCGCTTTTTGATGATCTCGTAGCGCACATTGTAAGCGCCGTCTACGTCAAAGCGCTTGTCGTCCATCCGGAAGCGGATGCTGATGGGGTTGTTGTAAACGAAGATGAGCTGGGCGGTGGCCAGTGGGGTGGGAAAGCGCACCGCTTCCCGTTTGACCAGGCGGGTGGCCTCGCAAAGGCTCACCAGTTGCCAGAGGCGGAAGTCCTGGAGGTGGTAGTCCAGGAACTGCCCTTCTTCGAGGATGGACTGGCCGAGGTAGATGTTGTACTCCACGCCGTCGGTTTTGTAGATCTCGAAATAGTGAGGTAGCAATTTTTGCATTTTCTCCTGCTCCGTATCCATGAATTGGCCCAGTAGGATGTTGAGCTTTTCCACGCTCTTTTCGTAGTCTTTCCGCTGGCGGTAGAGGATGCCGAGCTGGGGGTCTAATAGTTGAAAGTAGGGTTCCAAAACTGTTTCCCCGAGGTTGCTGTCCTGCTCGCCCAGATAGCGCAGGAAGGGATGGACGTCGTAGAGGAGCAGGTCGGTCACCACATTTTCATCGCTGGAATAAAATTCTTCCTCGATCCGGCCCTTAAGTTTTTTTACTTTGAGCAGATAGTGGTCCAGCAGGTTGAAACCGCTTTGGGCCAGGCACTTTTCCAGCACCTGTTCCAGTATGGCGAGATTGTCCTGCAGGTCGGCGCGGATAGATTCGCTGCGCAGGGAAGAAGAGCTGACGATGTCGGCCTGGCCGTACAGGGGGTAGACATTTTTGAAGACAATGCTGTCATCGGCGTCCTGCCCTTCGAAAAGCAATTGCTGAGCCGCCCGGCGGAATTTCCACAGGACGCTCTGATGAATGGAGGTGTAGCGCCTCTGTATGGCCAGTTGCACGGCATCCTGCAATTCGCGGGTCACCCGGTTGAAATTAAGGCTGACCAAAGCGAAAACATCGCGGAGTTTTAGCAATGTGAGGCTGTTGAGGCTGTGGGCGCGGGGCATGGCCAGCTCCAGTATGCCAATGGGGTCACCCTCCTCATTTTTTTGGGTAACCAGCACCACATTTTTATAACCCTGCTCCAGGAGCAAGTCAACTACCGGATTCGGAGGTTCCTTTTCCAGGTCTTCAAGGATCAGTGGGGCGCTTTGCTGAAGCGCTTTCTGATAAGGAGACCCCGCTATATTGCCGGGCAGTTCTCCCAGTCGGCCCGTTACAGGCGCCAGTAGGCTGGCCCTCATGACTTCTTCCCGGGAGGCATGCCACCACAGGGGCATGGCGCCCACCCGCAGGTCTGGTTTCCGCAAGTAGCTGCGGACCTGATTTTCTATGAAGTCCAGCATTTCCCTGCCGTCGTGGTGCGATTCGCCGATCAGGCCCTCTTGCATTTTGCTCCACACCTCGGCTTCCGTTACGTCCGTCATGTACCCCAATACCAGGCCTTCAAAAACGAAATTTTCCGGAGGGAAGCGCTCCAGCCAAAGTTGTTGGTCGAAGAGGTTATCCAGCAGTTCACTGATCTCCTGCGGCCCTAGTTTGGGTAGCGGTTGGATGGTTTTGATGCGCACAAAATCCGTGACGATATTATACCGGTAGTAGTATTCGAGTTTCGTCTGCCGGTCCCGGAGGTGGATGACATCCGAGAGGACGGCGTTCAGGTCCTGCCCGTAACAGTGCTTCAGGATCAGGCTGCCGGCTTTGAGTACGGCCTCTGGTTTGTTGCTTTTATGCTCCGCTTGTTCCAAAAAGATTTCCAGGGTTTCACTTTTAAAGAGTTGCCTCATGGCCGGTGAACGGAACATAAAACCGGTGTCAAAGGGCCGGCCGGCAAAGGCCTTTCCTTCCGCCTGTTGGTTGAGCGGGAAGTACAGAGACAGGAGCGTATCCAGGCTATTTTCTCCTTCCAGGGTTTCGGGAGCTTGCCCGTCGTTTATTTTCTCTTGCAGTACGGATATCTGGCCATGCAATTTGCTGTAAAGGCCCTTCAGGGGCGGTTGGCTGTCTTGGGCTTTTTCCTGCAGGTGAGCCAGCAGGGGTTCGAAACTCAGCGCGGTGGGGTAGGGGAAGCCCTGGGCGTGCGGCATCTGAGACATAAAGGTATGCAAGGGGATGAACCGGTTCTGTTGAGTGGGTGGTAGGTTAGTCATAGTTGGAATGAAATGGTTTTTTACTCTAGTAGCGGGTATTTTCTTCTGGGCTGTTATCACGTTGGAACAATTGCAAGCCTTTTACCCAGGAGATGCATCCTCCCGGTACTCCAACCCAATCTTCCTCCTCACCCCATCGAGCACTGCCATCAAATCCTGGCTGAAGCTCAGCGGCAGCAGGGGGCTTTCCTTCAGGCCGTGCTCCAGGCAGTGCATCACCTCTTCAGCTTCGTAGGAGTAGCCGTTGGTGTGGTAGTCGAAGCGGTAATCCTGCGGGCGGCGGTCTTCCAGGATGAGGCTGAGGGTAGTGGGTTCGTGCCAGCGGGTGTGCAGGTGGATGGCGCCGCGCTCTCCGTAGATGTAGGCCTCCGTTTTGGTG
Source organism: Phaeodactylibacter sp. (assembly GCA_020436535.1). GTDB lineage: Bacteria > Bacteroidota > Bacteroidia > Chitinophagales > Saprospiraceae > JACJXW01. The sequence goes on from JAGQXQ010000062.1 coordinate 44,832, forward strand.
AAGGCGCGCAGGGTGGAATGGAGGTGGGCCATCTGCCCGCTTTCGTATTGGAAGAGCATGCCCAGCTCTTCATCCACTCCGGTAGAGCCGATGTAGGCTGCAGCCTTTATCTCCGTTGGCTTGCCCAATATCAGCAGCGCTAAAAACACGGGATAAATGCCAATATCCAGCAAGGAGCCTCCCCCCAGTGCCGGATCGAAAAGACGGCTATTGGGGTCGAAGGCGGGAAGGAAGCCAAAGTCGGCCTTCACCGAGAGCACGTCCCCGATCATGCCGTGGCCGATGAGTTCGAGGGCTTTGGTAGTGGATGGAGTGAAGCGCGTCCAGAGGGCCTCCATGAGGAAGGTGTCGTTGGCCCGGGCGGCGTCCACCATTTCCTGCACCTGCCGGCTGTTCATGGCGAATGCCTTTTCGCAGAGCACCGGCAGGCCGGCATTCAGGCACATTATGGTATTGTCGCGATGGCCAGGGTGGGGCGTGGCGATGTACACTACGTCCAGATCCGGGCAGGCTGTGATCTCTTCGTAAGAGCCGTAGGCGTTCGGCGCGCCATACTGTAGCGCAAAGGCTCGCGCCCGCTCTTCCGAACGGGAAGCCACCGCATGCAGGCGTGCGTTGGGCAGCTTGTCGAGATCCTGCGCAAATTTGTGAGCGATCTTGCCAGGGCCGATGATGCCCCAGTTGTAGGTTTTTGCCATGGTTGTTGAAGGTTGAAAGGTGTATCAGTGTGTTAGTCAGTGTGTCGGTGTATCAGTGAGTTGGCGCCCTGATACACTGCTCTCCAATACACTGATGCACTTCAAAAAATAGACATCCCCGTTAAAGTAGTAAACATTTCCAGTACTTTAATACCCAACACCGAATTCCCATGTTCGTTCAGCTCCGGGCTCCACACGGCGATGGCCAGTTCTCCGGGGATAATGGCGACGATGCCTCCGCCCACGCCACTCTTACCGGGAAGGCCTACGGCAAAGGCGAATTCGCCGGCCTCGTCGTAGAAACCGCAGGTCAGCATGATGGCGTTGAGCCGCTTAGACTGGCTACTGGTCAGAAGGCGTTCTTGCGTAGCGGGAACGACGCCGTGGTTGGCAAAGAGCAGAAAGGCCCGCGCCAGTTCCTGGCAGGACATGGCGATGGAGCACTGATGGAAATATACATCCAGCACCGCCTCCACTGAGTTGTGAATATTGCCGTGGCTCTTAATGAAGTTGGCCAGTGCGGCGTTGGTGTATCCGAACTCCCGCTCCGAGCGGGCCACCTCTTCATCGTATTGTATATCGTTTTGCCCGGTGAGGGTATGGATAAAGTCCAGAATGGCCGCTTTGGGGCCGGCGAAGTGCTCCAGGAGTATATCAGTGACCACCAGAGCGCCGGCGTTGATAAAGGGGTTGCGGGGGATGCCCCGTTCATACTCCAGTTGGATCAGGGAGTTGAAGGGGTTGCCGGAGGGCTCCAGTCCAACGCGTTTCCAGAGGTTTTTCCTTTCCAGCCTGAAAGCCATGGCCAGGGTGAATACCTTGGAGATGCTCTGTATGGAGAAGCGCTCCATGGCGTCTCCCAGATGGTATTGCTCTCCCCGGATCGTCTCTATGGCAATACCGAACTTGTTGGGCGGCACCTTAGCCAGGGCGGGTATGTAGTTCGCTACTTTTCCTTTACCGAATTCGGATTTGACCGCTTCGGCGATCTCCCGGAGGAGGGTGGGGAAGTTGGGAGTCATGGGTAGTCTTTTATGCGTAAATGGTTACTATTCAGCAGTTGGCTTTTGGC
>JAGQXQ010000382.1:0-12984 GCA_020436535.1 Phaeodactylibacter sp.
TCGACCACTGCTCCTTCAGCTGGAGCATTGACGAGACCGCCTCTTTTTATATCAACCAGAATTTCACCCTGCAGTATTCTATCATCTCCGAGAGCCTGGCCGACGCCGGCCATATCAAAGGCCCACATGGCTACGGCGGCATCTGGGGCGGTTCGGGCGCCTCTTTCCACCACAACCTCCTCGCCCACCACACCAGCCGTAATCCCAGAGTGCAAGGCTACCGGTACCAATACAAGCCACCATACCCGGAAGCCGAAGAGTTGACGGACATTCGCAATAATGTGCTCTACAACTGGAAATTTCACAGCATGTACGGAGCGGAGAACGGACAGTTCAACCTCATCAACAACTACTATAAACCGGGGCCGGCGAGTAAGGCCGAGCGCTTTTTCCAGTTCTCGGGCGGCGACACCGATTTAAATTATGGAAAGGCCTATGTGGCTGGCAATTATTTCGAAGGGCAGCCCGGCTGGCTGGAGGACAATGTAAAAGGGCTGGACATCAAGCCCTGGGATAAAGAGGCCGAAGCTCCGAATGTACGAACGTGCCTGATGGAAAAACCGTTCGCTCCTTCCATCCTGCCTCTGTATTCCAACGAAACAGATTATCTGCATACAGAGACAGCCGAACAGGCCTACCAGCATCTGGTACTGCAACAGGAAGTAGGCGCCAACCGCAATGCCCACGGTTTTTTCCTGGATGAAGTAGACCGCCGTATCCTGCAGGAAGTAAAAGAAGGAACCGTCCTTCATGACAATGGCATTATCAACCACGAAAAAGAGGTGCTGCCCAGCTGGGAGAAATACGCCGAAAGCTTCCAACAGTTTCCCGCACCTGCCGATGAAGACCTCAACGGCCTGCCCGACGCCTGGGAGAAAGCAAAAGGTGTAAGAGTGCCCAATGCTCATGACCTCAGCGAAACGTACACCAATATTGAAGTTTATTGTAATGAACTTGGAGCCGCAAAAAAAAAAGTCCGTGAAGTAGTCTATTTTGTTCCAAATGACACCGCACAGCAGATCGATGTATTTGTGGGAGGAGCCTTTTTCACTTCCTATATCTACCGGCAGGGCACGCTGAAAAAGCCGGTCCTGTTTCCCCTTATGGCGGCCAGCGGCATTGAAGTAACGCGGGGCTACCCTTTAGCTACCCGCCCCGGCGAGCGGATAGACCACCCCCACCACTATGGCCTGTGGTTCAACCACGGAGATGTCAATGGCGTGGATTTCTGGAACAATTCGGACGCCATACCGGAAGAGAAAAAACAACACTACGGCACTATTCTACACACAAAGGTAAGCGAAATACAGGCCGGAGAAGCGGGCCGGCTGAATGTGGAAAAAGACTGGGTTATGCCGGATGGCCAGGTGATCCTGAAGGAAAAAACAGCTTACACTTTTTCCGGCGGCGAACACTACCGGCAAATTGATCATCACACTGCCCTGTCCGCAACGAAACAGACGGTATTATTTAAGGACTCCAAAGAAGGCATGTTTGCCCTGCGGGTAGCCCGGCAACTGGAATTACCGTCTGATGAGCCGGTGCTTCTGACGGACGAATCCCTACAGCCAACTGCCGAAAAAATAGTCAGCCAGGAAGGCGTTACCGGCCAGTACCTCAACAGCGAAGGGGTAAAAGGTTACGAGGTGTGGGGCCGGCGCGCCCGTTGGGTCAAACTGTCCGGTGAAATGCAGGGCGACAGCATTGCCATTGTGATCATGGACGCGCCCGGCAACCACAACCATCCGCCTCATTGGATGGCGAGGGGCTATGGCCTGTTTGGTGTCAATCCGTTTGGGAGTAAAATTTATACAGAGGGGAAAGAGGAGTTGAACTTTGAATTGCAGCCGGGCGAATCGGTGGAATTTCGCCACCGGGTGGTGATTTTTGATGGGAGAGATCCTTCGCTGGAGGAGGTGGAGGGGGCGTACCGGGAGTTTGTTGAGGGTGCAAAATAGCGTGACGCTGCCGAAGTCCGGAGGGGGCTATTGCCGAAGTCCGGAGACTTCGGCGAGCCTATTAATTTATTTCCATTTAAATGCAAAATAGGAACATGGCTCGTCAGTTGCATTGCGGACCCCATGCAACAATTGAGATTCCATAAAATAAAAATCACCTGCCGCCCCCTTGTACTCTTTACCGTCAATGGTCATTTCCGTTTCACCAGACAGCACCAATATGATTTCCGTTTCGTCATGTACATGGGGTTGATGGCTGGGCCCTCTTGCATTTAACTGTGTAATATGCATTTCGAATCGCTCGCACATGGCAGTAGGCCGGTCAAAATAGGCTATCCCACCACCACGGGCACTTCGTTTGAAAGTCAGAGAATCTTTATTTAACAGCAGTGATCCACCTGCAGCTTGCCCTCTTTCTATGTCCATTTTCTTTTTGGATTGATACTGCAAGACATAATAAGTGAGGTTACTGTTACCTATATTTTCAATGGAATGCATTTGCTGGGGCATTAATAAAATAACCCCTCCGGCCTCTAAAATTTCACTTTGGCCGTCAATGGTGACTTTCATTTTCCCTTCTTTCACGATGATGCATTCTTCTTTATCCTCATTGGCATGTGCCTTGCCGGGCTTGGCGCCTGGAAATTGAGTAGTGGCATGAATTTTCAGGTATTCAAAGTGGGGGGATACGCCTTCCAGTATTTCTCTCGATTCTCTTAATTCTCCGGCCTTTACCGGGTGATCTGCCCACTTATAAACACCTGATTTTACAGGTTCCAGTTGTGGCATAGTCAGATTATCACCAACCCCTATATCTGTTCTTTCAACCTCTTGAATGGTGCCATACTCATTAAAATGAAGATATTCAGCACAAGTATGGTACATTTTCCCATCTTCCCAGACATGTGCTGAAGGGTCAGCAGTTCTTATATTGCTTCCAAAATTGAGCGGGTTTTGAGCAAAACAAATTGAAGTACTTAATGAAAGGTATATCAACACGAATTGGATTCGAAATTGTTTCATTTTAATTATCTGTTTATAGTATCCAATAAATATCATACAAATATCACAGCTTCTCCAACAGATCGCTCAGCTCGATGAATTCGCAAAGAATGGCCACGTTTCGATTGAAAACCGCACTGCTGATGCGGTCCATCACCAGGTACTGCCCGTTCCAACGTACCTCTTTCGGCATCGTCTTTTTGAAACGGTCGTTTCGAGTGATCCAGGGCCATTAGAAAGCTGACCGCAGACTGGCTCTGATTGTCATCGAAACTGACCGTTTCGTTACTCAGATCTGCAAAGTTTATGGTGTGGCCCCATCCACCATATTTATTCTGTCCGCGAATCAACGCATAGGCCGCATCTTTGGCGGCAACCAAAGCCTGCTTATCTCCGGTCGCCCGATAGGCCCGCAAGAATGACTGCCCAACCGCCGGAGTGCCCGGAGGTTGCACTTCGATCGTTTCTGCATCTTTAGGGCCTTCGCCCCAACGTAACGACAAATCAGGCGTTACGTTATAAACATAGCCTCCATGAGTATTGATGGAATGAAAAAAGGCGATGCCTTTTTGCAATGAGGCATTGGCCTGCTCCCTTAGTTCAGCTTGACCGAAAGAAAATGTCGGAAACAGGAGCAAGATGATCAATCTGGATAGCATATCCATATAATTATTAAGAGGACAGAATCAGCGAATGACTGAAGCTTGCCTGCCCACAAGGCCGTGCTCGCGGCCGGACAGGCTAGGAATCATTACCAGGCCCTAAATTCACCTATCTATGGCCGCGTTGCTAATAAATAAATTCATACCTGTAATATAACTATTCATTTATAACCTGATGTTTTTCAATAAAAATGGGATCGAAATCTATTCCCGATCCAGGACCAGTAGGTACTTTAACAATACCGTCTTCTGGCAAGAGACTGGAGTAATCATTTCAAATTGCTTTCCATTACTTTCCTTTATGGAATTATTATACTGACGCACCACTGATGCTGAACGCAGGCTCGCTTGTCTTCAAGCATAGTGCCCGCGGCAGCGGCCGTGCCTATTTTACCGGGCGACGGCCGGGTGCCAGCGAGTGGAATTGGTGTTCTATTCTTACCTGTTTCGACGAACTAAAACAACCCAGTCTTTCTCAGGATTGTTTGGTGCCAGGCCCAATGGCATAGAACCGCTGCCTTTAAATGTTTTGACAGAACCATTTTGTAAATCTCCACCATTGCGAGGATCTAGCCATTTGATGGTATAGTCCCCTTCATGATTTTCTAAATCCAATTGGCTTGCTCCTCCCTTTTTCAACAGTATTATATAGGTATCTCCTGCTTTTGCAAAGCAAAAATCACCCTCAGAGGAAATTAATTCATTCTTAGAGGCCATTTCCGTAACCGGAAATTCATTTTCCGTAAAAAAATTGATGCATATCTTACCCATATCCCAGAATAAATCCCTACTGCGGTAATCCTGGCAGGTCAAATCGGAATGTGGGTGCTGATAACCAAAGTACCATTCCGTACCCCAGCCACCAGCCAGCATAGCACCCCAAAGCCCGTTGGTTCTTGCATCAAAGTGCTCAGGATCTTCGCCATCAGTAATCAATGCATGACTGGCATCACCAGGCTCATCACAAGCCACTGCCCATACCTTCCCCACTAATTTGGCCTCATCGATCACCCTTTTGACCTGAGAATTGACCCTGGAAAAATCCCGTTTATTGGTTTGAAGGGAAGCGCCGGTTAATTTTGATCGGTCTCCATACAAAGAAGTGAACCATTCCCCATTATGGATCACCATGTGGTGATGATAAGGGTCAGTATCATATATATACTGGGCAAGCGACTGACGCTCTGTAGTATTCAATGGCAATGTTTTTTGGTTGTTGAAATTACTCCAATCGCCAATTTCTTCGCCCAAGTTCCAGTTTAGGGCCAGGTGATGTCCAAACCGAGCTATCAATTCTCTGTAATATAACCTCGTGTAGCCGCCAATACCTCCGTTATCCAGTAAACCCTGATTTTCTGCTTCAAGCGTTTTAAAATGCAGGAATAGCCCAAGCGTTTGAGCATGGTTGAATACCATTTCCCATTGATCCAATTTAGAACAATCAAATCGGCCGTACGTGTCATAATCAATATAGGGAAAAACATTTTGATCATCTCCAGCTATATTGTTCGTTAAAAATGAAACGGCATTCATCCCTTCGGATGCCAGATAATTCAGCGCCCCGATAATCTCCTTGCCCCGATTTCCCGGCCATTGAGGATCCCCTTCTTTCCAATCTCTGAGATGAGGCCCCCAGGTTTTTACTAAGTCGTCCTTATGGCCATCAGACGCGAAATCACCATCAAATCCAGTGTAGGCAAGAAAATTCTCCGGGGCATCAGGGCCACATTTATAGAAATACTTGCCACTTTCAGCGAAACGCAAATATCTTTCGCCCACATATTGAAGCCGGCCCTGTGCTCTAAAATCCCCGCCTGATTTGTCAGATGCATCAATCAATATTTCGCCAGTTTCGCCATCCATATATTCCCCACTTGGAACGCCCTCCGTTCGTACTCTCACAGCCGCCCACTTCCCCTTTTTGAAGTCCACCGAATAATCCCATACGCCGGTATGATCCGGAGTGAAATGTACTCTCCATTTATTTCCTGAAGAGGCAGAAGTCATGCCGGCATTACCATCCGCCGCAAAATAGCCGGGAACCTTATAGGATATTCTGGTTTGCCTATGAGTGAAAATAACATTCAACCGATAATTGAAGAAGGGATTGTATTCATCGGTCTCCGAACATTCAGGGCCATCGAAGGTTAGTGTCAAGGTATGCCATTTTTTTAACTCGCCTGTAATCGTTACACCATCCGACATGTTCAGGTATTTTTCCAGCATGGTGTAACCATCGGGCGCCACTTGGTTCCTGTCAGCTGCATTATTGGGGTTAAGGCCTTTCCTGATTTCCCATTCGTCGGGCATACCATCATGGTCGGTGTCGGTGGGGGCTGCGGTGCTTTTCAGCACAGGCCAGCCGCCAACGTCTTTCTGAGAATCAATAATGCCGCTCTTTTTTGATTCATCAGGCACCGCATGTTCTTTTTTATATGCTGCCCCTTCATAAGTGGCATAGCCATTACGGGTTTCGTCAACAATGCGTGCATCTAGCGCATCCCGTTTGGGCAATGTAGCTCCTACTTTATCAAGAACAGCATAATAGGCTTCTTCCGCAGTTTGCTGGTTAATAGCCATAGATGGCCACGGTTGATCCAGTTTCAATCCTGCAATAAATGAACTGCCGCCCTGGGGTTGTACGCCACCATTCCAGTTATCGGCTGTAACAGTGGCATTACCATACATGGTATTGTCGGAAATATGCCATTTGCCATAATCAGCGGCGCCATTGCGCGACCAGGGGCTGGCAATGCGGTACGATACCTCGCCTGGTGCTGTTGCAGGGCCAGGCTTATAATAATTGGCCACCAAATTAATGTTGGTGAAATTGAATTTCGTATTACCTACTTGTTGTGTTTCCCCCCCATAACAACTTTGATGCCCCCAGTTATATATCACGTTATTTCTGTAATCGGTATTTCCGCTACCCGAAGCGAAACGGGGATTACGGCTGGAGTGATGTGCCAACAGGTTATGATGGTAAGTACTATGGTTTGCTCCCCAAATACCTCCAAACCCATGGTTGCCTTTAACGTGGTTGGAATTATAGAGGCTTTCCGCAACCAGGCACCATTGAACCGTTATACTATCACAATGGTAAATGGACATGGTCTCATCAATGCTCCAACTTGCCGACACATGGTCAATGATAATGTTATTATTGTACCTGCTTGATATGGCATCTGCATCATCACCCGATTCATCTCCAACTCTTACCCTTAGATACCGAATGATAACCTGGCTGGCTCCAATTATTAATGGGTATTTTCCAATACAAATACCATCTCCGGGGGCTGTCTGCCCGGCAATGGTAATATAAGGATGGGAAATCTTCAGGTCACTTTTCAGATCTATCGTACCTGAGACCCTGAATACGACCGTCCTTGGCCCTGAGGCTTCAACCGCAGCCCGAAGGCTGCCTTCGCCGGCATCATTGAGGTTCGTTACTTCGTATACTGCTCCGCCTCGTCCTCCAACTGTATATTTTCCGTATCCTTCGGCGCCGGGGAATGCAAGCGGATTCTGAGTAAAACTGTATACAGGGCAGAAAAAGAAAAGGATCAGGATTATTGTTTTACATAAACACTTATACATAACATGCTTTTATTATTGTTATTCAATCTCAACAACCACCCGCTGATACCTCGTCAATTGCGGTGTGCCCATATCCGTCACCTCGCAGATAATATGAAGAGTTTCCCCTTTGCCGGCACCGGCGGGCGCCGTGAACGAGGCATCCTGTTTGCCGGCATCCCGGATTTCAATAGTTCCTTCGTAAGTTCCCGCTTCCCGGTACTGCCACCAACGGTAATCCAGCTCATCTCCGTCCGGATCGCTCGTCCCCCGAGCACTCAGTTCCACCGTCGCCCCCGGCCGCGCCTTCAAGTCCACAGCATGAGCCAGCTTGACTACGGGCGGATGGTTAGCTTCCGCAAAGGATTTCACGCACCAGTCGGCCCGCGACGCAAAATCGTTTTGCAGTGCTTCCGTCCAGCGCCAGAGCGGTTTGAGATAGGCGGTGAGCTCCTGGTCATTCGGAATTTCTGCTTTAAGGCGTTCCCGCCCCCAGGCCGAATTACCATACCATCTACCTTCGGGATATTGGTAGCCGGGTTCAAACACAGGATCGAGCCAGGTATTTTCACGGACCTTGACATAGCGGCCACCCCATCCGCCCCAGTCAGGAGACTCCATATTTCGCAAACCGGTCTCGATGGTATGGAAGAAGGCTGGCGAATCCCCTTCGGACCTGAAATCCCCTTCTTCAAATCCCTTGTCTCCATTTTCATGTGCCTTATACAAGGAACACAACGGGCCATGATTCTCTAATACATGTTGCTTCATCCACGCCCCGGTTAAGAATTCTTGTTGCTCCTGGGGCAAATACTTTTTCCAGTGGTAAAAGAAGGCTATGAATTGATCGGAGATGATCGTCTGAATGTTATACTTCCCCCAGTGAGGCCGGATGTAGGCCTGATAAGTAGAATCCTGTTCCCAGATAAAGAAGAAGCGGATCTTGTTGGCCACCTCAGCCATTTTCTCCGGATGCTCTTCTTCGATGGTTTTCAGCGCCCGCGCAATGGTGTTGGTACCACCCCAGGCCTGAATCCAGATGGGCCGGTTGTCCGATTCGTCCAGGAGAACCTTGACAATATGTTGGGAGCCGGAAGTAATTTTATCCATCTCCCCTTCCGTTTCCACGTTTCCAAGGAAGGTGCGTTCCTGAAGGTACTCCGCTGTTGGATACCGGCTGTCATGTTTGACCAGATTGGGACGGACTTTTGCGTAGGCCTCCAGGTAGGGCTGGGCCCATTCATCCCCTGCCCATTTGTGGCCATGCCAGTGGTATTGTGAACTCGATGTGACAATGCCCTCGATATCCCACTCATTGGCATAGAGCAGGAATCGGACCATCGAACACTCGTCGTCAATTTCTCCGTCGCTTGTGACAATAACACGTGGCCTAGCCTGAAGAACCAATATGGCATCTTCCCAATTGTCAGGTGGGGCCATGTTCCGAACCTCATGCTGCTTAAAGCTACCTGCCTGCTTTTCCTGGCCGTTTCGTGGATCAAACCAATGAGCTACGGCTGCTTTGTTCAGCCTATTTTTTATTTGCGTCTGCGAGTTATTGGAAAAGTACACCAAGGCCATATCGCCAGATGTGCTAGTAACAGCGGTTTTTAAGCTTTCCCCTTCTCCAACCGAGCCATCTATAACACCTCCATCCGGGATCCATTCAGGCCATTGGTGTGCTAGTAAAAACGCTTTAGCCACCCCTGCAAACTGAGCAGCTCCAGGAAAATCAAGAGCCTGTTTCCAGGTGTAGCCACAATTGTAATCCCCGCCGGAGCCACGCATGGCCCAAACCGGGCCTGCCCCATAGGTATGCCCAGCACCACCTGCAAAGAAAGTATGGTAAACCTGCCGGCGTACCCTGACCGGAGTTACCCAGCCACATTCATGACGATAAGATCCAAATTCATAAGATCCCTCCAGAAAGAGGCTCGGTTTAACCGGATTGTTCAATTGGTAATCGCCTAACATCGTCGGGTACACCTGGCCCACCTCTCTCCAAACTTCTACGCCATTGGCATCAAGCCAGGCATCCTCATGAAACCATTTCGAAGAATTGTCAGGAGCGTCACCATCCGGGTGGTACGTTATAAAAACCTCACCCCAGGCCGGGTGGGCTTGATTCCAGGCGGGTTGTTGCCCGGCCACACCCTGCGTTATTCCCTCTGCCATCGCCCTGAAGACAGAACGCTTGTCCCATTCCTGATAGTTAATATTCTTGTCATAACCCTTAATCTGTGCCTTGGCATCGCCGCCCAGTACCCAAATGATGTGCGGTTCCTGCTGATAACGTTTTCCCAAAAAAACACCATAGGCTTTGGCTTCCTCCTCCGTAAACTCTTGTTGAGCCCCCCCCATTTGCGGGGTGATATAGGCTCGCCCCCAGCAAGGCAACAGGGCCAAATACATATTCCGTTTCTTTACGGCCTCAATTACATAATCTACATGATCCCAATAATCATTAGGTGAGTCAGGGCCGCCTCCCTTAACCAGCAATGGATCGGCTGTGTTGGGAGCATCTTCACTACCACTAAAGGGCCGATGGCCATAGGCATTGGCGGCATTATGAGGGCCACCTTCCATCCCGCCACCATGCGGATACCAAAACGCCACGGATTGAATGACTGTAAACCCCAGCTTTTGACGGTTATCCAGGTAGTGATCAACCTCTTCGCGCGTGAGCTGTTGAAATAGGCCCCATCCCGTATCTCCAATCCACAGGAATGGAGTGCCGTCTTCATGTTCAATGGTATGCCCGGTTTTGGATACCTCCAATTTACCATGTTGCTGCCAGGGCAGCTGCGCCAACAAGACTTGGGTTCCTTCTATGCTCTCAACCTTGTTGTTTGTGATCTTAACTGGCACCTCAAGTTCTTTGACAAGCTCTTCATAAAATTTCACAGCCATCTTTGTATTGCCCTTATCATTGGGGTGATATTTATCATAAGCTACACCCGGATATCTTACACCCAACATATCACCACCTTCGTAGGGAGGATTGGCATTTAGATCTGGCAGGCTATCAGAATAATCTAAACCAGCTCCATTTTCCATATCTACTAAAATTACTTTTATTTTATCTCCAACCCTGGCGCCTGCCATATTAGCTACGTCTTTATTAAATTTAGTTGTAGGGGCAGCATCTTCACTTTTAAACCGGTTGATAATTAAGCAAAGAAATACAGTCATTGGATGGTTATGGTCAACGGAATAGCTATTAATCATATCAAGCATATCCTTAACTTGGCCTGGCTTATTGTCCCAATCGTTACCATTGGTTCCAACATGAACCAGAAGGATATCTGGTTGATAGGCCTTCAAGGCAATTTCAACCTTGCTTGCAATGTCAGGGATTTTCCAACCGGGATAGGCTTCGCAATTCCAGTCATACCAATCTTTATCATCTTCTGGCCTCATGCCATGACTCTGCGAACCAACAAAATCGACATGATAGCCAGCGTTAATCAGCATTTCATAGAGCGCTTTCCTATACCCGGTTCGTTCCTCCAAAGCTGGAAAATTATAGTGTTCACCAGCTGTGATAGAATTGCCCACAGGCATTATTTTAATAGGATTTCCTGCTAGTAAACAGGAGGCAGCGATGAATGAGAAAAAGGTAGATAATAGAATCTTTTTCATTTTATAAATCATTTCAACTTAATGCTGTTCAGATATTTTTCGAGCATCGTGTAGCCATCATCGGCAACATTGTTCCGATCTTGCGCATCATTCGGGTTAAGCCCGTTATTCTTCTCCCAGTCATCAGGCATACCATCACGGTCGGTGTCGGTGGGAGCAGGAGCAGCTTTTAGTATCGGCCAGCCTCCGACATCCTCCTGGCTTTTGATAATTATACCAATACGTTTCTGGATATCATTCACGATGCGTTGATCTACTACATCTCGTTTTGGCAAACTAGCCCCGCCCGTATTCAATACACGCTCATATGCGGAGCGAGCATCTTCCTTCTGCACGGGCCCTGTTTCAAACGGTTCACTCTGCTTATAAGCTTGGATTTCCTCGCCTGTCCAACTATCTTGAAATTTTACCAGGCCCCAGGGATCATCTGGAAGTTTGCCATCATAGTAGTTACCCGCGAAATACGAGCGATTGAATGGAGATCCGGTGGAATATGCAATTCCAGTAGGCTTTGAATCCACTCCCGGTATCAGGTAGTTGCCCACGTAGTTAAGACGGGTGACGCTTTTAGAGTCCTTGTTATAGCCAGCGTATCCTCCCCCCCAGTTATAAAGGACGTTATTTCTGAAATCAAGAAGTAAGCCCTCCGGGTCCTCGTCGTGTGGGTTAGAGTCGTAGTTCCCCGGACGTGGGTTGCGGCCATGATTGTGCGCGTAAAGGTTGTGCAGATAACTGTATTTTGCGCCTCCGGTACCACGAATTAATGATCCGAAACCATGCCCGTCGACATTCAAACCTTCGGTGATGAAACACCATTGCACTGTCACTCGGGTCAGCGTGGGGTTTTTAGTCGAAGTTGATAACACTTCATCCAAACTCCAGCTGGCTGAACAATGATCAACAATAATATCCTCACCAACAGATATGCTGATGGCGTCTTTACCCTGTTTACTACCTACACCATGTTTTCCATCTCCTAACCGAACACGGATGTAGCGAATGATGACGTCACTGGCCCCGATGCGAAGTGTCTCTCCCTTCAGGCAAATGCCGTCTCCAGGTGCCGTTTGCCCGGCGATAGTAATATTGGGATTTTTTATGTCGAGCCGGTCTTTGAGTTCGATTGTTCCCGATACCTCGAAAACGACTGTGCGAGGGCCTTCCTGCTCTACCGCCCAACGCAGGCTTCCCGGGCCATCGTCGTTCAGGTTCTTGACGTAAAGGACCTTTCCACCCCGCCCACCTTTGGAGTATGCCCCGAACCCCTCGGCTCCGGGAAATGCCGGTAGGTTCTGAGCCATACAGCCTGCAGCACAGAAAAGTGAACCTGCCAGTACCAATGACTGACAAAGATCTTTATACATGATCATTATTTTTGTTATTCATCTAAATTATGTCACTATTCTATCTCAACGACTACCCGTTGATATCTCGTTAATTGCGGTGTGCCGGTATCCGTCACCTCGCAGATAATATGAATGGTTTTCCCTTTGCCGGCATCGCCCGGCGCCGTGAACGAGGCATCCTGTTTCCCGGCATCCCTGATTTCAATAGTTCCGTCGTAGGTTCCCGCTTCCCGGTATTGCCACCAACGATACTTCAGTTCATCCCCGTCCGGATCGCTTGTCCCCTGCGCGCTCAGTTCCACCGTCGCCCCCGGCCGCACCTGCAGATTCTTCGCATGCTCCAGCACAACCGCCGGCGGATGATTTGCCTCTTCATACGATTTCACGCACCAGTCTGCTCGAGCCGCAAAGTCGTTTTGCAGTGCATCCGTCCACCGCCACATTGGCTTGAAATATTCCCGGCGCTGCTCGGCGGTTGTGGTTGATCCTTCGCGCAAGCTATTTCGGCCCCACCCGGTACTGCTATACCATCGCCCTTCCGGATACGCATATCCCGGCACTGGCACAGGATCGAGCCAGGTGTTCTCCCGCACCCGCACATAACGGCCGCCCCAGCCGCCCCAGTCCGGCGATTCCAGGTTCCGCAAGCCCGTCATGATGGTATGCAGAAATGCGGGTGAATCTCCTTCCGACCGGAAATCCCCATTCTCGTGTGCCTTGTAGAGCGAACACAGCGCCCCATGATTTTCCAATATATTTTCCTTCATCCACGCCCCCTCGAAATATGGCTGCATTTCC